>JBAQHZ010000152.1:0-5514 GCA_049288585.1 Chania sp.
CCTTGGCGGGCAACGTTTTTAATCCGCAACTCGAGAGGATCCATGCCTAACTGGGCGGCAGCCTCGTCAATCATGCATTCCAGGGCAAAGGTCACCTGTGGAGCGCCATAGCCGCGCATCGCCCCGGCATTGGGCAGGTTGGAGTAATAGGTAGTGGCTTGGTAACCGAGGGCGATACGCGGGTATAAATAAGCGATTTTATTGGCCCCGGCGGCGGCGATCGAATGGCCATGGGAGGCGTAAGCCCCGGTGTTGGACAGCACGTCCAGGCTGTAGGCTTGCAGGATGCCATCGTGGGTTACGCCCAGTTTGCCGCTGACCGCAAACGAATGCCGGGTGCGGGAGGCTAAAAAGCACTCCTCGCGGCTCAGTTCGACTTTGACCGGTATACCGCCGAGTTTCCAGGTCAGAAAAGCGCACATTGGTTCTTCCAGCACATCCTGCTTGTTGCCAAAACCGCCGCCGATATAGGGTTTAATCACCCGGATGGCTGACCACGGCATGCTCAGCGCCTGGCCGACCACGCGGCGTACAATATGGGGGATTTGGGTGCTGGAGACGATCACTATCCGCCTCATCTGGTCCATATAGGCATAGGCGATCACCCCTTCCAGGTGGCAATGCTGCACCACCTGCGTTCGGTAATGGCCTGCAACCAATACCTCCGCCGCAGCCAATACTGCATCAGGGTCGCCACCTTTTAGCGCGTGCTGTTTCAGCAGGTTGCTGGTGCCACCGTGCAGCAGTGGAGCATCGGCCGCCAGCGCGGTTGCGGCGGTGGTCATCACCGGCAGTTCCTGATATTCAACCTCGACCAGCAGGGCGGCTTTTTCTGCCGTTAGCGGATCGCAGGCGACTACAATTGCCACGCCATCACCGTGGTGACGCACATGGCCAGTCAGCAGTTGCTTATCCGCCACGTCGAGCTTATTGGCATCCAGCGACCAGGCATGGCCTGCGGTCGGGAAGCACTGCTGCGGCACATCCTGATAGGTGAAGATGGCTTCTACGCCCGGCAATTGCAGTGCTTTCTGGGTATCAATCCGCGTAACCAGGCCGTGTGCGATCGGGCTGCGGACATACTTGGCATAGCGCATGCCGGGCATGCTGAGATCGTCAGTGTAGCGGGCCAGACCGGTGACTTTAGCTTCTGCATCAACGCGTTTAAGCGACACTCCTAAAGCCATATTGGCCCCCTGATGATAGAAAAAACCGCTAGAGGGGTAACAGCAACTTGCAGGCCATAATCGGTTGATTCGCCGGGATAATGTGAATTTCGTGAGTTGATACTGGTTTTCGGCAGAATCAGGGCGGTTCTGATGGGCAAAGGATCTGGCTATGCGGCGATAATTTATCAATCTGATAAGGGGATTATCAGGTTGATAACCGCATCAACTTACGGGCTAGGCGGTAACTGTGACGGCAGATCGATATCCTGCACGATGCCAGGCTGATCGATAGGCAGCAGGTAAACCGGTTCGCGGCTGAGGAGTTCACGGGCACCGCGATCGCCACTCAGGCAGCACAATGCGCGGCACCAGGCGGCGGAAAAACCCACCGGATGGCCCGGCTGCTGTTGGCAGACAGGGCGAACGATGCTGTGCTGTTGCAACGCGCTCGCCACTTGCAGAAATACCGCTGGCGTGACGAAGGGCATATCTGCCAGATGAATCAGCCAGCCAGCCCAATCTGAGGTTGCCGCAACGCCAGCGGCGATAGATTCCCCCAGCCCACCGCTCGCCAGCAGCGTGACCGGCACCTGATGTGCGGCACAGGCGTGCTGTACCGGCAGGTTTTCTGGCCGGGTCACCACCTGCACCGGCAGGCCGGACGCCAGCGCCTGTTGCAGCGTCTGTTCAAACACCGTACTGCCATGCAGAGCAGCGTTGAGTTTATTCCCTGTGCCACCGGCCTGGGTGAAGCGCTCACCATGCCCGGCGGCGGTGATTACGATGCCCGTTGTCATGTTATTGATCCCCTTGCATACATTTTTGATTGTTACAGAGATACCCGCGTTATGTATATACCCAAAATAATTCGAGTGGCTTGTAGGCGGCCAGTCCGAGAGTCGCCAGGAGCATAGATAACTATGTGACTGGTGCGAACAGACGCAGCCGACACCCAAGCAACTTGAAGTATGAAGGGTATAGCCAAAACAATCTTACCTTGTGTGCAGCTGCGGTAGTTGACCGGCATCGTCATTCACTTCGACGACCAGGGTGAACTCACCGCGCCGTATCTGAATGCGTAGTCCGCTACCATCCCGCTTCACCTGCATGTCGGTTATCGGCTGTTTATTATCAAAATCCCACACGCAAATAAACTCTGCCCGTGGTTGATGGCTGCGCAGCGTCAGATAACTTAAATCGGCCACTGCCGGGTTTGCGGGAGCAGCGCCTTGCCATAGCATGGCATCACCATGCAGCCACAGTGCTTGCCCCTCACGCGAAACCGCAAAATGGCGTGGCTGGCTATTGTTCAGCGGCGTCACCAGCGCATCGTGCATCACCGCCAGCGGCCCATGCTGGCTGAAATTGGCCGCGTTGCCGATGGCATCCAGCGCTTTGCCCGGCAGATGTAGCGTCCAGTCCAACTGCTGCTGATGCGGATTTTCTATGCTGCTGATGTCGATCAACGCCCCCTCCAGCCACAGCAGGCGGCGGCGAAAGTGGACATTGCGATAGGCTTGGCTGTCCCATTCTACGCGGGTATGGCTGTCCAGCATCGGCGGGGCTTTTCGCCAGTCCACTTCCGCATCCAGCCAGCAAAACGCCTCATCTTGATGATAATGGAGCACCTGCGGCACCGCCGGAGGCTGATTAGTTTGATTCACTGCCAGCGTGTTGTGGGTAGCGCTGTTTTTGTAGTAGGCATAGTGCATCCGCGCGCCGTAGCCGGTAGTGCCGAGATCGGGCAGGATCTCTTTGCCCTGGTTGAACAAAATCAGGCTCAGCCGATCGTAATGGTCATGTTCGCCGCCGTAGGGCGTGTGTTTCACCAGCAGTGCTCGGCGTTTGGCGGGGTTACGCCAGATAGTGATCCCGCAGCTCGGCGCATGCAGATGTTGCTGCGGGATCACCTCCAGCGGTTGAGAAGGCAGATCGGTGCCGTAGAGCAATGCGTCGATATTGGCACGCGGTGTGGTGCGATAAATCGCCTGTAACGCCGCCGCGTAGGCGTCATCCCGGTAGCAAGACCAGGCAAACTCGTAGACGTCGCTGTGATCGAGCCTTTCCTGGCCATAAATACAGTCGTTAATACGCGGGAAGCTGCCGTCCGGCATCAGCAGTTGCAGCGGGAAACTGAGCATTTTGCGGTAGAAAGGGGTATCCAGCAGGCTCCAGCGGCTGCCCTTTGCCAGCTTTTCAAATGCCAGAAAACCCTGTAGCGCGTAGAAGTGATAATGGATCGAACCTTCAAACCATAGCCCTTCGTCAAACAGCCCATGTTCAAGCTGATAGCGCAGGCCATAGGGCTGATTGACGGCAAACTCCAGCAACGCTTCATCTTGCAGAATAAACCCCAGCACGCCGATAGCGCTGCCGATCTTCACTTCATGGTTATGCAACTGCGGCGTGCGGTGGGCCATCAGAAACTCCGCTCCGCAGCGTAGCAGGCGGTTTGTGATGTCGTCGCGCTGTTGCGCCGTTAGCGCTTCGGCGATGTAATCAAAACCTAGCGCAAAATCGAGCAGGCAGTTGGCTTCGCACAGGGTCTGTGCATTCATTTTGCCCGGCCCGTTGTAAGGAATATTGCCGTGCACTTGGTAACCGGGATAGAACGCCGCATAGGCGGTCAACATCGCCGTGACCTTATCCAGATATTCCGCCGCGCCGGTCAGCTGCCACAGCAACCCCAACTGATGGCAGGCTTTGGCATTCAGGCCGTTCATCTCGCGCCACCAAGCGCCGTCATAGGGCTCACCGCTAAACAGCTGATCATCCACCGGGCAGCGATGGCGGGTAGGGCAATGGCGTTCCCATACCAACCGCACGCCGTGATGCGGGCAAAAATAGTAAAGATTCCAGGTGGCCACGGCGGTTTGCGGGACTTGAACCGGGCTATTGAGTACCACGGCGTTTTGCGCTTTCAAGTGCTCAATCACCTGCGGTTGCTGAGCCGCTCGCTTCCTCAAGAGAATAAGTTGTTGCGTGGTGAACTGCTTCATCGCTGTTAATCCCTATTCCCTGGCATCAGTGTTTTAATGGGGTGATAAGCGTAGTGATTTCATCAGGATAAGTCGCCATCAGCCATTGGGCCTTTTCGCTGAACTGTTTATCGTCGGGCCAGGTGCGGGCAGCACTCACCATATTGACCAAGGCTTTTTTGGCATCCATTTTGTCGATGTCTTTCCACGGCCATGGCGTATCGCTGTTAACGAACCCGGCAATGTAGCCGTAGCCTTTGCGCAGGCTGTGATCGTCCAGGGCGAAATTCCACACATCGACGCCAGCCACTTCGCCTAAGCGCCCCAGCTTGTTGTAAGCCTCAAGGTGAAAGTTGCTGTAATGCCACGGGCGGGTGCGCTCAAGTTCTGCCATCTGGCGGCCTTCGATATCAAAATGGGAAGCAATACGCCGCAGTTGGGTGATTTGCAGGCGTTTTTTCGCCTCGGGAAGATTACCGCTGAACAGGGCAAATGACGCGGCTTGCAGGTCGAAGTAGGTACCGTGGTTGTTATGCCAGTTGTCCTCTTCAAAACCGTTCTGGCTGGTGGTCATCCATTGGTAAAAATCGCCATACCATTGTTTGATTTTCTGGTAATCGTCCTCGCTGAGCACCTTGGCTGGGCGCAGCAGTTCGACTGCGTCGATCACCTCCACCAGTGCCCGGCTGTCGATCAGCCCGATGCCGCGCCCGTCGTTAATCCCAGGGATCGCCTGGGCATATTGCAGGTTCGGGTTCATGCGGGTTTGCGGGTTGATAAACCAGGTGACGAGCTGATCGCGCGCCTTTTCAGCGTAGGCCGGTTTTTGGCTGAACTGCCAGGCGAGCGCCAGCGTCCAGACGTCATCACTCATGCTGTTGAGGCGTTTTTTATCGGTGGCATCGCTGTTGGCCGCAGGGTTGGTTTCGCCGTCTTTGCGTACATAAGGCAGCCCGTCTTTTTTGGCCGGATCTGGCCACCAATAGGGCGGAAAGCTGTAGTAGTCATGCTTGTCACCGCTGGCGGCGGTCAGGCTTTTATCCATGACCGAATACGCGGGTTTGCCAAGAGCCTTATCTGCTTTGACGATGAGTGCGTTATAGGCACCGACAAACGCTGGATTTTGCGCTGCAAGTTGTTGCTGGCTGTACTGCAAGTCATCGAGTTTAACGATCAGCGGATGTGCCTGTGCCGCATAGGAAGCCGTAACTTGCAGTGCGGCAGCAACGGCCAGTGCCAGCCAAGAGCCGCGGGATAATAAAGTCATTTTTATTGGTCGCATAATTTTCTCCATTTACCAGAGGACGTTTTTATTAATTTTTGGACGATAAACATCCGCTAACCACGAGGTTATAAAATATTACTTA
>JBAQHZ010000153.1:0-10326 GCA_049288585.1 Chania sp.
TGAGCGATAGTGCCGTTTTCAGTCACTATCTGTAACGGTCCGCTGACTAACTGATCGGGAATGAAAACATCGCTGGTCATGCCAGGTGCAAAAGGATTTTGTCCGGCCATTATTTTTTACCCTTCATCTTGTTATAGAGACTGGTCATACTTCCGGCCAGCGCCTGGGGGGTGCCTTTATCAGCATTCGTGGCATCAGGCCCAATATGTGGACTATTTCCACGCATGCGCTCATCAAGAGATTGGCGACGAGGTGGCGCTACAACCTTTACACTGCCCGATGTAGCCATAACGTTAATAGCATCCTTGGAACTCATACCGGTGTTAAATGCCAGCGATGCGGCCAGTGCCTCATTATTGGCTGCGTGCTTGCTACTAAAAATAGCAGCACAGCGCTGGCGTTCAGCTCTCCGCCCCTTTTTAACATCCTTATTGTCATCATCATTTTCGCCGTCGTCGTCACCCTCTTCGGCATCAGGATCATCGTCGGCGTCTGGGTCATCGGAATTATCATCGGAGCCTTTTGCCTTGGAGTCCTTATCCTTATCATCGCCGTTACCATTGTCATCCTCGGCATCAGGATCATCTTTCTCCTTATCGTCCTCAGCTTTTTTTGCCTTAGCTTTTTTGCCTTCATCCTCTTCTGACGCAGAGGCACCACGCCCGATCAAGTGAGCAAAACTAAATAATTTCTGCTTAGCCATGTCAATTACCTGTTTTATTTAACAAATTTAAAAAAGCCCTATCAGGGGTGATTATTTCATCAGCCAGGCCAAGAGCGACGCCATCCGCAGCCATAAAGCACGCGGCTTGTGTATCGCGTATAACCTTCTCGGCTATCCCTCTGTTGCGAGCAACAGTGCTGACAAAAAGCTGACCAACGGAATTCACTTCATCCTGAATGGCTTTGGCTGCTACCTCTGATAGCGGCACGTAAGGGTTAGTCTCCGCTTTCCTGTCACCGTAAGTAATTATTGTGACCTGAAACCCATCAGCTTTAATACGCTGTGACCAGTCAACGTGCATAACGATTACGCCAATTGAACCAACACCACCGGTACGCGGTACGGTAATACGGTCTGCGGCACTGGCGAGAGCATAGGCGGCTGAATATGCGCTTTCACTCAGAATGGCATGGATAGGTTTTTGCCCCCGAGAGCCGTAAATTTCATCCGCCAGATCAAAGCACCCGGCAACCTCACCACCAGGTGAATCAATATCAAGGCAAATGGCGGATACCTCGGGATCATAAAGCGCAGTCAGGAATGATTGACGAATTCCGTCGTACCCCGTCATGCCACTGTAAGGGCGCAACGTCCCCAACTTCTGAACCAAGGTTCCCTGAATGGGGATAACGGCCACCCCACCAACAATTTCATACCCTTTATTTTCAGCTTCAGAACTAAATTCGTCGTCATCATCCTCCCATTCCATGCTGGATTTAATTCTAGTAATACCAAAACGCTCAGCCATCGCTGCCATCACTACTTCAGCTTTACGCGGATGAAGTGCCAGTGGAGTGTTGAACATTCTTTGTGCCAGGTGCGGCAGGTTTATGCCTTTCACTGTACCTCCGGTTTTTGTGGCTCAGGAGCAAAGGCGTCAGCCTGCGCCCAACTTGGGAGCGGTAATCCACGCTCTTTATATGCTGCAATCTCACGCTGGCGCTGATCGAGCAATTCTTCCCAATCCTCACCAACGTTTTCAGCAGCTTCAATTTCCAGCGTGGATAACCCG
Source organism: Chania sp. (assembly GCA_049288585.1). GTDB lineage: Bacteria > Pseudomonadota > Gammaproteobacteria > Enterobacterales > Enterobacteriaceae > Chania. The sequence goes on from JBAQHZ010000153.1 coordinate 1,737, forward strand.
GCCTCCATACCCAGAATTGCCCCTTTCTTCTCTGCAACAGGATCAACCCATCCGCGCCCCGGCCCCATCCACTGCGCACGGCAATAGGCGGTTTTAGCCTCCAGAAAATCAGGAGCGCCAAAAGGTAGCGGTAAGTCTTGCGTATCATGCAGCTCTTCAATAAATGCTGAGAGAACAGGCTGAGCAGTGCCGTTCGCATAGTCTGTACGACGACGAGTGAGTGTTTTCCATGCTTCAAGCAGAGCCGAACGGGCTGAACTGTAGTTAACATCACTCCAGTCCTGGGTTACCTGTTGGGTAGATAGCCCTGTTGCCGCCGCAAAGTTACGTAACACAGCAGATTCAAACTCTTTAAAATTACTGTTTGGACGTTCAGCGGTGACAGTACCGATTTTTTCACCCGGATACAGAATGGGCATTCGAGCGCCATTTTGCAGCGACAAGCGGCGGTCATTATGAAACTCCACCCGACCAGCTTGATATTCACCAAGCTCGGTATGCTCGGTATCGAGCGCTGATTCAACCATGTCACGATCATAAGGTGACTCAATAAACGCACCAAAAATCGCATTGATTATTGCTGCTTCCAGCTCTGTCTGATCGTACTTGATCAGCATTTTCATCCGCTGAACAACGGGGGTTAAAATCCCCGTACCTCGATGTTGAGAGCCACGCTCATGATCGAAATCATGAATGACTATCGGACGCCCCCAATCCGTTTCACGCATTACACGCTTCCACGTCATTGTTTTGGCACCACTCCACCAGTCACCCATATGAGCTTCCCTGATGTGGTAGGCTATCGGGGCCCCATCTGCATCAATCTCTACACCACCTCGGATGTTTGGCATGTCGAAAACACCGTTGGGGTTACTCAAGCGATCAGGGTCAATCACCTGAACTGTAGTTGCATATCGTGCCTTGCCATTCCCAAGCCGATCAGGTCGGTACTGCATGACCAGTAATGAATCACCGTCAACAAGCTTGTGACGGAAACCTAACCGCAACATCTGAGATACCGTCTGCTTGCGCTCAACGTCACAATAGCGCCCAGCATCCCCAGACCAAGTTCGCCAGTGTGCTTCGAGTACACGCCCATACTCATCAGCCCATGTAGCATCAAACGCATTGTTACCGGTCATCAATGCTAATGCCCGGTAGTCTGGTTTGATTATGGGCCGGAAGTTGGCCCCCATAGCATTGTCGAGTATGCGTGTAACGCTGCCGCTGACCCACCCATCATTACGAACCATATCCCTGATGCGGGAAACAATACGGTCACGATAGATGTTGATCTCATTGTCAGTGGACCATAGGCCAGGTTGCCAGTTAGCCATGTGATCGCCATTAACATCGGCGGCATCATAAGGAATTCCGCTGGTACTATTCAGCGCTGATATTTTTGGCCGGGACGGAGCCAATGGCTGTCCATTGAGTCCTAAAATTCTGACTTCACCCATACCTACCACCTGAATCTCACTGCGCGGCGGCGACCAATACCGAGCGCGGTTTGAATTTCTGAAATCAACTCATTGAGCTGGTCTATATTGGTCTGCTGGTACGTGACAGAGCGAGTTCCATCCCCCTGTGTATATGAGAATGAAACTCCTCGTTTACCCATCATGATTTCGAATTTTGCCTGCTGGGCCTCCTCAAGCATGGCGCGAAGCCGCTCATCCGATATCCCGGTTAATGTAGACATAAGTCCTCACGGTAATAATTGAGAGATACGTTGGCGTGCGGGCTTTTCTGCCTCGGCAATAATGACGCCTGGAAGTTGGTAGTTAACTTTCTCTTCTGGTTTATCTGGAGCAGGCAATAAACGGTTTGGGTTAATGGCAATATTATCTACCAGGGTGTTTAGCTTAAGCCCCAAATAGAACAATCCACATAACGCAGAGTAACTATATACTCGACAGTCCAGCGCCTCATTGGCACGACCAGGAATCTGCTCCCAAACTCGATAACGTTGACCACCAGAAACTTTTAATACTGACCGCTCAGCCAAAAGTTGACTGAAATAGTTCAAATCACGGTCTGCTGGGAAATGCATATAACTGGCGGATGCCTCACCCGGTTCAGGCGGTTCAATATGGAGCCGTCCACGAATAGTATCCTTCGCGGCATTAACCCCAATAATGATTGGCTTGAAGCTGGATTTAGAGCGGGAGGTTGGTTTTTTTGTCGGCCATACCGGGGAACGTTTACCGCCTCTCGCTGATTCCCCTTTGATGGCCCAAATACGACGACCAAGACGCTCTTTAGCAAACTCATAAACTTTCTGGGTATGATGTCCACCGGAGTCCATGCATGCCGCCATGATGGTAAAGCCACGCCCATCACCACGCCGCCAGACTTGCTTCAGGTAAGCATCAAGACGCCGCCAAGGTTCATCTGTTTCCAGATCACCTTCAATAACGTCATATGCAATAGACCAACTTTCCTCACTGCGCCCCCATCCGGTCACCTCAATCTCAAAGCGGCCATCCTGGGTATCGATACCCGCTGTTAGCACAGCAACACCATCGGGCACTTCAGCGGCGTAAACCTCACAGCGCTCCAACAATTTCCGTTCACTAAGCGCCTTTTCGCCGCGATCCTCATAGGGTTCACCCAACACCAGGTTAATAAATGTCTGGCGCATCAGTGGATCATTTTTTACCCTCAGCCACTCGGCAACCAGGTATTTCCATGCTGCATTGGGGAAGAGGCTGTAACCGGCCCAAATATGGAAACCAGCATGCCCCTTAAAGGGTTTAGCTGCTCGCCATTCGCCGAGCTTAACCATTGACGCTTTTTCGTTATGGTGAATAACACAACCATTGTGGCGACAGACGTAATAGGCAGAATCAGGAACACCCTCTCCATGCTCATCTTTGTCCCATTTTATGCCATAGGGAGTATCGGGCCCTCCCCACTCCAACACCTGGTATTCACCACAGTGTGGGCATGGAACGTAATAACGGCGCTGATCACTTTCTTCATACGCCTTCTCTATCCTGCTGGTTCCCTTCACAGTTGGAGTTGAACCCAGCGCAATCTTGCGATTCCAGAATGTTTCCGAGCGCTTGATACCCAGCGCAATCTGATCCCCCTCAACACCAGCACCACCAGACGGATAACCATCTACCTCATCAAAAAGGATTACACGGCAGGTAATACGGCGGAAGCCACCGGGGCTATTAGCACCCACCAGCGTTAAGTTGGCTCCATTTACAAACGTTTTTTTGAGGATGGTCTGATTACTGTCTTTCGCTTTTGGCGCACCACAAATATCAGCTAATACCGGGGTATCGCGCAGCATTGGTGCTATTTCTGTTTTACTGTAATCCTCGGCATCTTCTACGCGAGGCTGAACAATCAGGATCGGCGACGGATCGTGAGACAGGTAATAGCCCACAACGTGATCGAGAATTTTGGTATATCCAACACGGGCAGACTTCATCACCGAGACCTGAGTCACAGAGGGGTCAGTGATGGCGTCCATAATACCGTCTTGGTAGGCGAATGACCGGAATCGCCCAGTCTGGGCGCTGGTTTCTTTTGATAGAACAGCGTATTTATTGGCCCATTCGCTCAGTGAAAGCGGCTCTGGAGGGCTAATATCGGAGCGGCGCTGGCGCAGCTCTTGCGTAAAGTTCTGCCAGGCTGCGCTAGTTCTCTCCTCGGTTGTTATCTGCATCAAGGCTTAATTCCTCCATCGCCTCGTAAACCACCTCTTGCAGTGCCTGTACAAACTCAGCATCGTTGGTGGTTGACGCCAGCACCCGCAGCCGGGGGCCATGTTCAGGAGCAATCGCAATCAAACGGGTGCGTATGCGGGAATACTCTTTGCCAACAGCCTCAATCATGTCTTTGTAAGGGAGCACCTGACCGGATTTAATGTCATGTTCCAGTTTTGTGAGGAGTGCGAGAAAGTTTTCTTTCATTGTCAGCGCTTCATCGCGCGTCATCGTTACACCGTTCTCGGCGATCAGGCGCTCAATAACTTTTGTTGCTGGTTCGGCAGAATCTTTATCTTTTTTGTTACCCGGCTTGTTACCTACCGATCTGTTACCCCGTTTGTTACCTTGCGTATTACTGGCAGTTTTTATATCAGGCTGGGTAACAGTTTTACGGTAACGTTTGAGGTTAGCATTTGAGGCGTCAACGTCGATGTCGTCACCGTCCAGAACCAGCCAGCCACGGGCCTTCCAAGTTGTAACCGTCTTGCGGCTGACGCTGTGAAGTTTGGCAAAATCAGACTGGTTCATGTGTTACCTCAGTTGTTACCTGTTACCCAAATTTCAAAATTTGATAGCTAGACGAAGAACGCGGTGCGCAATGCCCGTGCTTTACAAAAGTGATGGGAAGGACCCATTTTTTTTCTGGGCCTATCACTTGGCTGTTCGCAATGCCTCAGCCATAGCCTTGCTTATCTCAGTAGGCATCAGTGCCGCAGCCATCGCTTGTGCCCGCTGCATATATCCTAGTGTTGGTGTAACTGGTAACGCATCACCAAACTGAATTAGCAGCTTTGGCGCGGGCGCTTTAATACGTTCTTGACGCGTACCGTTAGCGGAACGTTTACGCCGTTTTTTACCCTTCTTCCCTTTCTTGGCTTTTACACGCTGCCATGCGCCATTGGAGTCACCAACCTTGCCAATGAACACATCCGGCTTTGCCTTGAGTTGAGCCATTTTGTTGCGTGTAAGGTTGCCGTACTTATTCAGCTTGATATTTTTGGGGTTAAGAAGCGCTTGACTATTCAGCTTATGTTGCCCACCAAATTCAAACGGTTCGAGATAGCTTGCTGCCTTATCCATTACGAATACTTTTGCGACCAGGTTGCTCTTGCGGGCTCCAACAGATTTAACAGAGCTCACAGTAAACGGCGTGGGATTCTCTAGGTGGCGTTGAAATGCTGTCTTCTGCGCGTCTGCTATCTTTCTAGCAACGCTGGTTAGTGCCTGAGCTGTTGCAAATGGCACCTGCTTCTTTATTTTCTGAAGTTGAGCTGATAACTCTTTTAGTCCCTGCATGCTCACCTCAGATAAAAGCCCCGGACTATGCCGAGGCTATGGTTGTTATGCATTATCGATGGCGCTCATTGAGTGCCATCTGTAATACTTATACTTCTGGCTGTGCCACTGCACGCACTAGCGCCATAATACCGGTCTGGATGTCGGTCTTACCGATCGCGGCCCAGCGCTGAGGCTCTGCCGACATATAGCGCCGGTACTCCTGCGCCTCATCTGATGCGCCTTGATAGACATCGAATCCGGTGCCATGCTGCGCATCACATGCAGCAGCTAACTTGACATCGTAATCAGTGCGCAAGCGGCCAGCCAATTCAGCCTGTAGAGCCAGCAGTTCCGCCCCCTTAGCCTTGATCCGGTTCATTAGGTCAATCTCTTCTTGGCTCAGTTCGCGATAGCCTTTAATTTTTCGGTGTTGGTTTTCCATTGTCTTTCCCAATAGTTAGTTGCCATTTAATCAGCCCCTCAATACGAGAGGCACATATATCCAGTTCGCCCTGAGCAACTTGCAGCGCCATCACAGCATCACCGAAGGTTTCCCCGGTGAATGGTGTCTGTTCGCACTGCTGGAGCAACACCGCTGGCGGGTACACATAAATCAGTTGCGGGGCCGGTGGTGGCGGTTTATCTGCGCAGGATGTTGAGAGCATCATCAGGCAGGCGCTGACGATCGCAATCACTGGACGCCAGCGCATGGCGCAACGTTTTGTTTTCAGCATCGGCCGTTGCCCTCTTCTGCTGTTCAATCTTTAACTGTTCTTCGGTGGCGCGGCGGTCAGCACTGGCGGTATCTTTCAACTTGGTGATTGTCCCGTCACGACTCTCCACTGCTGCCACCAGTGTTTTATTTTCCTTCTGCGCAGCATCTAAATCGTCTGACAACGAAGATGCATACCAGCCGAGGCAGATTGCCCCCAGCAGAACAACAATCAGCGCGTATCTCATGCAAGCACCTTACTGGCTGTCTCAAAGCGGGCTTTACGGTCATCAATACCATTCAGGCCGCCATTGATTGCTTTCGTTACGGCGACAACATCAGAGCCATATTGCCCGCACTTATTGCTTGACCAGAACCAGCCCGCTGAACGCATAGCATATTCATCACGCTCAAGCAGTTCTGGAGCTGATACCAGGTCAATTTTTAGCGCTGCACCGCAAGCGCTGTAATTATTCAAGCCGGTGACCTGCTTTAACCCGCGCCCCCGATACTTCCAGCCATCGCCCGGCGCTTTGTTACCTAGCCGATTCCCGTATACAAGGTTTGCAATAGCTTCTTGCTGTGCGCTCTGTTGAATAGTGCGCCCTAACATTTTGCACTGATAGTCGCTCAGTCGCTTAGCTGTGGAGAGCGGGCCAAACGTTCTCATCAGACCATCTACGGAATAATTGAAAGATTCCACCAGCGTTTTAAAGCCGCTGGATTCATGCGCCATTTGAGCAATGAACATAGCCTGATCAACCGGTTTGCTGATATTGAACTCTTTCAGTGTGGCTTCCAGATGCGGAAACCAGCGCGTGGCTAACTCGGCGCTGATGTTAGCCGCCCGTTGAAATTGGTCTTTTGTCATGGAAATTACCTTGGTTTTATCTTGAACAACTGCACAACGTTGCCACGCGCACGTACCACCAGCAGGCAGAGCACAATGTTTATAAACAACTCTGCCGGGTCGGTTGTTCCCTCATATGTTCCCATCAGAATACGAAGGGTTACTGAGCCGGTGGCGAACATCAGCCCCCACGCCAGATATGCGCCCCAGCGAACGTATTCGGTGCCGTTGCGGCGAAATGAGAATACGCGGATAAAAATCACTGCGCAGACGACAGCATTGATCAGGGTTTCTGGGTCATGAGTTATCAGCATTGTCGTCCCCTTTTTTCTTCGTGTTGCTATTGCTCTTATTGACTCGCATCAGTACGTAAACAGCACATCCCGCAGCAAAGAGAGCGCCAGCAGCATCGGCCCCACGGTCATAACTGCCAGGCAGTGTGGCAATAATCATTGAGGCAGCAGGCTTATACATGGTTATCCCAGCAATAAAACTTCCAAGAGCCAGGATTAAGCGGGAACGAATGCCATATTCAGAGGCGGATGCAACAAATAGGATTGCGCCAGCAAAAGCACCAAGCACAACGTCAGCCGGTAAACCAGCAAAGAACGTCATGATCGCAACCCCTGTTACCGCTCCGCCCACCACCGCCGTTGTGGTAGTTACAGGCTCTGCCATTGTTTTGCTCCTTATGTTTGCTGTTCGCTCAGCAAACGCCGGGCGCAAGAAATGAAAAAGGACACCGAATGGTGACCTGATGAAGATTGTTGTTGATGGAAAACGCTATAGATAGCGGCTTGGAACTCCCGCAGCTCTGGAATAATAACTGCCGTAACGATACAAGAGATCATCTATGCGTTTTTGGCTAAGAGTATCAGTTGTTGCCAACTTCACTTCTTTACGCATGTCATCATTTCTATATGTCTGGATATTTATATGGCAAACCTTACTGGTCACCATACATTCAGCACTGCTAGGTGGTCTATTGAGAATGATTTTAGGCTCAATAATAAGGTGAGTCATATAGTCATCAACTTCAAATACCGCTTCATTAGCACCATTCACATAGATAACTTGCATTTATCGCACTCCTAAACTGGGGTGTGGTGGCCGGGAATTCGCCGACATCGTTTCCCCTACTGGTTATCACTTGTATCCCGGCACATCGGTGCCTGCTGTCACCACAACTGGAAGAGCACTGCCTGAGATGGATGAATGCGCCCAGGTGTGAAACGCAAACATCAGCGCTCTTTCATGTTGTGTGCTTATTATACAAAAAACCCGCAAACTAAGCGGGTCATTTTGTTTTGTCGCTTCATGATACAGCTTTGCGAAAGCATACCTGAATTATAGAGTTTCATTATCCGTTTGCAAGTCTTTTTCCATATTTTTTGCATTTTCGATGCAAATAGCTACACGAACGGAACAAAAGACAGCAGAGTTGAACACTTCCAAGCACCAGCGCACTCTATCTTCAGACTGGATGCGAGAAAGCCACGGCGCATAATGATTACGGATGTGAATACCAATCTCAGTAACTGTCTGTTTACCGGCATAATGGCTTTTGCCGATGATATAGGCCGGGTTCATGTGATCCATCGCCGTGAGCACTGCACGTTCCATGAAGTCGCCCTCATCTTGACGGTCAGCAGCAGCAAGCAGGGAAGTTAGCGACTGTTTAGGAAATAAGATGGCTTTTGCCTGCTCAAGCTGTTCTTCACCCCTGTAACCTATCTTGCGCAGTTCACCCATAACTTTAACTATCTGGCTGGCGTTCTCGTCGTCCCACTCTTCAGCAAGTAATTGCCCCCATACACCGCTGCCGCCGCTACATCTCAACTTTCCATCTACCCGGCCACCGTACATATCACCCCAGGCCCGCAGTAATGATTTTATCCAGAGGGTTTGTAGCTCTGTCAGACGCTTGTATTTACCCAGGTAAGACTTGCGAGGGATACCAGCAACAATCGTCCATGCCTCATGTTTTGCCTTTCTCTTCTGGTTAGGGGTCATGCTGCCTTCTCC
>JBAQHZ010000154.1:0-6516 GCA_049288585.1 Chania sp.
CGCCACACCCACGGGTATGGCGTATCGCGTTTTATATCCCTTTGATACGCTGTTCGTATTCTTTAATGCTCTCGGAATAATAACGGTTGGGAACCACGTGGTTGCCGACCATCACCTCAATCAGAAATGGGCCTTCATGCTCAGCCGCCGTGGTGAGCGCATGGTCCAGTTCCTCGAGCGTCGTGGCTTTGGCAGAAGCCACGCCCAAACTGTTGGCAAAGGCCTTCCAATCATGATTCGGCAATGCGGTATAAGCAGCGGAAACCCCCCGGTTTTGCAGCGTGTCGATATGCACGGCACCGTGTGCGCTGTTATTCATCACCACAAAGGTCATTTTTACCTGATAACGTGCTGCGGTCTGGATCTCCATACCGTGCATCAGCATGCAGCCGTCACCGGTGACCACCAGGCAATCGCGCTGTGGAGCAGCCAGCTTAATGCCGATACCGGCACAGATCGCCCACCCCATGGGGGCCAGCGAGCTGGAAGTATGATAATCACCACGGCCGCGCGTCTGCCAATGGTGTGCCATAAAGATGCGATGCGCACCTGAGTCCACCACCACATTAGTGTCATCGGCCGTGCGGCGGCGCAGATGCTTGATCACATCCCCAGGGTACATATTGGCCTCACCCAGGGCGATACGCGCCACCAGATCCGGCTGTTCCTGTTCCAGCGGCAAGGTACGCACCTGATTCATCCACTGATCGCGCAAGCGGTTGACGCAAATCAGACGGACATCGTCATCCTCAATAATTTCCAGCAGACTCTGCAACGAGCCATTCAGATTGGAGAAAATCTGTAGATCGGGCTGATAGTGAGAGCTGACCTTATCGAAATCCTCATCAATCACCACCAGCGTTTTGGTGCCATGCAGTTTGGGATCCCAGTTCAGGCTATCGCGCTGGCTGAGATCGCAGCCCAACACCAGCAAGACATCCACGCTGTCACCATTGATGGTTTCCACCGCGCGGGTATGGCCGGCAAAACCATACAGGCCCAACGCCAGTTCATGATCCTCAGGGAAAGCCCCTTTGCCCGACAGGGTAGTGGCAACCGGTAGGCGATACTTTTCGGCCACACGTAACAGCAGTTCGGCATCCAACGGATTATTGATGCGGCTCCCCACCAGACAAGCCACATTCAAACCGCGCAGCAGATAGTCGTCTAGCAGCATCTCCAGCGCTGGCTGATCTACCGCGACTTCACGGCACACCGGCATCCGAGTTGGCTCTGGCTGGTTTGTTCTGGCTGCTACCGTCTTTTGCATATCAACCGGTACGCTGAGATAGGCACGCCCTTTGCGCTGTGTATTTAAGCAGGACAAACTGCGGCGCAGTTCATGCTGTAGCGTGAGGTTGTTTTTGACTTCAATGGCCGTGGATAGCAGCGGCTTAACGATGGTCAGCTCATCAATACCGCTGTTACTGCCATCCTGAAATGCGCCCTGCGCTTCATGATAGGTGGCAATCCCCCCCGCCAGATAAAGTACCGGGATCTTATCGGCCTGTGCGGCCGCCATCGCTGGCAGGAAGTTCATGGTGCCTGGGCCGGAAATGCCTAAGCAAACACCGAACCTGCGGCTGGCACGAGCATAGCCATCGGCCATAAAACCACAGGCGGTTTCATGGGCCCCAACGATGCCGGTAATCGTCGAATGATCAATGGATTTAATCAGCGGGTAAACAAGCTTGCCCGGCACCAGAAAAATATGCTGAATTCCGCGGGATGCCAATCCTTCGATAATCACATCTGCATTATTTTTCTCTGCCGCTTTAGCACCTGGTGATGTGATCACCCTGACACCATCCGCAGTTGCCAATGCTACGGGGGCGTACATGCTCTCTACTTGAGACTCCATTTTTTATATCCAGTCTTGGTAAGACAATCTGATTCAGCGCTGATCCCATCAAGCAATTACGCCCACCAAGACCGGCTCTCATACGCATTCGCTAATGCCGAAAAGGCCACTCCAAAACACAACCTGCGCCATATCGCAACATGAGCGCCGATCAGCATAAAGATTGTTTGATAAAAATAAAGATGCAAACCTGCTTCACAAGGATGCATTTATTCATATTCTGAAACATAATAGATAATGATGATACAGCAGCCTCATTTTTTGCAAATGCCTTTTCTAACAAGGCATTCATAGTGAAAACAGGCTGAAAACCCATAAGATTCCAAGAAGGAAACGGCACAATGAATTGGGATGATGCGCGCTTCTTCCTGGCTGTAGCACGCTGCGGCACTTTACGAAAAGCGGCCAATGAACTACGCGTCGATCAGGCTACCGTTGGGCGGCGGGTCAGCGCGTTTGAAGAGACCTTAGGTTCAAAACTGTTTATCCGTACGCCAAAGTCGTTCTCTCTCAGTCCGCTGGGGGAAGAGATGCTGTCAGATGTGATGAACATGGAAAACGCAGTGCAGGCTATCGGCCGCAAAGCCACCAGCGGCGATGAAAGCCTGTGCGGTAGTGTCCGCATCGCCACCACCGATACCATGGCGGAAGCCTTTGTGATACCGGCATTGAAAAACCTGCGCGAGAAATACCCGCGCATCACCGTAACCTTACTGACCGCGGTCAACATTTCTGACATTTCTTATCGCGGGGCCGATCTGGCGATCCGCGGTGCCCGCCCGGAGTCCGATGAGCTTGTCATTAAACGCCTGGCTACCATTGAAATGGGCCTATACGCCACGCAGGATTATCTCGACAGGCAGGGAGTGCCGACCAAAGGCGGCCATCTGCGTGGCCACGATCTGCTGATGTTCCCGCGCGAATTGGTACCACGTCACTGGAATAATTTCTGTGGCGAGACGTTGGTCGATCCTAATGTGGTATTGCAATGTAATTCCCAATTGCTGCTGCGTTCCGCAACGCGTAACGGCTTGGGTATTGGCCTGCTCTCTTGCTTCCTGGCCGATAACGATCCCGATCTGGTACGCATTTTCCCCGAGAATAAAGATTGGGTGGATATCTGGCTGGTACTTCACCCCGATTTGCAGCGCGCAGCACGCGTTCGTGCGGTAGTGCAGGCATTGGAAGCCTCGTTCCAGACTTACCTTGAATAGCCGCCATTAAAAAAGGTCGCCGAAGCGACCTTTTTTAATGCCTGAGTTCTGATCAGAACATCGGCTGTGCCATCTGCACCAGCGTAATCAGTGGCTGCGGGTAAATACCCAGCAACAGCACCAGCACGGCAGAGATCAGCACTACTACACCACCGGCAGTCAACGCCCAGTTGTCTGGCGTATCACGAACCAGCTTTTCCGGCGCGCTGAGGAACAGGCTGACGGTCACACGCAGGTAGTAGTACAAACCAATTGCACTCCCCACCACCACGGCACCGGTCAACCACCACAGATGCGCACTCACACCCATCGCAATCACGAAGAACTTACCGATAAAGCCCAACGTCATCGGGATCCCGGCCAGCGACAGCATCATCACCGTCATCACCGCCGACAGGATCGGCTTGTGCCAGAACAAGCCACGGTAGGAGAACAGTGAATCAACATCCGGGCCACGATACGGGCTGGACATCAGGCTGATCACACCGAAAGCCCCCAAGCTGCTGAACAGATAACCAGCCAGATAAACACCGGCGGTTTCCAGCGACAGTTGGTGAGTTTGCACCGCAATCAGCGCCACCAGCAGGTAACCCAGGTGAGCGATAGAAGAGTAACCCAGCAAGCGTTTGATGTTGGTCTGGCTGATCGCCATCAGGTTGCCGAACAGGATCGAGCAGAAGGCGATAATCGACAGCACCATACGCAGCGCTTCACTGTCTGCAGCCGGTGCGTACAGGAACAGACGCATCACTACCGCGAAGATCGCAATCTTGCTGGCGGTGGCCAAGAAGGTCGAAACAGGCGCAGGCGCCCCCTGGTAGACATCGGGAGTCCACAGTTGGAACGGCACCAAAGAGAGTTTGAAGCCCAAGCCCACGATCATCATGCCCATACCGGCCAGAATCAGTGGGCGGTGCACCATGTGCTCCTGCAGACTCTTACCCAGCCCCGCCAGTGACAAATCGCCAGATTCTGCGTACAGCAGCGCCATGCCAAACAGCAGGAAGCTGGATGCCGCCGCAGACAGCAGCATATATTTGATCGCCGCTTCCAGAGAGCGTTTCTGACGATAGGCGTAGCCCACCAGCCCAAACAGCGGCAGCGAGATCAGTTCAATACCGAGGAACAGCGAAGCCAGGTGATTGGCACTCGCCAGCAGAATCCCACCCATGGCAGCAATCAGCACCAGCAGATAGAACTCTTCACGGTTGTCCGGGTAACCCACCAGCCATGGATAGGCAAAGGTACAGGTCGCCAGGCTCGCCAGCAGCACCAGCCCGGTATAGAACATCGAGTAACCGTCAACCCGCATCAACGGAGTGACGTCCATTGGGCCAACCTGGCCGACAAAATAAAGTGAAAGCAGCGCCAGGTTAAGACCGACTACTGTCAAGGTGGCGTTGATAAAATGGTCGCGTCGCCACGCAATGCACAGCATCACAACCACCACCGTCAATCCGACGATCAACAGCGGTAACAGTGCGATCAGTTGTTGAGGAGTTATTGTCATGGCGAATTACGGCCTTGTTGTTGAAATTGCTGAAACTGACTGACCAAACCAGTGTTGCACGTTGCTCATCGCCGCACTTGAGGTATCGAGGATCGGCTGAGGATAAACCCCCAACAGGACCAACAGAACCACCAGCAGCAGAATGATGAACAATTCACGCGCGGTCATGCCCGGTAAGGGTTGATCGGACTTTGGCGCACCGAAGTAAGCACGCTGCATCATGATCAAAGCATAAACCGAAGCAAACACTAGACCGAAGGTAGAAATCACGGTGATCACCGGCGCCACTTGGAAGCTGCCTATCAGGATCATGAATTCACCGATGAAGTTACCGGTACCCGGCATCCCCAACGTCGCCACTGCGAAGAACAGCGACAGTGCAGGAATGTACTTGATTCGCCCCCACAGGCCGCCCATCTGGCGCAAGTCACGGGTATGCAGACGCTCATACAGCTGACCGCAGATGATGAACATACCGGCCGCAGACAGACCGTGCGCAATCATCTGGATAACCGCCCCCTGATAAGCCAACTGGCTGCCGGTGTAGATGGCAATCAGTACAAAGCCCATGTGCGAAACGGAGGTGTAGGCAATCAAACGTTTGATATCGGTCTGCGCAAACGCCATCCAGGCACCGTAGAAGATACCGATCACACCCAGCCACATGGCGATTGGGGCAAACTCGGCGGAAGCATTCGGGAACAGCGGCAGGCTGAAACGCAGCAGGCCGTAAGCGGCGGTTTTCAGCAAGATCCCCGCCAGGTCAACAGAACCTGCCGTTGGAGCCTGGCTGTGTGCGTCCGGCAACCAACCGTGCAATGGCACCACCGGCATTTTCACCGCAAATGCGATAAAGAAGCCCAACATCAGCAGGTATTCGACATTGTGCGACATCGGAGTATTCAGCAGATCCTGATAGCCGAAGGTCCATACGCCCGTTGCATTATAGTGCACAAACACCAGGCCCAGAATCGCAATCAACATCACCAGACCGCTGGACTGGGTGTAGATGAAGAACTTGGTTGCCGCAGTAATACGGGTTTTACCGTCCGACGCCTTGTGCCCCCACAGGGCGATCAGGAAGTACATCGGCACCAACATCATTTCCCAGAAGAAGAAGAACAGGAACATGTCGATGGCAAGAAACACGCCGATCACGCCACCCAGGATCCACAGCAGGTTCAGGTGGAAGAAGCCCTGATATTTCTGAATTTCACGCCAGGAACAGAGGATCGCCAACACGCCCAGCAGGCCGGTCAACACCACCATCAGTAGTGACAAACCGTCCAGCGCCAGGTGAATATTGATACCAAAACGTGGGATCCACGGCAGCAGGAATTCAGACTGCCACTGCGGAATGCCTAACGGTTTGATCAACGAGTAGCCACCCTGCAACCACAGTTGCAGAGACAGCAATAATGTCAGCCCCATTGCAATCAACGCGATCCAGCGCGGCGCCTTAGTACCGAAACGCTCACACTGCCAACACAGCAGACCGCCGATAAAGGGGAGAAGAATTAGCCAAGGTAATAGCATGGCGTTTTGTGTCCCTTATTCTACCCGTATCTTTCAAACCATGGCGTTGTTGGCTACGCGTACTCATCCCAGTCACTTACTAGAGTAAGCTCCTGGGAATTCATACGCTTGCCGCCTAGCCACAGCTTGAAATCCACAGGGTATAAAACATTGTACATAGTACAGAGCACTATGCCCGATAAATGCTTTAAATTATTGGTTAAACCAAAATCAACAGCGCCAATACGACCACTGCACCCACACCCATCGACGCAATATACCAGCGTATCTGACCATTCTCGCTCACCGTCAAGCCACGGTTCCCCCAGCGGGAGAAGATTGCCGGCAGATTCATCAGCGAGTTCAGCGGATCGCTTTGCAACAGCCGGGCAACGCCCAGATACGGTTTGACGAAC
>JBAQHZ010000155.1:0-9251 GCA_049288585.1 Chania sp.
CACCCGGCCCATTTAAAGAAGAACGCCTGACACCGCGATTGGCCGATACCGCCAAAAGTCTGTGGTCAATCTATATGCTTCTGGGGTTACTGTGCGTTCTGGCGTTCCGTCTAGCTGGCATGCCGTGGTTTGACGCGCTATGCCATGCCCTTTCGACGGTTTCGTTAGGAGGATTTTCTACCCGTAATGAGAGCCTGGGTTTTTTTGACAGCTCCGCCGTCGAAATGGTTGGCGGTATTTTCTCAATACTCGCGGCCGTCAGCTTTACGCTTTATTTTGTCGCCGCTCAGCGCCGTAGCCTAAAGCCATTATACCAAAACCCTGAATTACGCTTCTTTCTGTTAGCGCTTGCCATTGTGATGGCGTTGGTATGCCTACAACTCTTCAGTTCGAAGATGTATGGCGTCAAGGATGCTTTTGTCCATGGATTTCTGCTTACCAGCTCAATGATGACTGATAACGGATTGGCAACCGCAGATTACGCTAAATTGCCGTCTCACACGGTGATCATCCTGCTCGCATCCAGCTTCTTTGGCGGCTGTGTAGGTTCTACCTGCGGGGGGATCAAGGCACTTCGTTTCCTGATCATGTACAAACAGAGCCGGCGTGAAATCCACCAGATGCTGCACCCAAATGCGGTTTATACCATCAAGGTAGGAAATACGCCCATTCAGGACCGCGTATTGCGTTCCGTGTGGAGCTTCTTTTTTCTCTATATCTTTTTCAGTTGTTTCTTCATCTGGGCGTTAAACCTGATGGGTTACGACCTTATGACCTCTTTCGCCACTGTCGCAGCCTGCATTAATAATATGGGCTTAGGGTTTGGCGAAACCGCAGCGGGCTTTGGTACCTTAAGCTCACCAGCCAAATGGCTGATGTGTGCCGCAATGCTGTTTGGCAGATTGGAGATTTACCCGATTCTTATCCTGTGCTCACGCACGTTCTGGCGATCCTGAGTGCGTATGTGGCAACAACACGAAAAAATTACCCGGCTAGCCTTTGGAGGAATAAAGATGTTAAAGCATACCGCTCTTATTTTGACGCTTACTGTGCTTGGTATCACCCCGGCACATGCCATCAATGCAAAGTATGCCCAGCAGCTTGAGCGCTCCGGTTGCACTCAAGTGACCGAAGCCCAGGGCTGTGACATTCACAAAACCAAGGCCCAGAAAATCGAGGCAGGCTTTGGGGCAACAGCAAGCACGGATACCAGTGCCAACCCATATACCGGTGAATGGGTTGCCACCGCCCCACAGACTGGTGCCACGGTAGCGACAATCAGTATCGATGCCAAGAACCACGTCTTGGTCAACGGTAAGAAGGTCAGTGCAAAAAAATCTGATGGTGCGTTAGTGTTCAAGGATAAGTTCATCACCTATACCATTCAAGGAGATCGCCGCCTCAAGGGTGAAGATGTGTGGATGGATAGCGACGCAGGCACCAAAGGAGTCATTAACGCCAAATAAGGCATTCTATTCACTGAGCAAGAGGAGGCGGACATTATCCCTCCTCACAATCAGTACAGGCGCTGAGCATTTTAAAAACAGCACATATACTCAAATGTATACTTACAAACTGCTCGATGTGGGTTGAATGCGTTGACTTATGGAGAGCAGAAGATGCGAGAAAAGCGAGTAACCTTTGGATTTTAAACAAAAAAATAGACGTCTGTTGACGTCTATTTTTTTTAATGGTACCCGGGGCGGGACTTGAACCCGCACAGCCATAAGCCGAGGGATTTTAAATCCCTTGTGTCTACCGATTTCACCACCCGGGCTCGGAAATTGGAGGCGCGTTCCGGAGTCGAACCGGACTAGACGGATTTGCAATCCGCTACATAACCGCTTTGTTAACGCGCCGTAATTCTGTTTGCCTTTTCAGGCTAAAGCTCGTGATATACCAGCTCTATTAAAATTATTAAAGATAAGCACGTGGACTGTTGCTTTATCTTTCTGAAAACACTAATTTTTTTTAACCAACAGTGCTTTCGATGTGCAGGATTATGTACTAATTGAAAAAGGTTGGCAACAAAAAAATGCTTAATGCACAGCACACCCATCGCGTTTGCTCAAAACTTACCTTATCTGAACATAATCTAATCAATTCAGTGTATTGGAGGCTAACTTTCAGCAAAGTCCTTATGTAATCCCCCATTAATCAGGGGGCACTTTCGTATTGATCTGTTCACCTTTAAATTAGCGTATCCAGGCAACGCAGTGAATACCAGACTGACGCTCTCTGGTTTGATTGCGTAAAAACGCCGCTACCAGAACAGCATTAAAGCCCATCGTTACCTTTGAGATAGCCATGCAGCCTAGGCTCTGAGTATTCATCTAACTTAATGCTTTTTACTTATAACGGCTTGGGTAAATCACAGCGTATTCTACTTATGAACATTCTTTAGCCATATAACATAGAGACTACTTATGAAACTGGAATCGCTGGCCTTACATCACGGTTATGTATCTGAAGCGACGACGAAATCGGCCGCTGTCCCTATCTATCAAACTACGTCTTATACCTTTGATGATACCCAGCACGGGGCCGATCTTTTCGATCTGAAAGTCGCAGGCAACATCTACAGCCGCATTATGAACCCTACGAATGCGGTACTTGAGGAAAGGCTTGCCGCCATTGAAGGCGGCGTCGGTGCTCTTGCTGTCGCCTCAGGGATGGCTGCCATCGCCTATTCCATACAGGCGTTGACCGAAGTCGGCGACAATATTGTCAGTACCAGCCAGCTCTATGGTGGAACCTATAATTTCTTTTCACATACGTTACCCCGCCAGGGTGTCGAAGTCCGCATGGCAAGCTTTGATGACTTTGACGGTATTGAATCTCTCATCAACGATCGAACGAAAGCGTTATTTTGTGAATCGATAGGCAATCCAGCAGGCAATGTTGTTGATATTGCATGCTTGGCACAGATTGCTCACCGGCACGGTATACCGGTGATTGTGGATAACACGGTGGCATCGCCGGTATTGTGTCGGCCTTTTGAACATGGTGCCGACATTGTGATTCATTCTCTGACCAAGTATATCGGTGGGCACGGTACAACGCTTGGCGGGATTATTATCGATTCCGGGAAATTCGACTGGATTGCGAATAAATCTCGCTTTCGTCTTTTGAACGAACCAGACCCTTCTTACCATGGCATCGTCTATACCGAGGCCTTTGGTCCCGCGGCTTACATAGGCCGCTGCCGGATTGTACCGCTGCGTAATACCGGGGCCGCACTCTCGCCACATAGCGCTTTTCTACTGCTTCAAGGGCTTGAAACATTGAGCCTGCGTATGGAGAAACATTGCAGTAATGCACTGGCGCTGGCCGTTTTTCTGCAAAATCACCCGTTGGTGAATTGGGTTAACTACGCCGCACTTCCCGAGAGCCCCTATAGATCTAACTGTGAAAAAATAACCTCTGGCAAGGCTTCAGGGATTATCAGTTTCGGGATAAAGGGCGGGAAAGAGGCCGGTGGACACTTTATTGACGCATTAAAGATGATCTTACGGCTGGTGAATATCGGTGATACCAAGTCGCTGGCATGTCACCCGGCCACCACCACCCACCGGCAGCTTAATCCCGATGAGTTGGCCCGTGCCAGTGTGAGCGAGGATTTGATCAGGATCTCTGTCGGCATAGAAAATATTGAAGATATCATCGAGGATGTTTCACAGGCGCTTGAAGCTTCTCAACAGTAATCTCTGGCACTCTCTACGCTCAAGCGACTTCAGGATGCAGGTAGGCTGCCA
The DNA here is from genome assembly GCA_049288585.1 of Chania sp. Classification (GTDB taxonomy): domain Bacteria; phylum Pseudomonadota; class Gammaproteobacteria; order Enterobacterales; family Enterobacteriaceae; genus Chania. The sequence continues at coordinate 3,756 of JBAQHZ010000155.1, forward strand.
ATATCTGCATCCTGAAAAGCGACGGGGGAATTATTTAGGGCATAACGGCTCAGCCATCCCCTCATTTTTAAAATTTAACATTTGTCTTTAAAATGGCGTCAGACTCTTAACACGGATCTCCTCGATGCTTGATATCTCTGATTTTGTCGAAACAATTTTCAGTGCAAACATGCCATCAAGCAGGTTGACCGCCTGCTCAGCAATCCGGCCTTGTGTCTGCCTGACCTCTTCCGCGACTGGGTGCCTTTCATCGTCGCTGAACGGGAAGCTATTATGGTATCGATGGACTGGACCGAATTTAATACTGATGGTCATTCCACCCTGGTGCTCAGGAACATGGGCGCAATACGCCGCTACTTTGGCGCACCTGCATAAAATCAGAGCTCAAAGGTCAGCGTAATGACATGGAAGATGCTCTGTTACGCCAGCTTCATGGATGTTTGCCGCAAAAAACGCGTGTCACTCTCGTCGCCGACCGGGGCTTCAGTGATATCGCGCTGTATCACTTTAAACAACCACGCCGATCACTTGTGGTTCCAACGACGCTTACTCATCACGGAACTGACGGCTTCTTTGAGGCTGATTTCAGGATAGGTGCCAAAGGAGATACGGCATCGAACACCCAGCCAGGTAAAACGGAAATGCCAGTTCTTATAGCCTTCGGGTGCAACATGCAGCGACAGACCATCGGTATCGCTTAAGGTGTAGGATTTTTTGTTGGGTTTAGCTTTGCGGACAGCGGTATCGGATAAAGCCACGGTATTGACCTCCCATCGTTAATGACAGGGGGAGGTTACGTTTCTTCTCCAGGGGCTCCCAGCATAAAACCGCACTACCTGTGCTCCGCTTTTATGGACCGAAATATATACCGAAAAGTCGTTGTTTGAGGCGGTTTTTATTGGAACTGGGTGACATACCCCACAGTGACTTAGTCAGCACAATCAATGAGTTGTGGTGCTTGGTGGTTCACTATGGAAGAAAACTTGGAGCGGGAAACGAGACTCGAACTCGCGACCCCGACCTTGGCAAGGTCGTGCTCTACCAACTGAGCTATTCCCGCATTGATTAGAACTTGCTGATTTATTTCAATCTTTCAGCGAATTATCACCGCCGTCTGATGCGATGCATTCTACTTACCTGACGTAATGAGTCAATAAAATAGTTAACTCATTACGTTCGTTTGCCGTTTTTTACAGCGTATTGTTCATGGTTCTCGCAAATCCCTGCGGGCGGCATTCAAATATTGGAACATTGACAAGAAAGTCAGTACCGCAGCAATGTACAACAGCGCGAACGCTACATACTCAACCGTGCGGTCAGGGCGCCACAGTAAGCCTACCAGGGACATCATTTGCGCCGTCGTTTTTACTTTACCAATCCACGAAACAGCGACACTGCTACGTTTGCCAATTTCCGCCATCCATTCACGCAATGATGAGATAATAATCTCACGGGCGATCATGGTTGCTGCGGGCAAGGTGATCCACCAGGTGTGGTAATACTCCGCCACCAACACCAGCGCTATCGCGACCATCACTTTATCCGCAACCGGGTCGAGGAAAGCACCAAAGCGGGTTGTCTGCTTCCAGCGGCGTGCCAAAAAGCCGTCAAACCAATCGGTTACAGCAGCAAACACAAAGATGACGGCGCATACCACCGGAGCCCAAGTGAAAGGCAGATAAAATGCCACAACAAAGAATGGGATCAGAACTACGCGGAACAGGGTAATCCAAGTCGGTATATTCAGTTGCATAATGCTACGGTAACTATCTGGCTGGAGTGGAAATTAAGAGTATGTTGCTACATTGCCCTCAGTGTTTCAATGCATTGTAGATCTTTTCTGCCAATGCTTGTGAAATACCCGGCACTTTTGCAATTTCCTCAACGCTGGCATTCAATAATGGTTGAAGTCCACCCATATACTTCAACAGCACCTGACGCCGTTTTGGCCCAACGCCCTCAATCAATTCCAAGGCACTGGTATTTTTGACTTTTGCCCGCTTTTGACGATGGCCAGTGATCGCATGGTTATGTGAATCATCGCGGATATGTTGGATCACATGCAATGCCGGTGAATCTGGCGGCAGCGAAATCCCCTCACCTTCCGGCACAAAGAATAACGTCTCCAGCCCGGCTTTACGATCGCTACCCTTGGCGATACCAATCAGCAGCGGCTTGTTTTTGTCCCAGGTGACATTCAGCGAATTGAATACCTCAATCGCCATACCCAGTTGCCCCTTGCCACCATCAATGAAGATCACATCAGGGATTTTTTTCTCTTCCAGTGCCTTACCATAGCGGCGTTTCAGCACTTGAGTCATCGCCGCATAGTCATCACCCGGTGTGATACCCGTGATATTGTATCGGCGATACTCTGAACGCAGCGGCCCATTGCCGTCGAACACCACGCAGGATGCCACCGTCTGCTCCCCCATGGTGTGACTGATATCAAAACACTCCATCCGGATCATCTCGGAAAGATTAAGCAGTTTTGCCAGTTCAGCCAACCGCTGATGGATCGTCGACTGCTGGGAAAGTTTGGTGGTCAATGCTACCGAGGCGTTAGTGCGTGCCAGCTTGAGATAACGGGCACGATCGCCACGCGGCTTGCTCTGAATCTGAATTCTGCGCCCTGCAAGTTCACTCAATGATTCAGCCAACAGATCTTTTTCCGGCAGACTGAAGTCCAGCAGGATTTCAGCCGGTAAGGTTCGCGCCTGGCTACCCTGCAAATAGAACTGCCCCACAAAAGTCTGCACCACTTCACTCATTTCCGTCCCGCCCGGCACTTTCGGGAAGTAGCTACGGCTGCCAAGCACTTTGCCTTGACGTATAAACAGCACATGTAAACAGGCCATTCCTGCCTCAAATGCAACGCCAATCACATCCATATCGTCGCTATTACCCGAAACAAACTGCTTTTCGGTAACTCGACGAACTGCCTGGATCTGATCGCGGACACGCGCCGCTTCTTCAAAGTTGAGTTCCTGGCTGGCACTTTCCATTCGCGCGATTAACTGATGCAACACCTGCTGATCTTTACCGGACAGGAACAGGCGCACATAATCCACCTGTTGCCGATATTCTTCTTCGCTTACCAAACCAGCAACGCATGGCCCCAGGCAGCGACCAATCTGATACTGCAAGCATGGGCGAGAGCGATTACGATAGACACTATTCTCACACTGGCGAATCGGGAACAGCTTTTGCAGCAGTGCCAACGTTTCACGCACGGCATAAGAATTAGGGAATGGGCCAAAGTATTCGCCTTTGGCATGTTTGGCACCACGGTGCACCGTCAGTCGCGGATGCGCATCGGCACTGAGGAAAATCAGCGGATAAGATTTGTCATCACGCAAAAGAACATTATATCGTGGCTGGTATAATTTAATGTAATTATGTTCCAGCAATAGCGCTTCTGTTTCCGTATGTGTAACGGTAACGTCTATCTGCACGATATTTTTGACTAGCGTCTCCGTTTTACGGCTACCGACTTGAGCCCGGAAATAACTGGCGAGACGTTTTTTCAGATCTTTGGCTTTACCAACATAGATCACCGTACCCGCCGCGTCATACATACGATAAACGCCTGGTTGGCTGGTTACGGTTTTAAGGAATGCCTGCGCATCGAAACGGTCAATCACTGCTTAACAACGTCTCCGCATTGAACAACCCGTGTCGTATCGCCAGATGGGTCAATTCAACATCACCACTGATATTCAGTTTACTGAACATACGGTAGCGATAGCTGTTCACCGTTTTAGGGCTGAGATTCAATTGCTCAGAGATCTCATTCACTTTTTTCCCTTTGGTGATCATCAACATAATTTGCAGCTCGCGTTCAGAAAGCATGCTAAACGGATTTTCCGCCTGCGGTTCCAACTGGCTTAATGCCATTTGTTGCGCAATATCGGAAGCAATATAACGCTGGCCGGCATGTACCGAACGAATAGCGTTTACCACCTCCTGTGGTGCAGCCCCCTTGCTCAAGTAACCAGCAGCACCAGCCTGCATCACCTTGGCAGGTAACGGATTCTCAGTATGAATAGTCAGCATGATGACTTTGATATCGGGTGCATAACGAACAATCTTGCGGGTGGCTTCCAGCCCCCCTATACCCGGCATATTCATATCCATCAATACGATATCAGCAGAGTTGCTTCGGCACCATTTAACGGCATCTTCACCGCATTGCGCTTCACCAACAACTTTTATGCCTTTGATATCTTCTAGAATGCGTCGTATCCCTGCGCGCACCAGTTCGTGGTCATCAACAAGAAGAACGCTAATCAAGGAAAATTCTCCAAAATAGGGGAGTAACGCAATCAATCAGCCTCTGACATCTAAACAGATATTACTTGGTTTTCAGCAAAGAATGAATACAGATTAATACTTACTCACGATTAACTCTGCGGAACAGGCCAAATTTTCAAACTTTAGTTCACTACAACACCATTAATCTGCTTCAACACGGATAAAAATCCATCATGTCAATTAGCAAGCAGTCAGGAGCACATCTCCCTATGATACGCCATTTTACACACTTTGGCGGCAAATTTATCGTAAGTTATCGCTATCCATAATAATATCGATGCTGGCAATCATCACGCATAACCATATGAATTACAAAAAAAAATAACAAAAATCGCCATTTTCAGTCACGCATAAATCTCTGCGACAAAACCATTATTCAGAATACAAAGCCACCATCAACGTCGAAACCGAGCCATTCTCAATTAAAATAACCGATCATACCTTTAATTGTATACAAGCCAATTGCTTGTTCATCCTTGAAAAATACACTAGCGATATACTTTAGGCTGGTAACTGTGACAAAGACATATCTATTCGCTAGTTTAGAGTAAGTATAACCAGTAATTACAACACGCGCCTCACAAAATGACCATGCTTTCTCATCGCCAAATGGCGTTGAGCCGCTCTGTGACTAGACGCAGGTATCCCGTGCTATGTTATACTCCGCGCCCACACAAATGCACTGCGGCCCGTCATAGTGAATCGGCAACCGGAAAATGTGCATTAACCTGCATTTGACGTCAGGCTTCGGCCTTAAACTCAGGAGAAAAAATGAGCAACGTTGATTTCACTACATCTGCAAATCCGGAAGCACTGGCCACAGAAGTTGCCTGCCTTAAAGCCACTCTGACACTGATCCTGAAAGCGATTGGCCAGGCAGATGCGGGTAAAGTCATCATCAACTTGGAACGTTTTGCCGCTCAAATTGATGATCCTGCCCAGGCTGAGATTTTCAAAAACAGCATTCTGCAAATTAAACACGCGTATCGCCAGTAATCCCAGCATTATCAGGCCGCCTTTATGCGGGCCTGACCTTCGTTCTCACCACCTCCATCAATATTTGTTACCGCTTCAGGTAACATGTTTGTACTGACCTCAGAAGATATGATGGACATCGATGTGAAAGCGCAGATTGGTGCTCTGGTTGTCGTTCTAAGAGGTATTTTGTCTAAGCGCTAAAAG
>JBAQHZ010000156.1:0-9353 GCA_049288585.1 Chania sp.
AGCCTGTGGTGGGTGAGATCCTGGAAAAAGTGGATGACGGCCAGATGGGCGTGGTGCTCAAGCGTATGATGGTGCGCGCCGCTTCCCAGGTGGCAGAGCGTTATGGCGTGCAGGCGTTGGTGACCGGTGAAGCGCTGGGCCAGGTATCCAGCCAGACGCTCACTAACCTGCGCATGATCGACAACGCTTCCGATACGCTGATTCTGCGTCCGCTGATTTCGCACGATAAAGAGCACATCATCAAGGTAGCGCGGGAAATTGGTACTGAGGACTTCGCCAAAACCATGCCGGAATACTGCGGTGTGATTTCGAAGAATCCGACGGTTAAAGCAGTGAAAACCAAAATTGAAGAAGAAGAGGGTAACTTTGACTTCGAGATTCTGCAGCGGGTGGTGCGTGAAGCGCGCAATGTGGATATCCGCACCATCGCAGAAGAGGCGCGGGAGCAGGTTACCGAAGTGGAAACCGTCGCTGAATTTGCGGCTGACGAGGTGATTCTGGATATTCGTTCCATCGACGAGCAGGAAGAGAAACCGTTGCAACTGGCTGAGGTTGAGGTCAAATCACTGCCGTTCTACAAGCTGAGCAGCCAGTTTGGCGATCTTGACCAGAGTAAGACCTATCTGCTGTATTGCAATCGCGGTGTAATGAGCCGTTTGCAGGCGCTGTATCTGCTTGAGCAAGGTTACGCCAACGTTAAAGTGTACCGCCCATAAGGTGTGACCGGCAGGCAGTCTGGCCTGCCGGTAGAAACTCAACTGCTGAAGTCGTACATGCCGGGGATCAGCACTAACTGTGCTGCCACTTCGGCGGCTTTGGCCTTGCCCAAGAGTAAATCGATCAGCTTCAGAGCAAACTCCATTGAGGTGCCTGGTCCTTGGCTAGTGAGCAGGTTGACGCGCGGATCAAAAACGACACGCCTTTCTATCCACTGATCCGGTGGGATTTGCTCTTTCAGACTGGGGAAACCAGTCATGTTACCTACCGGGAACAGCTTGTGATGCTGCAATACCAGCGCAGGCGCGGCACAGATGGCGGCAACAATCTTGCCCTGTAGGTGCATTTGGCGGACTTTTTCTACCAGCAATGGGCTATCGCGGAAGCACTCTGCCCCTTTAATTCCCCCTGGCAGGACAATGGCATCGAAAGGGTCATCCACAATCGCTACCAGCGGCGCGTCAGCCAGCAGTTTCACGCCGCGTGAGCAGATGATGGTCAGGTTGCCATCACCAGCTACGCTGGCAGTAGTGACCTTCACCCCGGCGCGCACCAGGAGATCGATAGTGGTAACGGCTTCTGTTTCTTCGCTACCAGGTGCTAGGCAAACCAACACCGACACGCTCATATTCATTTTCCTTTCGTTTAATCAATTCGAACAAACGGGTATTTTCTGGCAGAGGAATACCGTGGCTGCGTCCGCGCCGCAGCAAATAGCCGGTAATGTAGTCGATTTCGGTATGCCGCTGGGCGCGGATATCCTGCAGCATTGAGGAGATGTTGTCCGCCGTGAGTTGGATCACCTGCATAACGTAGGACATCAGATCTCCGCACGTAGTATGGTGGCCTTCCATTTCCATCACGCTGGCCACTTCGCAGCAGAGCGTTTCTATCTGTTGCGGGTAACGCTGTAGATCGCCGTTGTGGCAGCCATACAGTGCAGTCAGTGGGTTGATTACGCAATTAACCGCCAGCTTGCGCCAACTGGCGGAGGCAATGTGGTTATGCCAGGCAACGTCCGGCAGCGCCTGATGCAGCACTTCTGCCAAGTGGCTGAGATGGGTAGCCTGCGGCGTGATGGGGCCGATATGAGTCACCCCGTTTGCTACGTGAACAATGGTGTTGCCATCATGACGAGCTGCATGAGTGGTAGTACCTTGCAGCAGCGGCTGACTATGTGGTGGCAGTTCGTCCTGCGTTCCCATGCCGTTGTGCAGGAGCAAAATGGCGCAATGTGGGTGCAGCTTAGGCAATAGCGCAGTGACGGCACCGGAAACCTGCCATGCTTTCAGCGTCACTAACAACAGTTCACTCTGCGCAAGATGTTCGGGGTCGTTGGTGGGTAAATTACGGTTGAACAATGCGCCGTCAGGCTCGATCACGTTCACCGCACAAAATGGTTGGGGGACCCGTAACCATCCCTGTACGTCATGGCCTTGCTGATAGAGCCGCGAAAGCCACAGTTGTCCGAGCGCACCGCAACCAAGAATGGTTATTTTCATTCAATCTCCTTGGTGTCCGGGAATACCGCTGATGAATCTGCCTATTATAGGCTTTTCTGTTGCTAAGCGTGTTGCCCGGCGGTGATATCGGAATTTTGCCAAGGACGATAAAGCGGGTATCATGCACCGCATCGAAATCGCTTAGGCTCTCATTCAGGAGGAAGAAGTATGCCATCTTTCGACATCGTTTCCGAAATTGATATGCAGGAAGTTCGCAATGCCGTTGAGAACGCGACGCGCGATCTCAGTACGCGTTGGGATTTCCGTAACGTCCCGGCCAGTTTTGAGCTGAACGAGAAAAATGAAAGCATCAAAGTGGCTAGTGAGTCCGACTTCCAGGTGCAGCAACTGCTGGATATTTTGCGTGAAAAACTGAGCAAACGCAGCATTGATGGCGGTGCTCTGGAGATCCCGGAAGAACTGACCCACAGTGGTAAAACCTACAGCGTTGAAGCCAAGCTGAAGCAAGGTATTGAAACGACGTTGGCGAAGAAAATTGTGAAGCTGATTAAAGACAGCAAGCTAAAAGTGCAGGCACAGATTCAGGGTGATGAAGTGCGCGTCACCGGCAAGGCACGCGACGATCTGCAAAGCGTGATGGCGCTGGTGCGTGGTGCCGATCTGGGGCAGCCGTTCCAGTTCAAAAACTTCCGCGATTAAAACACTCAGGGCCGCTTAAGCGGCCCTGGTTTTCTAAAGCGCGTTGACCAGCGCTTCCAATTGGCCACGATTGGTCTGTTTGGTATCAACCTTCACATAGGCACTGCGTTCTTCTGGCACCACAACGGCTTCTGCTACGCCCGGTTGAGCCATCAGGCGGCTTTGCAGTGCTGAATCCTTCACCGCCAGCTCAGAGAGTGTGATACGCAGGCTGCTGACGTACGGCGGTTCCTTCATGGTGCTGCTGACCACAAACCAGATGGCGGCAATCACCGCTCCGGCGATAAACACCAACCCTGCGCCTTGTACCCCATACAACCAACCCCCCAGGCTACCGCCGATGGCGACACCGATAAATTGGCTGGTGGAGTAAACCCCCATGGCTGTTCCTTTATAACCCGCAGGAGATTCTTTGCTGATCAACGAAGGAAGAATCGCTTCCATCACGTTAAACGCCATGAAGAACAACTGCACGCCGGCAATGATGCCCCACAGGTGTAGCCCGGCAAACCACAGCAGAACTTCGGCACAAAATAGCACCGCTACGCAGCCCATGAAAACCTGCTTCATGCGGCGATATTTTTCAGCATAAATAATGAAGGGCACTACGGCGGCAAAGGAAATCAGCATGGTGACCAGATACACTTTCCAGTGATCGCTGGCGGCCAGCCCGGCGTGTTGCATGGCCAGCGGCAGGGCAACGAAGCTGGACATCAACAGAGTGTGCAGGCACATGATGCCTAAGTTGAGTTTCAGCAGACGCGAATTGCTCAATACCTTACTGAAACTGCCACGCACGATACTCGATTCGCGGTTCAGCACGTGATCGTCGGCGGAAGGGACCACCGTCAGAGTAATCACGATCCCTGCTAATGCCAGTACGGCAATCATCCAGAACAACGCATGCAGGCCGAAGGCATGGGTGACGATCGGGCCAACCACCATCGCAATGGCGAAGGTAATGCCGAAACTGACGCCGATAAATGCCATCGCCTTGGTGCGGTTCTGCTCACGAGTCAAATCCGACAGTAGCGCCATCACCGCGGCGGCAATTGCCCCTGATCCCTGCAAGGCACGGCCAAGAATGATCCCCCAGATAGAATCGCTGACGGCGGCTATCACGCTACCAAAGGCAAAAATTAGCAGGCCGCCGACGATCAGCGGTTTACGCCCGATGCGATCGGAAACCAGCCCGAACGGGATCTGAAAAACCGCCTGCGCCAAACCATAGATACCGATCGCGATACCGATCAAGGCTTCACTGGCACCGTTCAGCGCCATGCCATAGGTGGTGAGAACCGGCAGTACCATAAACATGCCGAGCATGCGCAGCGAGAAAACGGTTCCCAATCCCCATGTTGCGCGGCGCTCTTGGGGCGTCATTACATTGTCGTTCATCGTGACCTCAATAAAACCTATTCCGTCAGGCTGGGAAGATTAAAGCCTGATGGAATAGCTTCTAGCAAGCTGTGTCATTTTAGTGTTTGGGGTGAGGGGGGTAAATTGAATGTTATTTAACAGATATTACAGCTAAGTGGTTTTTCTGCGATATAAATAAAATGGGCCGCTGAGCAGCCCATTCACAGATTACTGGCTTTACCAGACGTAACTTAACAACGTCTCCGGTGAAGCTCCTACGCTGAAGTCGATAGACATCATCACACTCAGCGAAGTAATGGCAACTATCGAGAACACAAACAGTTTGCGTGCCCAGACGCTGTCATTTTCGGTTTTGTAACCACGCAGTGCCATACCTAGCCACCAGACGCTCACCGCCGCGGCGACGATCAGGTATTTGTAGCCAGCGTAACCGCCCAGAGTCAGCATCAATGTCGCAATCATAAACGCCAGAATGTAGACCGTAATATGATTTTTAGCGACAGAAATACCCTTTACCACTGGCAGAACCGGAATGTTGGCTGCTTGATAATCCTTAAAGCGGAAGATGGCAATCGCATAAGAATGCGGCATCTGCCACAGGCTAAAGATCGCCAGCAGGATCAACGCTCCAGCGTCAAACTCGTTGGTGACGGCACAATAACCGATCACGGGTGGAGCCGCGCCCGACAGGCTGCCGATTAGCGTGCCGTATACCGAGTGGCGTTTCATGTACAGGCTATAAACGCCGACATAAACCACAAAACCCATTACCGCCAGCCACATGGCCAGCGGGTTCGCGGCGATATACAGCAGTGCAAAACCAGCAATACCCAACAGGGTAGCGTAAACCAGGGTCACACTCGGCGTGATCAGGCCCCTTACCAGCACCCGATTCTTCGTTCTCTCCATTTTCTTGTCGATGTCACGGTCGATGAAGTTGTTAAATACACAACCCGAGGCGACCACCAACGAGACACCCAACAGGGTGGCGAGAAACAGGGGATAGTTGATGCTCCCTTTGGAAGCAAGCAGGAACCCCCCAACGACAGAAATTAAATTGCCGAAAATAATTCCTGGTTTAGTGACTTGCAGGTATTGCTTAATCATCGCGTACGGCTCTTAATCGACCATCATATTGAGGTTGAGGTTGTACATAATCCAAAGTGAACCCACAACAACAATACCGATGATCATAATGGTGAACAGTAATGCCACCAGGTTCCAGCGCTCTTCCGATGAGGTGTTCATGTGGAGGAAGTAAACCAGGTGAACAATCACCTGGATAACTGCCATACCGACCACGACCACCAGGATGGTGGAGTGAGAAGCGGTGCCACTCATTACCATCGCAAATGGAATTACCGTCAGAATGATCGACAAAATAAAGCCGGTCAGATATGACTTCACGCTGCCGTGGCTTGCGCCACCGTGAGAGGTTTCATGTGATGGATGGCTCATGGCATAACCCCCAGCAGGTAGACAACGGTAAATACGCAGATCCAGACCACGTCCAGGAAGTGCCAGAACAGGCTCAAGCACATCAGACGGGTTTTATTGGTTGAATTCAGGCCGCGTTTGCTGACTTGAATCATCAATACGATAAGCCAGACCAGACCAGCACTTACGTGCAGACCGTGGGTGCCGACCAGCGCAAAATAGCTGGACAGAAACGCACTGCGATCGGGACCAAAACCTTCAGCGATCAGGTGATGGAACTCATAGATTTCGATCGCTACGAAAGCGAGGCCGAACACGAAGGTCAGCATCAGCCATTTGTTGACGTTGCCAGCCAGGCCTTTGTTCATGCCGATCATCGCCATTCCGTAGGTGATGGAGCTGAACAGCAGCAGGAAGGTTTCGACCAGGACCAACTTCAGATCGAAGATGTCCTTGCCTGAGGGACCGCCAGCGGTCCCGTTCACCAGGACTGCATAAGTTGCGAACAAGCTCGCAAACAAAATACAGTCGCTCATCAGGTAGATCCAGAATCCGAAGACTTTGGTCTCGCCTGCATCGTGGTGCCCATGTTCTGCATGGGCTGCGTTATGCTTAGTCAGGATATCAGTTGACATGTTTCACGCCTGCTTTGCTGATTTGTTCATAGCGTTGATTTTCAATGCGTTCGATCTCATCAACCGGTACATAGTAATCAACATCTTCATCGAAGCTCTTGGCAATCCAGGTAACGATCATGCCGACAAAGCCAGCGATCGCCATCCACCAGATATCCCAGATCATCGCGAAACCAAATACCAGGCTGAAGCCAGCAATAATCACACCGGCACCGGTATTCCTCGGCATATGAATTGGCGCGTATTGCGCTGGCTTCTTGTACGCTTCACCTTTCTCTTTCATGTCCCAGAAAGCATCACGATCGTGAATCTCTGGTACAACAGCGAAGTTATAGAACGGAGGAGGGGAGGATGTTGACCACTCCAGCGTACGGGCACCCCATGGATCACCAGTCAGATCTCGGTTTTTCTCGCGATCGCGCACACTGACCAGGATCTGAATCACCTGGCACAGCACGCCACAGGCAATCAGCGCGGCACCACCGGCAGCAACCAGCAGCAGCGTGTGGAACTCTGGGTTGATATTCTGGCTGAGACGGCGGGTCATCCCCATAAAGCCCAGGGCATACAGCGGCATGAAGGCAACGAAGAAGCCGATGATCCAGAACCAGAACGCACGGATACCCCATTTTTCATTCAGCGTAAAGCCGAAGGCTTTCGGGAACCAGTAGGTCAGGCCAGCGAAGCAACCAAATACCACACCACCGATAATCACGTTATGGAAGTGGGCAATCAGGAACAGGCTGTTGTGCAGCACGAAGTTAGCCCCTGGTACTGCCAGCAGTACGCCGGTCATCCCACCGATGGAGAAGGTGATGATGAAGCCAACGGTCCACAGCATCGCAGAGTTGAACTGGATACGGCCCTGATACATGGTGAACAGCCAGTTGAAGATTTTCACCCCGGTTGGGATGGAAATGATCATGGTGGCGATACCAAAGAAGGCGTTAACGTTAGCGCCGGACCCCATGGTAAAGAAGTGGTGCAGCCATACGATGAACGACAGAACGGTGATCGCGATGGTTGCCCATACCAGAGAGGTATAGCCGAACAGACGCTTCCTTGAGAAGGTCGCGGTCACTTCGGAGAACACACCGAACACTGGCAGAACCAGGATATACACCTCTGGGTGACCCCAGGCCCAAATCAGGTTGATGTACATCATCATGTTGCCGCCCATATCATTGGTAAAGAAATGGGTGCCCAGATAGCGATCCAGGGTCAGCAACGCAATGGTGACGGTCAGAATTGGGAATGAAACAATGATCAGGATGTTGGTACACAGCGCTGCCCAAGTGAACACCGGCATCTTCATCAGAGGCATACCAGGGGCACGCATCTTCAGGATAGTAGCGAAGAAGTTCACGCCGGTCAGCAGGGTACCCAGACCGGATATCTGTAGACTCCAGATCCAGTAATCTACACCGACACCAGGGTTGTATTCCTTACCAGAAAGCGGCGGATATGCCAGCCAGCCAGTCTGGGCGAACTCACCTACCCCCAGAGAGACGTTGATCAGCACAACGCCCACCACGAAGAACCAGAAACTCAGGGAGTTCAGGAACGGGAAGGCAACGTCGCGTGCGCCGATCTGCAACGGCACTGCAATGTTCATCAGGCCTACCACGAAAGGCATAGCCATGAAGAAAATCATGATTACGCCGTGAGCGGTAAAAATCTGGTCATAGTGGTGCGGCGGCAGGAATCCGGCCTCACCGGCAGACGCGAGAGCCTGTTGGCCACGCATCATGATGGCATCGGCAAAACCACGTACCAGCATCACCATAGCGACGATGATGTACATGATACCGATTTTCTTATGGTCGACAGAGGTCAGCCATTCGCTCCACAGCCACTTCCATTTGCCGAAATACGTTATCAGCGCCAGCAGTGCCAGGCCTCCAACGAGAATTGCGGCAACGGTGACCATGACGATCGGTTCGTGAATCGGAACCGCATCAAGTGTTAATTTTCCCAACATCAGATTATTCCTCAGCTCCGGCGTGAGCATGTTCGCCCATGTCCATACCCTGGCTCATGTCCATGCCTTCATGCGCGGAAGTTTCTGCGCCTTTGTGCATGTGCATGTCACCCATGAATTTGCCAATAGTCTCTTTGAACAAATTCGGTCTGACACTGGAGAAGTACTCAACCGGGTTGTTTTCACTCGGCTCTGCCAGTTTGTTAAAATCGCTGGTGGCATTAAGGGTATTAGGCGATTGCTTCACCTTGGCCACCCACTGATCGAAGTCGCCTTCGGTTGGTGTGACAATTGCGGTGAACTTCATACCTGAGAACCCGTGGCCACTGTAGCTGCTGGAAATACCTTTGTATTCACCCGCTTCGTTGCCAATCAGGTGCAGTTTGGTCTGCATCCCGGCCATCGCATAAATCTGCCCACCTAACTGAGGAATAAAGAACGAATTCATTACCGAGTTGGAGGTGACTTTAAATTCGACGGGTACATCTTTCGGGAACGCCAGTTCATTAACGGTCGCGATACCTTGCTCTGGATAGATGAACAGCCATTTCCAGTCTAACGACACCACTTCAATGGTCATTGGCTTTTTGTCAGTGACAATCGGCCTGAATGGATCCAGTGCGTGGGTGGTTTTCCAGGTAATGGTGCCAAGGATGGCGATGATAATGATTGGAATGGTCCAGACGACCGCTTCAATCTTGTTGGAGTGTGACCAATTGGGTGTGTACTTGGCCTCTTTGTTGGAGGCACGGAACTTCCAGGCAAAAGCGAACGCCATGAAGATCACTGGAACTACCACGATCAACATTAAGCCGATTGCAGTAAGGATCAGTGTCCGTTGTTCAACACCTATTGCTCCTTTGGGATTCATCAAAACCATATCACAACCACTGAGCATTACCGTGGCTGCAATTAATGACAGCATCCCAATACTTTTATTGTATTTCTTAAGTCTCATCTAACGACCCCAATTACAAAGGCACTATCGTCGTTTCATGTGTGCGGGCATTTTACGGGAAGGTTGCAGTACTGTAAACATGC
>JBAQHZ010000157.1:0-6469 GCA_049288585.1 Chania sp.
GTGTACGACAACGTGGCGATGCCGCTGGTGATCTCCGGTGCCAGTACCGAAGACATTCGCCGCCGCGTGTCGGCTGCGCTGGATAAGGTTGGGCTGCTGGATAAAGCGAAGAACTTCCCGATCCAGCTTTCTGGCGGCGAGCAGCAGCGCGTCGGTATTGCCCGCGCGGTGGTGAACAAACCCGCTGTTCTGCTGGCAGATGAACCAACCGGTAACCTGGATGATGCGCTGTCGGAAGGCATTTTGCGCCTGTTTGAAGAATTTAACCGCGTTGGGGTTACGGTGCTGATGGCCACCCACGACACCGGGCTGATTGCGCGCCGCAACTACCGCATCCTGACGCTGAGCCAAGGCCGCATGGCAGGAGGAGTGCATCATGGCGAATAACGCAAAAACGGCCAAGAGCAAGGCACTGCGCGGCGGCTGGCGCGAACAGTGGCGCTATGCCTGGATGAACGCCATCGCGGATATGCTGCGCCAACCCTTGGCAACGCTGCTGACGGTGATGGTGATCGCCATCTCCCTGACGTTACCCAGCGTCTGTTACATCGTGTGGAAAAACGTCAGCACGGCAGCCACCCAGTGGTATCCGACGCCGCAGTTGACGGTCTATCTGGATAAATCCCTCGACGACGATGCGGCGGTGAAAGTGCTGGACGCCATCAAGGCGGAAGCGGGCGTGGAGAAGGTGAATTATCTGTCGCGTGAAGAAGCGCGCGGTGAGTTCCGCAACTGGTCCGGTTTTGGCGGTGCTCTGGATATGCTGGAAGAGAACCCGCTGCCCGCGGTCGCTATTATCACGCCGAAGATGAGTTTCCAGAGCTCCGATACGCTCAATACCCTGCGCGATCGCGTCGCAGCGGTGCACGGTGTGGACGACGTGCGGATGGACGACAGCTGGTTTGCCCGCTTGGCGGCGCTGACCGGTTTGGTGGGCCAGGTAGCGGCGATGATCGGCGTGCTGATGATCGTGGCGGTGTTCCTGGTGATTGGTAACAGCGTGCGACTGAGCATCTTCAGCCGCCGCGATACCATCAACGTGATGAAGCTGATTGGCGCGACCGATGGCTTTATTCTGCGCCCGTTCCTGAACGGCGGTGCGATGCTCGGCTTCTTTGGTGCCCTGCTGTCGCTGATCCTGTCTGGGGCGCTGGTGTGGAAGCTGGAATCAGTGGTCACCAGCGTGGCAAAAGTGTTTGGCACCACCTTTACCCTGCACGGCCTCGGCTGGGATGAAGCCCTGTTGTTACTGCTGATTGCCGCCATGATTGGCTGGGTTGCCGCCTGGTTGGCCACAGTGCAACATTTACGCCGATTTACACCACAATAAATGATTTTTTGATATACTCTTCTCCTGCTGCGTCCCACCGTGTTGCGGGAGAAGAGCACTCAAACAGCAAGTTATCCAGCCTCTTTTCAATAACGCACAAATTTCCTATTATTCTGAGCTTTCGTCACGTATTGTCATTAGCGTTGCGAGCGAAAAATACGGAATTTATAGGGTAGAACACGGTCGAAAATGGCAGCAAATGTTAAGGTGCCCGGCGTGTGGAACCGCTTTTGCAACAGCAATAGCCATAAGATCAATAACTCCCCCGCCGTAAAATCATCTGCATGATCTGTTTTATCAAGAGAGGGTTTTGAATGACCAAAGAAATGCAAACTTTAGCCTTAGTCCCACAGGGCAGCTTGGAAGCCTATCTGCGGGCAGCCAACACCTATCCGATGCTGACGGCAGAGGAAGAGCGGGAATTGGCTGAACGGCTGCATTATCAGGGCGATCTGGAAGCAGCTAAGTTGCTCATCCTGTCCCACCTGCGCTTTGTTGCTCATATTGCCCGTAACTATTCAGGATATGGGTTGCCGCAGGCAGATCTGATCCAGGAAGGGAATATCGGCCTGATGAAGGCGGTGCGCCGCTTCAATCCAGAAGTGGGTGTGCGCCTGGTGTCCTTTGCCGTGCACTGGATCAAGGCAGAAATTCACGAATACGTGCTGCGTAACTGGCGCATTGTCAAAGTGGCCACGACCAAGGCACAGCGCAAACTGTTCTTTAACCTGCGCAAAAACAAGCAACGCTTGGGCTGGTTCAACCAGGACGAAGTGGAACTGGTGGCGCGCGAACTGGGCGTGACCAGTAAAGATGTACGCGAAATGGAATCCCGCATGGCCGCGCAGGACATGACCTTTGACCCAACGCCGGAAGACGAAGGGCGTGATGGTCAGGCAATGGCACCGGTGCTGTATTTGCAGGATAAAAGCTCAGACTTTGCCGAAGGCATTGAGGAAGATAACTGGGAAAGCAGCGCCGCAGACAAACTGGCCTTCGCGCTGGAAGGTCTGGACGAGCGCAGTCAGCATATCATCCGCGCCCGTTGGCTGGATGATGACAACAAGTCCACGTTGCAGGAACTGGCCGATCAGTACGGTGTTTCCGCCGAACGTGTGCGCCAGCTTGAAAAGAACGCCATGAAGAAGCTGAAGATGGCGATCGAAGCGTAATTCTGCTCAGCGCATTGCAAAAGCCCGGTCTGTGTTAACAGCCGGGCTTTTCTGTTTCTGGCGTTTATTTGGCTACGGCAGCAAACTCCGGTGCCGGGCAGTTATAGCCAAATCGGCTTGACCAGTCGTATTGAGTCCCTGTTTTGGTGTAACGCTGATACAGCGCCCGCCCGGTTTTGGCATCACGCGCTATCACCCAGCTTGCGGCGTTGCACAGCACGGCGGCGTAGGCCTGGCTTTTTGGCGGCAAGAGATCGGCGGCTTTTTGCGCCAGAGCCACCGCCTGCCAGCGATAGTGCAGGAAACGGTTATCCGCCGCCGGCAGAGATTTTGCAGCACGCACCGCCTCAGCGGCGCTGATCCAACTCTTGTGTTTTAGCTCGCGGGTATCAAAGGCGTCCCCAAGATAGGAGTAGCCCGCGCCGTAAATGGCATAATCTGGCGTCATTTCGTAGCCGGTGAATTCCAGCCCTTGCTCGCGCAGTAACGCCGCCGCCTGATAGTAAGCTTTGGCGCGCGTGGTTTTGTCGCCGGTTTTATCCTGTGCCACTTTCAAACGTTCGGCAAATTCTTGCGCGGCTTGGCCATAGTTCGGAATGGCGAAGTAGTTTACCGCTTCCTGATAACGTCCAGCGCGCATCATCCGCCGTGCCAGCAGTTCGCGCAACTGTACTTCCGGCGTGAGCTGTTGGCCATTGTACTCATCAGGCTTAACCGGTTTCAGCGGCGTGGTGGGCGCAGGGGCATGTTTATCGACAAAGCCTTTCAACTCATCAATGGTCAGCACCCGCTCGGCGATATCGGCGACGTCTGCCCAGTAATTCTCTTTACCACGGTACATCAACTCCATCGCTTGCAGGTAATCACCCCGGTTCAGCGCCAGAATGGCCTGTTCACCGGCCACCCGGCACTCGGGGATGATCATCTCATTGGCGAAATTCCCATCATATTGTGGCCCCCAGCTTTTGTCAGAAGGGAACGCCGCTGCGGCTTTGGCATAGGCGGCGGTGGCGGCCTTGACGTTGCCGTCACGCAGCGCCATCTTGGCGCGCAACCACCAGGCCAAACCGCTGTCTCCGGCGTTTTTCAGCAGGCTAGCGACCATCGGGTAGTTCCCGGAACGATAGGCCAATGCCGCTAATCGATCGCTACCGGCAAAACCGCTTTGTACCGATTCATTGAGCAGCGCCAGGATCGGGTCAATGACCTGCTTGGTGTTGTCGTATGGCTGCACGTTAGCGCTGCGGGCGAACAGTTCGATGGTGACCAGTTGCTGAACCAGCGGGTCGTGAATCGTCTGTTTTAACGCTTCCAGATGGTTCGGGTTGATCAGATAGCTGGAGATATATTGCAATGACAAACCGCCATCGCTATCACCCTGTGCCGCCTGTTGTGCATATAACTGTACCGCAGCGGTCATCTCGCCCTGCCACAGGTGAATTCGCGCCTGCTGGCCCAGGCTGCTCAATGCCAGCTGATCGGGATCGGCCTCGCCGTTTTTCACTTGGTCGATCACCTGCTGGAAAGCCGCAATAGCCTTATCAAGCTGCGCTTTCTCTGGATGTTTCACCACCGGAGTGGCTGAGCCGTCGACGTTTTCTGGCGTGCCGTGGTCATTCATCCATAGCCGCCCGAGCGAGTATTGTGCCCGTAGCCCCCAATCGCCCCGATCGGCCGCTGGCAGCGCCAGAACCTGCTGGAAGTATTCGGCTGCACGCGGATCTTCCGCCGCAAAAGCCACCGCGCCCAGGGTGTACAAGCGCGCTGCGTTAGAGATCGCTTGTGCGTCAACTGCACTGGCTTGCTCAACGGTCTTACTGGCGCGCATTTGGTTGATTGCCTGCTCCTGAGGCGATTGCGGCATCGGTTTTGGCGGCGCTTCCGGTGCAGGCTCTTTCCACAGCGGCAATTGTTTGTCTACCGCGACCAAGCGGCTGGTTTCGAAAGCGAAATTACCTTCTGGCATATACAGCAGGGTGCTGTTGCGATTGAGCAGTAAGCGGTTGGGGAAATCCGGCCCGCAGGCTTGGCCGCTCAAAGGGATAGCTAACGCAGCGGCAATCAGGGATACGAGCGGAAGAGTGCGCAAATCATGGGACGACATAAGTGCCTCCTGGCGTGATCTGTTGGCAGCGTAGCCAGCCTAATGGGCGTGATTGCCCGGCGCGTAGCTGATCGCCGCTGATGCGGATAAAGTGTTGTTGCTGTGCCGTGGTTTCCAGCCGGTAATTAGTCACCGCATCGGCCGCCAGGCAACGACTGGCGTTAATGACGATCTCGCGGGGGAGCGGGGCATCTACCGGCCCATCATTCTGAATAAGCAGATCATACAACCCATTTTGCTGTGGCAGAAATTTTATCTGCCAACTGACGGTAAGCGGTTGGTTACCGATCACTGCTCGCAGCGTGGCTAGTGACCAGGCGCGGCGATCGCCTTCCAGCGGCAGGCGGAACCAGATGATACCGCGCAATCGTGGTGGGTTGAGCGTGGCAAGCTGGTGCAGAAAATCGGCCACCTGCTGGGGTGCAACGGTGAGTTCCTGCGTGCTGCCCGCCACGCGTACAGAAGCCTCGCTTTCCACCTGTGCGCCCTGGGCGTCAACATTCACCAGGCCCATACCGTAAGCGGGCAGCGCCACGCGGAAGGGTTTGTGGCTGATGCGGGCATACTGGCTGACCCAGCGCAGGGCCAGCGGGCCATCGAACAAGCCTTGCTCTGGGGATAACACCGCATGTACTTGTAGCACCGAGCTGTCGGCCTGCTGTAACACATCGGGTAACGCCGGAGAACCGATCCAGGCGGGCAGAGCGGTGATCCCCAGCTGTAACGAGGCAGGAAGCTGCTGGCGCAGTTGCTGTAGAAAATGCCGGTATTCCGGCAGCCGCGCGGTAGCGGCATCGTGATCGATCTCCACGCCGATGACCGGAAACCCGGCGGCCTGCCAGCGTTGCAACTGTTGCAACAGGCGTTGGCGGATTGCCGCTTCATCCAGCAGCTTCAATTGCCCATCCAAGCGCACCACCAGCCACAGCGGGCGGCCATCCTGCTTCAGCAGTGGCATATTGACCTGGATCTCGCGGTAGCCTTCACGCGGATGCACTTGCAGGCCCAGAACGCGCAGGGTAGAGAACAGCTCACGGCTGGCAGCCAGCGCGTTGGCATGTTGTGGCGTCCAGACTCTTTGCCACAGATAAACCTGCTGATCCCAGGCGGGATGCAGCCGCAATGCCTGATAGCGGCCAGCTAACCCCGCGGCTAGCGCCAGCAACAATAGGGTTGCCAAGGCGGTCCAACGCTTCATTTCTGCCAGAGATCGCCCTGTGCGGAAAAGCCACAGGCACGCATAAAGTTCTCTACTTCACCGCGCTCACGTGGGGTTAACCCGGCGGTGGAGAGCTGCCAGCGTAACGCCTGCGGCAGTTGGCGCTGGGTATCCTGTACCAGATACAGTCCAACGCCACGGCGGCGTGTCACTTCACGCACCATCAGATCGTGCAGTTGCGCGCTGTCGTTCAACAGCTCAATTTTTACCGCCCCCAGCAGGCGCTCATTAAAGCGTGCGGCGAACAGTGCTTTACCATCTTGCAGCCAGGCTTGCCACTCTGCCGGTTGCTGGTGTGGCCAGATTTTGCCCAGATCAATCAGGTCTTGCGCGGATAGCGTGGTCAGTCGCTCAATGGTCAGTTTCATGCAAAATTTCCACCCGAATAGAGAGTTTGGACAGTGTAATAGATCTTGCCTATACCCGTCGCCCTTCAAGATGCAGGGGTGTTGGCTGCGTTACTCGGCCCATATTGGGCCTCGCCCCTTCGGGGCCGCTGCAAGCAGCGTTCAAATCTGCCAAGCAGATTTGTCACTCACCCCAGTCACTTGGTTTACCAAGCTCCTGGGGGTTATGAGCCTCAAAGAGGCTCACCCTTCGGGTCAGCGCAAGCGCTGCTCAAATCGGTCTCTGACCGATTTGTC
>JBAQHZ010000158.1:0-7278 GCA_049288585.1 Chania sp.
CACCTAACCAGTGCGGGCTTTTTTTTCGTCATAAATTCAGGAGATAAAGTAAATGCGAGTGTTGAAATTTGGTGGGACCTCGGTAGCGAACGCGGAACGTTTTTTGCGCGTTGCCGATATCGTGGAGAATAACGCACGTCAGGGACAGGTGGCCACGGTATTGTCCGCACCCGCCAAGATCACCAATCACTTGGTGGCGATGATTGAAAAAACGGCGGCAGGCCAAGATATTCAGCCAAATATGAGCGACGCAGAGCGTATTTTTGCTGAGTTGCTGAGCGGCTTGGCCAAGGCATTGCCGGGCTTTGAGTACGATCGCCTGAAAGCGCTGGTCGATCAGGAGTTCGCGCAGCTGAAACAGGTGCTTCACGGCGTAGCGTTGCTGGGGCAGTGCCCGGACGGTGTTAACGCCGCCATCATCTGCCGTGGCGAAAAGCTTTCGATTGCCATTATGGAAGGGGTATTCAAAGCCAAGGGTTATCCGGTCACCGTGATCAACCCGGTGGAGAAACTGCTCGCGCAGGGCCATTACCTGGAATCGACCGTCGATATCGCCGTGTCCACCCAGCGTATCGCTGCCGCTGCCATTCCAGCCGATCACATCGTGCTGATGGCCGGTTTCACCGCCGGTAATGACAAAGGCGAACTGGTGGTGTTGGGGCGTAATGGTTCCGATTATTCTGCCGCCGTATTGGCCGCCTGCCTGCGTGCAGATTGCTGTGAGATCTGGACCGATGTCGACGGCGTTTATACCTGCGATCCACGCACCGTGCCGGACGCCAGATTGCTGAAATCGATGTCGTATCAGGAAGCGATGGAGCTTTCTTACTTCGGCGCCAAAGTGCTTCATCCGCGTACCATCACCCCGATTGCCCAGTTCCAAATCCCTTGCCTGATTAAAAATACCGCCAACCCACAAGCTCCTGGCACCTTAATCGGCGGCGAGAGCGTGGATGAAGAGATGCCGGTGAAGGGGATCACCAACCTGAACAATATGGCGATGATCAACGTTTCTGGCCCCGGTATGAAAGGGATGGTGGGCATGGCGGCGCGAGTATTTGCCGTAATGTCGCGGGCGCGCATCTCCGTGGTGCTGATCACCCAGTCCTCTTCCGAGTACAGCATCAGCTTCTGCGTGCCGCAGAGCGAGCTACAGCGCGCACGTCGCGCACTGGAAGAGGAATTCTATCTGGAGCTGAAAGACGGCGTACTGGAGCCGCTGGACGTGATGGAGCGCCTGGCGATCATCTCGGTGGTGGGTGATGGTATGCGTACCTTGCGCGGCATCTCTGCGCGCTTCTTCTCGGCATTGGCGCGCGCCAACATCAACATTGTCGCTATCGCCCAGGGTTCTTCCGAGCGTTCTATCTCCGTGGTGGTCGATAATGATTCCGCGACGACCGGCGTGCGTGTCAGCCACCAGATGCTGTTCAACACCGATCAGGTGATCGAAGTGTTTGTGATCGGCGTCGGCGGCGTGGGTGGGGCGTTGATCGAGCAGATTTACCGTCAGCAGCCATGGCTGAAGCAGAAGCATATCGATCTGCGCGTTTGCGGTATCGCCAACTCGCGCGCCATGCTGACCAACGTGCACGGTATTTCGCTGGAAAGCTGGCGCGATGAGCTGGGCAGCGCGCAGGAGCCGTTCAACCTTGGCCGCCTGATCCGCCTGGTGAAAGAGTACCATCTGCTGAACCCGGTGATCGTCGACTGTACTTCCAGCCAGGCGGTGGCCGATCAGTATGCTGATTTCCTCGCTGATGGTTTCCACGTGGTGACGCCAAACAAGAAGGCCAACACCTCGTCAATGAACTATTACCAGCAGTTGCGCACTGCCGCTGCGCGTTCACGCCGCAAGTTCCTGTATGACACCAACGTGGGTGCGGGTCTGCCGGTGATCGAGAACCTGCAGAACCTGCTCAACGCCGGTGATGAACTGACGCGTTTCTCCGGTATCCTGTCGGGCTCACTGTCGTTTATCTTTGGCAAGTTGGATGAAGGTATGTCGCTGTCGGCGGCTACCCTGAAGGCTAAGGCGAACGGCTACACCGAGCCCGATCCGCGTGACGATCTTTCCGGCATGGATGTGGCACGCAAGCTGCTGATTCTGGCGCGTGAAGCGGGTTATGCGTTCGAACTGAGCGATATTGAGGTCGAGTCGGTGTTGCCACCGTCCTTTGATGCGTCGGGCGACGTAGAGACTTTCCTGGCGCGCTTGCCGGAGCTGGATGCCGAATTCGGCCGCCGCGTGGCTGCTGCTGCCGAGCAAGGCAAGGTGTTGCGCTATGTCGGGGTGATCGAAGAAGGCCGCTGCCAGGTGCGTATTGATGCGGTAGATGACAACGATCCGTTGTATAAAGTGAAGAACGGTGAGAACGCCCTGGCCTTCTACAGCCGTTATTATCAACCACTGCCGCTGGTGCTGCGTGGCTATGGTGCGGGTAATGATGTGACTGCGGCAGGGGTATTTGCCGATCTGTTGCGCACACTGTCATGGAAGTTGGGAGTTTAATATGGTTAAGGTGTATGCACCGGCCTCAATTGGTAACGTCAGCGTTGGGTTCGATGTCTTGGGGGCCGCGGTTTCCCCCATCGACGGTTCGCTGCTGGGCGATTGCGTCAGCGTAGAAGCGGCCTCCCGCTTCAGCCTGGAAAACGCCGGGCGCTTTGTCAGCAAGTTGCCGACGGATCCGAAAGAGAACATTGTCTACCAGTGCTGGGAGCGTTTCTGCCAGGCAATTGGCCGTGAAGTCCCGGTGGCGATGCGGCTGGAGAAAAATATGCCGATCGGTTCAGGGCTGGGTTCCAGCGCCTGTTCGGTGGTGGCTGGCCTGATGGCGATGAACGAGTTCTGTGATCGCCCGTTGGACGACATGCAGTTGCTGGCGCTGATGGGGGAACTGGAAGGGCGTATTTCCGGCAGCGTACATTACGACAACGTTGCGCCGTGCTATCTCGGCGGCCTGCAGTTGATGCTGGAGGAAGAAGGCAACATCTGTCAGGAAGTGCCTTGCTTTAAAGAGTGGCTGTGGGTGATGGCTTATCCTGGTATCAAAGTCTCCACCGCTGAAGCACGCGCTATTCTGCCTGCGCAGTACCGTCGTCAGGACTGTATCAGCCATGGCCGCTATCTGGCGGGCTTTATTCACGCTTGCCACACGCAGCAGCCGCGCCTGGCCGCCAAGCTGATGCAGGATGTGATTGCTGAACCTTATCGTACTCGTCTGCTGCCGGGCTTTGCCGAAGCGCGCAAAGCCTCACAGGATATCGGCGCGCTGGCCTGTGGTATTTCCGGTTCCGGCCCGACGCTGTTTGCGATCTGTGATGACGGCGCTACCGCGCAACGCATGGCCGATTGGCTGACAAATCACTATCTGCAAAACGATGAAGGTTTTGTTCATATTTGCCGTCTGGATACTGCCGGCGCTCGACTATTGGGATAACGCATGAAACTTTACAATCTTAAAGACCACAATGAGCAGGTCAGCTTCGCACAGGCGATCAAACAGGGGTTGGGCAAACAGCAGGGCTTGTTTTTCCCACTTGAATTGCCTGAGTTCGAACTGACCGAGATCGATCACCTGCTGGAGATGGATTTTGTCACCCGCAGCACCAAGATCCTGTCGGCTTTTATTGGCGATGAGATCGGCGAAGCCGCGCTGTATCAGCGTGTAAAAGCCGCCTTTGCCTTCCCGGCACCGATAGCACCGGTTGAGAGCGATGTGGCTTGCCTGGAGCTATTCCACGGCCCAACGCTGGCGTTTAAAGACTTCGGCGGCCGTTTTATGGCGCAGATGCTGGCAGAAGTGGCGGGCGATCAACCGGTGACCATTCTGACCGCGACGTCTGGCGATACCGGTGCCGCCGTGGCTCATGCCTTCTATGGGCTGAAAAACGTCCGGGTGGTGATCCTGTATCCGCAGGGCAAGATCAGTCCGTTGCAGGAAAAACTGTTCTGTACTCTGGGCGGCAACATTCACACCGTGGCGATCGAGGGCGACTTCGATGCCTGTCAGGCGTTGGTCAAACAGGCGTTTGACGATCAGGAACTGAAAGACACGGTGCATCTGAACTCGGCCAACTCGATCAACATCAGCCGTCTGTTGGCTCAGATCTGTTACTACTTCGAAGCGGTAGCGCAATTGCCGCAGGAAGCCCGTAATCAACTGGTGGTTTCGGTGCCGAGCGGCAACTTTGGCGATCTGACCGCCGGGTTGCTGGCAAAATCCTTAGGGCTGCCGGTGAAGCGCTTTATTGCTGCCACCAATGCTAACGATACCGTGCCGCGTTTCCTGAGCAACGGCAAATGGCAGCCGCACGCCACCGTGGCGACGCTGTCCAATGCCATGGACGTCAGCCAGCCAAACAACTGGCCGCGCGTGGAAGAACTGTTCCGCCGCAAAATCTGGCAGCTTAAAGAATTGGGTCACGCTGCGGTGAGCGATGAAACCACCAAAGACACGATGAAAGAGTTGGCGGCACTGGGTTATCTTTCCGAACCGCACGCGGCGATCGCCTACCGTGCGTTGCGCGATCAACTGAAAGACGGGGAGTTCGGCCTGTTCCTGGGTACGGCACATCCGGCCAAGTTCAAAGAGAGTGTCGAAGCGATCCTGGATCAGGAATTGCCGTTGCCAGAAGCATTGGCGGCGCGTGCCAATCTGCCGCTGCTGTCGCATCACATGTCTGCTGATTTCGCCAGACTGCGTCAGTTCCTGATGACCTTACCGGCCTGATGGAGGGGGCGCTCTGCGCCCCTTGTGCTACCTAAGAGCCGCTTGCTGCCAGGCGGCTTTATTGTTCCTGGCGTTTGAATACCAGTTCGTTACCCGCAGAAGCGGCTTCGTCAAAGGCATAGCCTTCCAGATCGAAATCAACCAGTTGCTCGCTTTTGGTCAGCCGATTTTTGATGATAAAGCGGCTCATCAGCCCACGTGCTTTCTTGGCATAGAAACTGATCACTTTATACTTGCCGTTCTTCTCATCAAGGAATACCGGTTTGATCAGCTGCGCCTGCAATTTGGCCGGTTTTACCGATTTGAAGTATTCGTCAGAAGCCAGGTTAACAATGACATCATCACCTTGCTGCTTTAACGCTTCGTTCAGTTTCTTGGTGATCTGCTCGCCCCAGAAACTGTACAGATCCTTGCCTTTCGGGTTTTCCAGTTTAATACCCATTTCCAGGCGGTAAGGCATCATCAGATCTAACGGCCGCAGCACGCCATATAAGCCGGAAAGCATACGCAGATGCTGTTGCGCAAAGTCGAAATCATCTTCGCTGAAATCCTGTGCCTGCAACCCGGTATACACATCACCTTTAAACGCCAACAGTGCCTGGCGGGCATTCTTCGGGGTGAATTCAGGTTGCCATTCACTGAAACGTGCGGCATTCAGGCCGGCGAGTTTATCGCTGATGCTCATCAGGCTGGCAATTTGTGCGGGCGTCAGTTTACGGCAGAGGTTGATAAGCGCTTTCGATTTATCCAGCAGATCAGGTTGCGTAAAACGTTCGGTCGCCAGTGGGCTTGTGTAGTCTAGGGTCTTGGCGGGTGAAATAATAACGAGCATGGCCACATCCTGTTTATCAAAGAACCGATACTGTAACAAAAAGCGCGGCAGAAGGGATGAATGGCTGTAATTGGGCGCGCTTAACGCACGCCCTCAATAGGCTAAAGCGGCTTTTCGCGCTCCCAGATGCCTGGTTCTAGCTGGGATTGCAATTCGGGATAATAGCTCGCATCGAAGGTCGGTAATCTGCCGATCGAACGCTGGTGGTTGTAATCCTTGGTCAGCTTGAAGGCGACACCAGACAGCAGCAGGATCGCTGTCAGATTGGTGATGGCCATCAGCGCCATTGAAATATCCGCCAGGCGCCACACCACCGGTAGGTCTGCCATCGAACCGAACATCACCATAGCTAAGGCTGCGCAACGGAAAATCAGCAAACCAGCCGGATGATTATGTTCAAGGAAGATCAGATTGCTTTCGGCATAGGCGTAATTGGCGATGATCGAGGTAAAGGCAAAGAAGAAAATGGCCACTGCGACAAAAGATGCGCCCCAGGCACCGACAGCGCTGGTTAGTGCCTGCTGGGTCAGGTCAATGCCGCTGATATTGCCAGGCGAATGATCCAGGATGCCGGAAGCCAGAATAATGGCGGCGGTTGCGCTGCAAATCACGATGGTGTCAACAAACACGCCGAGCATTTGCACATAGCCCTGTGAAGCCGGATGAGGGGGATACGGGGTAGCGGAGGCGGCCACATTGGGGGCGGAGCCCATACCGGCCTCATTGGAGAACAACCCCCGCTGGATACCTTGGGTCATCGCTTGGGAAATGCCATAGCCGAGAGTGCCTGCCGCCGCTTCCTGCAGGCCAAAGGCGCTTTTGATAACCAACGCCAGGATCGCCGGCATATGCTCAATATTATGAGCGACGATCCATAACGCCAGCAGCAGATAGACGATCGCCATCAGCGGAACTACCTTTTCAGCTACGCGGGCGATGGAACGGATACCGCCGAAGATCACAATGCCACTCAGCATGACCAGAGCAATACCCACATACATGGGGTTGAAATTGAAGGCGATGGCGCTGGCTTGGGCGATAGAATTAGCCTGCACGGCATTGAACACCAAACCAAAGGCGATGATCAGGAAGATGGAGAACAATACGCCCATCCAACGCATGCCCAGTCCTTTTTCCATGTAGTAGGCAGGGCCGCCACGGTAGTTGCCGTTATCGTCTTTGGTTTTGTACAGCTGGGCCAGGGTACTTTCAATGAAAGAGGTCGCCATACCGATAAAGGCCACCACCCACATCCAGAAGATGGCTCCAGGGCCACCGGCGGTGAGGGCGATTGCGACACCGGTCAGGTTGCCGGTGCCAACACGCGCGGCCAGCGACGTGCAGAGCGCCTGGAAAGAGGAGATACCGGCGCTATCACTTTTGGTACTGTTCTTCAGCACGGAAAACATATGGCCAAAGTGGCGAATCTGAATGAAACGGGTACACAAAGTGAAATAGAGACCAACACCCAGCAGCAAATAGATGAGTACCGATTTCCAGAGGATATTACTGATAAAGTTGATTAGATCCGTCACAGATCTCTCCTTAGTTAAGCTCTACAGCGCACAGCGCTCCCGCCACCCAAAGGAAAATATGTTTAGCTAACTGTTACAGTGAGTTAGCTAAACATGTTTTGATGTTATCGGGGGTGAGATTTTCTTGGATTTTAGACGTAAATAGATTTGCTGGCGCGAATTTAACATAATTTTC
>JBAQHZ010000159.1:0-7007 GCA_049288585.1 Chania sp.
GTGCTACAAACCGATGACGCCATTTACTCATAACCACCTGTTATTAGCAAACTATATTTATAATTATTTTTGATAAGTGCTTTAAAACCATCTTCCCCCCCTGAGGAGGCTTCATAAGCCCAAGCAAAGCGTTGCTTGTAGCGGGTTAACCCCCTAAAATGCGCGGCTGAAAAAACAACTAGGATCGGTTTAATGTCATCGCTGTGGGTAACAATACAATATATTTACTTAATTGGCCTGTTAATTTCTATGATTTTTACCTACTTGGTCAGTCGAGACACCATTAAAATTCGCTGCATTAGTGCGATAGCCATCGGCCTGACTTGGCCGCTGAGCCTACCCGTCGTCTTGCTATTTGCCTTGTTCTAGCGATGTAAAAACTCACCTCTTTGGCGTCATCCTACCTCTGAATATGAGGCTCAGAGATATCTACCATGCGGCAAATCTTACTGAAATTATTGGATTTCTCACAGATTTTATCGGTGACAAAAGCACCAAGGCAACCCAGTACCAGCAGATAACCGATCATGCATAAAATGAAGATAAGTGTTCTCAACGCTAGCTACCAAGCCGACAAAATGACGGTGAACATCATACTGTGACTCACTGGCTTTCACCTATTTCAAAGTATGAGC
Source organism: Chania sp. (assembly GCA_049288585.1). Lineage (GTDB taxonomy): Bacteria > Pseudomonadota > Gammaproteobacteria > Enterobacterales > Enterobacteriaceae > Chania. The sequence goes on from JBAQHZ010000159.1 coordinate 636, forward strand.
AGAACCTACCGGATTGCACCATGATGCTTCCACAGAGGCGTTTGAGATTGCTGCCGAGCATCTATCAGGCAGCGTTAACGATGACCCGCGCCGCCAATCCGGTCAGCAATTCGTAACCCAGCGTGCCAGCAGCCGCAGCAACATTGTCCACTGGCAGGTTCCGCCCCCATAACTCCACCTGGGTGCCAATAGTGGCCTGTGGGCAAGGAGTCAGATCCACCATCATCATATCCATCGAAACGGTACCCAATATGCCTGTCAGTACGCCATCTACCCACACCGGCGTACCGGTTGGTGCATGGCGCGGATAACCATCGGCATAGCCACAAGCCACGATCCCGATACGCTGCGGCCCAGTAGCGGCATAGCGGCCACCATAGCCAACGCGATCGCCCTGCTTCAACGTCTGAATACCAATAATCTCACTACTCAATGTCATCGTCGGTTGCAGGCCCGTGTCAGCGATATCCCGCCAGTGCCCGGTGGGTGACGCACCATAAAGAATAATTCCCGGCCTCACCCAACTACTATGGGTGGATGGGTGCCACAAAGTAGCGGCAGAGTTTGCTAGGCAGCGTGGCAGCGTGATTGCCGCCGCCGCACGCTCAACCGTTGCCATCTGTTGCGCGACACCGTCAGCGCTGTCGGCCGTGGCAAAATGGCTCATCAACGTCATCGAACCGATATTGCGCAGTTCCTGTGCTTGCAGCCAAGCGTCGTGCAAACGCTCTGGAGCAAACCCCAAGCGATTCATCCCGCTATTCAGCTTCAGATAAACATCGACAGGTGCTTGCAGGCGAGCTTCAGCCATTGCCTGCAACTGCCAGTCACTATTCACGGCGGTAGTTAATCGATAACGGTCGATCAACAATAAATCCGCTGGCTGGAAAAAACCCTCCAACAGTAGAATCGGGCCGCTCCAGCCAGATTCACGCAGCAACACAGCCTCGGCCAGATCGAGCAAGGCAAAACCATCCGTCTGTGCCAGGCTACGCCAGATATTCTTCAAACCATGACCATAGGCATTAGCCTTAACCACCGACCAGACTTTGGCGGTAGGAGCATAACGGCGAACGACCTGTAAATTATTGGCAAATGCGTCTAAATGCAGCGTGGCAGTAATCGGGCGGGGCATCGGTTCTCCTTCGGCCTCCATGGCAAAAGCCGCAGGCAGCACCTGCGGCACTCATCAATTTTTAGCGTGCCGGGTGCACGTCTTTCAGAGGGATAGTTGGCCTCTGGCGAAAACCTGTACTGTAACGCGCCACCGCTAAATCGTCAGACGGAATAGCCGGTGTGGTGCCCGAAATCAGATCGGCGAGCAACTGCCCGGAACCACAGGCCATCGTCCAGCCCAAGGTGCCATGCCCGGTATTCAGGTAGAGATTTTTCAGCGCAGTACGGCCAACGATCGGCGTACCATCGGGCGTCATCGGGCGTAAACCGGTCCAGAATGTGGCATCTTCAACCCTGCCACCGTTTGGATACAGATCGCGTACCACCATCTCCAGCGTTTCGCGCCGTTTCTGTTCCAGCTCGGTATTGAAGCCAACAATCTCGGCCATACCACCCACGCGGATACGCTGGTCAAAACGGGTAATGGCGATTTTATAAGTTTCATCCAGCACGGTAGAGAACGGTGCGGCAGCCTCATCCGTGATCGGGATCGTCAATGAATAGCCTTTCAGCGGATAAACCGGAATGGAAACCAGATCGCGCAGTAATACGGTGGAATAAGCACCAAACGCGACCACATAGCAGTCTGCCTGGATCACTTCGCCATCACATTGCACCCCGGTGATTTTATCCCCCTCCACCAGCAGGCGGTCTACGCTGCGGTTGAACAAGAAATTGACGCCAGCCTGTTGAGCCAGCTTCGCCAATTGCTGCGTAAACAACTGGCAATCCCCGGTTTCATCATTGGGTAACTGCAAACCGCCGGTCAGCTTGTGTGCAACCTGTGCCAGTGCTGGCTCAACCGTGGCCAATTGGCTGGCTTCCAGCAGTTTATAAGGCACCCCAGCATCTTCCAGCACAGCGATATCCTTGGCGGCATTCTCGAACTGCTGCTGAGTACGGAATAGCTGCAACGTGCCGCCTTGACGGCCTTCGTACTGAATACCGGTTTCCTGACGCAGCATTTTAATACAGTCACGGCTGTACTCCGCCAAGCGCACCATACGGCCTTTGTTGGTCATATAGTGGGCGGTGTCGCAGTTTCTCAACATCTGCCACATCCAACGTAACTGGAAGCTGCTGCCGTCAAGACGTATCGCCAGCGGCGCATGGCGCTGGAACATCCATTTAATCGCCTTCAGCGGCACACCCGGTGCAGCCCACGGCGCGGCATAGCCCGGTGAGATCTGCCCAGCGTTGGCAGCACTGGTCTCCATTGCTGGCCCCGCTTGACGATCGATAACCGTGACCTCATGGCCGGCTTTCGCCAAATACCAGGCACTGGCAACCCCGACCACTCCACTCCCTAAAATGACCACACGCATCATTGACTCCAGCCAAAGCTCTCGAAAAGCACAATCATCTGTTCACAAGAAATTAACCCAGTGTAAAAAACTAGCAAACAACCTGATCGTTAATCGTGACAACATCCACAGTTAATTTATTATCCAAGTGGGTATCTTTTGCAATAGCCACCTATAAATAGCGATAAGCTGTGGCAATAAAGGGCATAAAAGAAGAAAACACACCTTTCACGCTGACATTGACAGCATTGATAGCGCTGCAATAACCTTTGCTGGCAACATTTATTTAACGGCACGTAAATATAAATCCAAGGATAAACACAGAATTTAAAACCAGACAAACGTCATTTATTCAAAATATAATATTGCAACAATCCCAAGCCCACGCAGCAGAAAAAACTCGCTGCCAAAGAACAGCCTCTCTTATGTCGCCAGTTGCACAGCCTTTTGGCCGGACTATACTCGAAAGAGAGAAGAAGCATTTAGCCCAGCACCTTCTCGGCTATAAATCAGCAGTAATAACCGCAGGCTATCAGGATGATCGCGGTAACGAGTAGGTTGAAACCTAAGCCGGTGATAAATCGATAGTGATATGTTGATTTTACTTTGCTGATATATAACGGTTTATTTCAACTTGAACTATGATTGATACAAGGCCTGCCGAAACGAGCAGAGTCCGCTAATAATGAGGGTGCGCTGATGACTACTTCGACACATAAAAAGGTTAAGGAAGATAAACGTCTGAGCGATGGACCGGACTGGACGTTCGAACTGCTACAGGTCTATCTGGAGCAGGTTGACCGGGTAGCCAAACATTACCGGCTCGACACCTATCCGCATCAAATCGAGGTTATTACCTCCGAACAGATGATGGATGCCTACTCCAGCGTCGGCATGCCGATTAACTATACTCACTGGTCATTCGGTAAAAAATTCATTGAAACCGAGCAGCGCTATAAACAAGGTCAGCAAGGCTTGGCCTATGAAATCGTGATCAACTCCAACCCGTGCATTGCCTATTTGATGGAGGAAAATACCATCACCATGCAGGCGCTGGTAATGGCGCACGCCTGCTATGGTCACAACTCGTTTTTCAAGAACAACTATCTGTTCCGCAGTTGGACCGATGCCAGTTCCATCGTGGATTATCTGCTGTTTGCCCGTCACTACATCAGCCAGTGCGAAGAACGTTATGGCGTTGAGGAAGTGGAAAAACTGCTCGACTCCTGCCATGCGCTGATGAATTACGGCGTTGACCGCTACAAACGCCCGCAAAAAATCTCACTGCTGGAAGAGAAAGCACGGCAGAAAAACCGTGAGGAATACTTGCAGAGCCAGGTTAACTCGCTGTGGAAAACCCTGCCACGCGTAGACCGTGAAGCCCTGCCTGAAGAAGCTCTGCGTTACCCGCGTGAACCACAGGAAAATATTCTCTATTTTATGGAGAAAAACGCCCCGCTGCTGGAACCATGGCAGCGTGAAGTGTTACGCATTGTGCGCAAGGTAAGCCAGTATTTTTATCCGCAAAAACAGACGCAGGTGATGAACGAAGGCTGGGCAACGTTCTGGCATTACACCATTCTTAATCATCTTTATGATGAAGGGCGTGTGACGGATCGCTTTATGATGGAGTTCCTGCACAGCCATACCAATGTGGTGTTCCAGCCGCCGTACAACAGCCCCTATTACAACGGCATTAACCCGTACGCACTGGGCTTTGCCATGTTCCAGGACATCAAACGTATCTGCCAGTCACCGACTGAGGAAGATCGTTACTGGTTCCCTGACATCGCGGGCAAAGACTGGCTGGACACGCTGCATTTCGCCATGCGTGATTTCAAGGACGAGAGCTTTATCAGCCAGTTCCTGTCGCCGAAAGTCATGCGTGATTTCCGCTTGTTCACCGTGCTGGATGACGATCGTAACAATTATTTGGAGATTTCGGCGATCCACAACGAAGAGGGTTACCGCGCGATACGTCAGGAGTTGTCAGCCCAGTACAACCTGAGCAATCATGAACCGAATATTCAGATTTGGAATGTTGATCTGCGCGGCGATCGCTCACTGACACTGCGTTATATTCCGCAGGATCGCGCGCCGCTGGATAAGGGACGCAGGGAAGTGATGAAGCATCTGCATCGCCTGTGGGGTTTCGATATCATTCTCGAGCAGAAAAACGAAGATGGCAGCGTCGAACTGCTCGATCGCTGCCCGCCAAGACCCACAACGTTATAAACTGCTAAAACAACAAAGGGGCGCATCGAGCGCCCCTTTGACTTGACGTGAAACCGGCTAGCGGCGAGCTTCGGCCAAATCACTCGGCATCGCACCCTGCATGCTGTGCCAGATTGCACCACTCTCTTTACCGTAGTTACGTACGCAATCCATCACCTGATCGTACATTTTTTCATGGCACAGGGTAGAAAGCTTGTTGTAGAAGCTGAGCGCCAACTTGCGCGCCTCTGGGTTAGAGAAGTAATAACGGCCAACACGCGTGTACAGCCCTTTCAACCCATTGAGAATCAAGCCATAAATCGGGTTACCCGAAGCAAAGGCCAACCCACGGAAGATCTCATAGTCAAGGTGATTGAACGCATCCGCCTTATCTTCAACCTGAGTGGCTTTCGCCAACACTTCCTGCGCCTGCTCTGGGTAGTTGCGCACGGCGGCACGGATAAAGATCGAGGCAATATTGGTGCGCACGGCTAACAGGTTGTCGATCAGTTGCGGCACGCTGTTGTGATCGAGGCGCGCCAGGGTTTCCAGGATATTAAGGCCTGAGGTTTCCCAAAAATTGTTTACTTTGGTGGGTTTGCCATGCTGAATAGTCAGCCAACCATCACGTGCCAATCGCTGTAACACTTCACGTAATGTGGTGCGTGTAACACCAATCAGTTCTGAAAGCTCACGCTCCGCGGGCAAAATAGAGCCAGGGGGGAAGCGATTATTCCAAATACTTTCAATAATATATTCTTCCGCGAAACCGGCAGGACTCTGCGCCTTTATAACCATGTGTTTGACGTTCCGTTGCGACGATAAGCAGTAATAGTAGTCGTCTGATCATACCAGATCGCTGGGGTATCACATAGCGGGAGCAAAAAACATTAAACGAAAGTGTGCATAACCTGGCAAAAAATATGCGAAAACACCGAGTTGCAGAAATATCCCCCGTAAAGCAAAGCTTGGATTGCATCATACCCATGGCCGTTGCTAGGGTATAGCGCGTTAACTCTTTTGAAGGTTCTGCGAAGACAGCATGGATATGACAATACGCTCGGCATTGATAAAAAATTTTCTCGGGTCATCTCCCGACTGGTACAAATTAGCCATCATCAGTTTTCTGGTGATTAATCCGTTAGTGTTCTTCCTGATCAACCCCTTTGTGGCTGGCTGGTTGCTGGTGATTGAGTTTATCTTCACGCTGGCAATGGCGCTGAAGTGCTACCCGTTGCAGCCGGGTGGTCTGTTGGCCATTGAGGCTGTTCTAATTGGAATGACCAGCCCCGCGCACGTCAGTGAGGAGATCAGCAACAACCTTGAAGTGCTGCTGCTGTTGGTGTTTATGGTGGCCGGTATCTATTTCATGAAGCAGTTGCTGCTGTTTGTATTTACCAAACTGCTGCTTAATATCCGCTCAAAAATGCTGCTCTCACTGGCCTTTTGCGTTGCGGCGGCTTTGCTTTCTGCCTTCCTTGATGCCCTGACGGTAGTTGCCGTCGTTATCAGCGTCGGCACCGGTTTCTATTCGATCTACCACAATGTCGCATCCAAAGGTGCCGACAATAATCTCGACGTCAGCGATGACAGCGCGATTGACAACCCAGACCATAAACGGACGCTGGAACAGTTCCGGGCCTTTTTACGCAGCCTGCTGATGCACGCTGGCGTCGGT
>JBAQHZ010000160.1:0-7844 GCA_049288585.1 Chania sp.
ATAGATGCTGAACCGGTGTACCGAGGCGCGCCCAGACGTTGCCGGGTTGGCTCATCGCTTCACCCGTCAGGGTCACCACACGTTCAATCAGCGGTTCACCATCGACAATCGCGCGCTTGATGGCGAACACAGTGCCGACGTTTTGCATCAACACGCCGATGGAAGACGAATGTTTACCGTGCGGCACTTCTTTGCCGGTCAGGATCTTGGTTAACTGCTTGGCCCCGCCGGAAGGGTATTTTGTCGGGATCACCCGTAATTCTATGCTTGGATGAGCGCGTAATGCGGTTTTTAGGGCGGCAATCGCCTGCGGTTTGTTGTCTTCAATGCCGATCAGCGTCAACTTAGGTTGCAGCAAATGGCGCAGGATCTGGGTGCCTTCAAGGATCTGGTCGGCATGCTCCTGCATCAGCCGATCGTCGGCGGTAATGTAGGGTTCACATTCGGCAGCATTCAGGATCAGCGTTTCAACCTGGTGGCTACCGCCCTGCAACTTACTGGCGGTGGGGAAGCCCGCACCGCCTAAGCCCGCAATCCCCGCCTGGTGGATACGCTGGATCAGCTCTTCCGCATCCAATTGGTGGTAATCCGCCACCGGCGTCAATTCACACCAGCGGTCTTCGCCGTCCGGCTCGATGATCACGCACAGTTCCGCCAATCCTGAAGGGTGGGCGGTGACATGGGGTTCAATGGCGCGAATGGTGCCCGACGTCGGTGCGTGCACCGGCAACGTGCGGCCACGACCAAAGGTCAGCGGTTGGCCTTTCAATACGCGATCACCAGCCTTAACGCACAGCTCGCCTTCCGGCCCCAAATGCTGTTGCAGCGGGATGATAAATACGGCAGGCAGAGGAACCACGCGCAGCGGCACACCGCTGGATTGGGTTTTCATTTCAGGTGGATGAATGCCACCGTCGAAATCCCAAATCCGGTCTTTTTTGAAGGCGGTGAACAGATTAAACATGTGGCTCCACGTGAATCACTTGCACCGGAATCGCCGGCATATCCCACTTCCAACTGGCGGTAGTGGTGGCGACCGGTTTCATTTCAATACAATCGGTTGGGCAGGGCGCGACGCACAGGTCGCAGCCGGTACAGAGATCGGTAATCACCGTATGCATGGCGCGCGTCGCGCCAACAATGGCATCAACCGGGCAGGCTTGAATGCATTTGGTGCAGCCGATGCAGTTGGCTTCATCGATAAACGCCACTTTGCGCACCGGCTCGGCCACCGCTTCGCCGCCGTCCAGCGGCTGCGGTTCAACGTTGAGCAACTCGGCCAGCTTCAGCATTACCTGCTCGCCACCGGGGGCACATTTGTTGATCATCTCGCCGTTGGCGACGGCTTCGGCATACGGGCGGCAGCCGGGATAACCACATTGACCACACTGGCTCTGCGGCAGGATCTCATCCACCTGCTCGGCCACCGGATCTTCTTCCACTTCAAAACGGCGCGCGGCAAAGCCCAGCACCACGCCGAACAGCAGGCCTAGTGCACTCAAGGCGGCAATCGCTATCCACAACGCGGTCATTAGAATTTCACCAACCCGGTAAAGCCCATAAAGGCCAGCGACATCAACCCGGCGGTGATCAGCGCGATCGAAGAACCACGGAAAGGGGCCGGGACGTCGGCGACCGCCAGGCGTTCACGGATGGCGGCAAACAGCACCATCACCAGCGAGAAGCCTGCGGCGGCGCTGAAGCCATAGACTGCAGACTGCAAGAAGTTATAGCCCAGATTGACGTTAAGCAGCGCAACGCCCAGCACGGCGCAGTTGGTGGTGATCAACGGCAGGAAGATCCCCAGCAGGCGATACAGCGCCGGGCTGGTTTTGCGCACCACCATTTCGGTAAATTGCACCACAACGGCGATCACCAGGATGAAGGACAGCGTGCGCAGATACACCAGATCCAGCGGGATCAGGATAAAACTGTTGATGAGCCAGGCGCAGACAGAGGCCATGGTCATCACGAAAGTGGTGGCCATGCCCATGCCGATGGCGCTTTCCAGTTTTTTGGAAACGCCCATAAATGGGCACAGGCCCAGAAACTTCACCAGGACAAAGTTATTCACCAGCACGGTGCCGACAAACAGAAGCAGGTATTCGGTCATTGCGATGCCTAAAAAAATAAAAGCCGCCTATTATCGGGAATTGGCGGCATAACGACAACCGATGAATCGCAGGGGTATAGCGCTTTTTTGTGTCTTTTGATGAAAATTCGCGCTTACTGCTCGGTGAATGTGCCTTTTACGCGCTGGGAACGCTTGATATAGGGCACCAGCAAGGCGGCCATCAGCAGCGGCCACATAAGGCTGCGCACCGCCATCTCATCCGATACCGGAGAGAAAGCGAAGGCTTTGATCGCCAACAGCACGGTGATCAGCAACCAGAGCAGAAACAGCTTCGGGAAGCGCTGCGAGCGCTGGCAGAACAGCCACAGCAGATACAGGGTAAAGCACCACATCACCAACGCAGTGAGCACCGAGAAATACCATTGCAGGGTAAACGCCTGGGCGTTGGTGATCAGATATTCGCGTGATTCCGGCATAAAGATTGCCATACCGTACAGCAGTAACATCAGGCTGGCGCTAAGCAGGGTGACGATCAGATAGGCCATAGGGGCCAGCAGCCAACCGCCGATGCGGGAGTATTCAGCTTGAGTCATAACGGTGTCCTGAGTGACATGATTTAGCATGATAAGCCGCATAGCTTAACGGGTAATCGCCGGTTCGTCATCAATGTCAATCAGATAGGGAAGGGGCACAACATTGTGCGCCCCTGATCGTAGGATTACCGTTCCGCCCCATTGCTGCCGATCAGTTTCTGATACCAGAAGAAACTTTTCTTGCGCTGGCGTGCCAGACCCTTGTTGTGATCCACGTACACAAAGCCATACTGCTTCTGGAAGCCATTGAGCCAGCTCAATAAATCGATAAACGACCACGGATAATAGCCGCGCACGTCCGCGCCTTGTTTGATGGCATCTTCAATAGCCCCAATGTGCTGGCGCAGATAGTCGATACGATCGTCATCCACCACTTCGCCATCGATAATCGGGTCTTTGGCACCCAGGCCGTTCTCGGTGATATACATAGGAATATCGCCGTAACGCGCCTTGATGTTCATGATGCCTTCGGTCAGGCCCTGCGGATAAATTTCCCAGTCCCAGTCGGTGTAAACCCCGGTCGGATTACGCACAAATTTGAACAGCCCTTTGAAACCGAACTCGTTACCTTGCTGATGGCCTTTGCCTTTCTCGCCAGAGGTATTCATGGTCAGGTGCGACTCATGATGGTTGGCGGCGATGGTTTCACGTTTGTAATAATTCAGGCCGATAAAGTCACAGATATTGTCACGCAGCAACTGTTCATCGCCCGGGGCGAATTGCGGAACGCCCCACACTGCCTGCGCTTGCGCCAGCAGTTCTGCCGGGTATTCCCCTTTCAGCACCGGATCGTACAGCCAGTGGGTGAAAATGCCTTCTGCCAACTGATAAGCCGCCAGATCTTCTGGCGATTGGCTGAGCGGGGTATGGGTTTGCAGCACGTTCACAAAGCCGATCTTGCCATCAATACCGCTGGTGCGGAACGCTGCCACCGCTTTGGCGTGGGCGACAAACACGTGGTGGCAGGCTTGTAGCGCCCGCGCCGGGCTTTTCACACCCGGTGGGTGGCCGCCGGTGATGTAGCCGAAGCCGATAAAGCACACGGTTTCATTGAAGGTTGACCAGAGTTTGACGCGATCGCCGTAGCGCTGGTAGCACAGGCGAGCGTACTCTTCGAAGGCTTCCGCAGTGCTGCGGGCTTCCCAGCCGCCTTCGTCCTGCAACGCCTGCGGCAGATCCCAGTGGTACAGAGTGATCATCGGTTCGATATTGTGTTCCAGCAATGCATCGATCAGATCGCTGTAGAACTTAACCCCGGCTTCGTTGATGGTGCCACGGCCCTGCGGCAGCAGGCGCGGCCATGAGATGGAGAAGCGGTAGCTCTGCATGCCCATCTCTGCCATTAGTGCCACGTCTTCACGGAAGCGATGATAGTGATCGACAGCCACGTCGCCATTAGTGCCTTGATATGTGGTACCGGGCAGGTGGGAGAAGGTATCCCAGATAGAAGGGCCTTTACCGTCAACATCATGCGCACCTTCAACCTGATACGCTGCGGTAGCCGCGCCCCAGAGAAACTCTTTCGGGAAAGCAGACATAACTATTCTCTCTCTTGTAGAAGATAACAAACCAACATTGAGGATAGTTTATGTGGATCAGAAATGTGTTTGCAACCGGTTTCTGAAACCGGTTGCAGTTTTGCTGTAGGGTTAACGGCGATTCAGTTGGTAATAGACTTCATTCCAGCGGATTTCGTTCTTGAAGGCCGGAAGGGTGGTGGCATGATCAATCAGCAGGAACTCGATGTTATGCATCTCGGCATACAGGCGCAGATAATCGGCATTAACCGCCTGCGAGAACACCGTATGGTGCGCACCACCGCCGATGATCCAGGCTTCTGCCGCCGTTGCCAGCGTTGGCTGCGCCCGCCAGATGGCACGGGCCACCGGCAGTTTCGGCATGGGGTGAGGTTGCTCAATCGCATCGACCTGATTTACCAGCAGGCGGAAACGATCGCCCATGTCGATCAGGCTGGCATTTACCGCCGGGCCTGCTGGGGTAGAGAAAATCAGGCGTGCCGGATCGGCTTTGCCGCCGATGCCCAGGTGCTGAATATCCAGCAACGGTTTGTTCTCTTTAGCGATTGATGGGCAAACTTCCAGCATATGTGAACCAACCACCAGATCGTTACCCGGTTGGAAGTTGTAGGTGTAATCCTCCATAAACGAGGTGCCGCCGTTCAACCCAGCGCCCATCACTTTCAGAATGCGTAGCAGGGCAGCGGTTTTCCAGTCGCCCTCAGCGCCAAAGCCGTAGCCTTGCTGCATCAGGCGTTGCACCGCCAGCCCAGGTAGCTGTTTCATGCCGTGCAAGTTTTCAAAATTGGTGGTAAACGCGTGGAACTGGCCTTGCTCTAGGAAGCGTTTCATCCCCAGTTCGATACGGGCGGCGTCAAGCAGGTTCTCACGTTTCTCCCCATGGCTTTTTACCACCTCGGCCAGTTCATAACTGGCTTCGTACTCTTCGATCAGCGTATCGACTTCGCCTTTGCCCACTTCGTTGATTACGCTGACCAAATCACCAATGCCATAGGCATTAACCGAATAACCGAACTGGATCTGCGCGCCCACTTTGTCGCCGTCGGTCACCGCCACCTCGCGCATGTTGTCGCCGAAACGGGCCACTTTCAGCTGTTGGCTCTCTTGTTTGGCTGTCGCCACGCGCATCCACTGGGCGATACGTTGATGGGCGGCAGGATCCTGCCAATGCCCGGCAATCACGCTGTGCTGCTGGCGCATGCGTGCGCCAATAAATCCGAACTCACGGCCGCCGTGCGCGGTCTGGTTCAGGTTCATAAAGTCCATATCCATGCTGTTCCACGGAATTTCAGCGTTGAACTGGGTGTGGAACTGCAACAGTGGTTTGTTGAGGATCGACAGCCCGGCAATCCACATTTTGGCCGGTGAGAAGGTATGCAGCCAGGTGAGAATGCCGATGCAGTCCTGGTGATAGTTGGCATCGCGGCAGACGGCGGTGATCTCATCCGGGGTGGTAACCAGGGGTTTCAGCACCAGTTTCACCGGCAGGCCCGCTTCGCGATTCAGGCTGTTGACCACCTGTTCGGCGTTTTCTTTCACTTGTTGCAAGGTTTTTGGGCCATACAGATGCTGGCTGCCGATCACGAACCAGACTTCATGTTGTTTAAAGACGTCCATCAAAGACTCCTGATAATAAAGGAAATAAATTAATGCTGTGTGGTATATACCCAAAATAATTCGAGTTGCTTGTAGGCGGCAACGGAACGAAGCCCCAGGAGCTTACTCAAGTAAGTGACTGGGGTGAGTGAAGGTAGCCAACACCCAAGCAACTTGAAGTATGAAGGGTATAGCGCGGCTCAGCGGCTTGGCACCACTGCTGATAGCGCTCATACAGTTGCTGATAACGTGCCGCACGCTGTGGGTCGGGCTGCAAGGTGCGTTCAATGCTGCAGGCCATCTTCTGCTGTGCCTGTGGGACGCTGCTGAAATGTTTGGCGGCAACGGCGGCGAAGATCGCCGCGCCCAGCGCGCAACACTGATCGGACGCGACGATCTGCAACGGGCGGTTCATCACGTCGGCACAAACCTGCATGATCACCGGCGATTTACGTGCGATGCCGCCCAATGCCAGCACGTTGTCGACGGGAATATCCTGCTGTTCAAAACATTCCATGATGGCGCGGGCACCAAAAGCGGTGGCGGCGATAAATCCGCCAAACAGGGTTGGTGCATCGGTACCGAGATTCAGATCGGTGATCACCCCTTTAAGGCGCTGGTTGGCATAGGGCGTGCGGCGGCCGTTAAACCAGTCCAGCACCACCGGCAAGTGGTCGAGAGACGGGTTTTTCGCCCAGGCGGCGGTCAAGGCGGCCAACATACCGTTTTCAATCTGTTGCAGTTGGGCCTGCAACTGCGGTTGATCCTTGGCGGCCTCGCGCAGCGGCCAACTGAGCAGTTGGCTGAACCAGGCATACATATCGCCAAAGGCGGATTGCCCAGCCTCCATGCCGATGGTTTGCGGCACCACGCTGCCATCTACCTGGCCGCAGATGCCACTAATGGCGCGATCGCCCACCCGTTGACGATCGGCGATCAGAATGTCGCAGGTGGAGGTGCCAATCACTTTCACCAGCGTATAAGGCTGGGCTCCGGCTCCGACCGCGCCCATATGGCAGTCAAAAGCCCCGCCGGAAAGCACCACGTTTTCAGATAGCCCCAAGCGCTGCGCCCAGTCTTTGGTGAGCGTACCCACGGGCAGATCGGCGGTGTAAGAGTCGGTAAACAGCGGATAGGGCAGATCGTTAACCAACAGCGGATCCAGCGCGGCGAAGAACGCTTTTGGCGGCAGGCCACCCCAATCTGGGTGCCACAGGGTTTTATGCCCCACGCTGCAACGGCCGCGTTTCAGTTGCTGCGGTGCGGTGGTGCCAGAAAGCAGGGCGGGCACCCAGTCGCACAGCTCTACCCAAGAGGCTGCGGCTTGACGGACGGCGGCATCCTGGCGTGAAACATGCAGGATCTTGGCCCAAAACCATTCAGAGGAATAAACCCCGCCGATGTAGCGCGAATAGTCAGGGAAATCGCCGCTGCGGCACAGTTGGTTAATGGCCTCGGCTTCTTCGATCGCGGTGTGATCTTTCCACAGCACGAACATGGCGTTGGGGTTGTTAGCAAATTCCGGCCGCAGCGCCAGCACATCGCCGTTTTCATCGATCGGTGCGGGGGTGGAACCGGTGGAGTCGACGCCAATGCCGATCACCGCTTGCCGCTGTGCCGGGCTCATGCGCTGCACCACGGCAACAATGGCTTGTTCCATGGCTTCGATATAGTCAAGCGGATGGTGGCGGAACTGGTTCTCCGCAGCGAGGCAGAATTCACCGCGTTGCCAGCGAGGGTAGTAGACCACCTCGGTATCCAGTTCATTGCCGTTATGACACTCGACAGCCAGTACCCGTACTGAATCGCTGCCAAAGTCCAGTCCCAGGGTGATCGCGCCTGCCGTCATGATGCTGACTCCTTAGTTGTTAGACATGGTTAACGATAGGAGCGCTGGCGGCAGGCAGGTGAGGAGCGGTTAGCTGGAAGTATGCACTTTTCTGCTTCCTACAGTGATTTTGTGATAGGGGTCAAAAGTTATCGACTGGCCAAATTTGCTGAATATATGGAGGTATCTGCTGTTATTCCTGGATGTGATAGCGC
>JBAQHZ010000161.1:0-2040 GCA_049288585.1 Chania sp.
TTCCTTAAGCGGGCTTTTTAAATTTGGCTCCTCTGACTGGACTCGAACCAGTGACATACGGATTAACAGTCCGCCGTTCTACCGACTGAACTACAGAGGAATCGTGTGAACAAGCGGAATCATAACGGGGGGCCAGAGGGAAGTCAAAGGCGGATTATACATTCTGTGACTGTTTGCTTACAGAATGCGCAACTTGTTGAGGTTTTGGCAGATTTAGCTCATTACCGTACATTTTTAACGCCACTGATGCGGAGGTTTTTCGCTAATCAGCGGGCTTACTGTCAGCCACTGCTAGCCGCTGTTGCACTCCCTCCCCGTGATACTCCTCACATACTTTTATGCCTAACCCCGCCATCATAGTTCGCTGAGCGTTAACCTATTAAAAATAATCACTTTTCAGGAGCCTCTGCGGATGAAAAAATCAACGTTATTACTTTGCCTGCCACTGCTGTTCACCGGATCAGCGATCGCTGAAACTCAAGTTTATCAACTACAGCAAGTGTTGGTGATGAGCCGACACAACCTGCGTGCGCCCTTGGCGAACAACGGCAGTGTACTGGCACAATCAACGCCAAAAGACTGGCCACAATGGGATACCCCAGGTGGGTTGCTGACCACCAAAGGCGGCGTGCTGGAAGTGTATATGGGCCACTATTTCAACGCGTGGCTGAAACAGACCGGTGTGTTGCCGCAAGAAGGGTGCCCAGCCGATGGCAGCGTGTATGTCTATGCAAACAGCTTGCAGCGGACCGTCGCTACTGCCCAATTCTTTAGCAACGGAGCGTTTCCCGGCTGTGATATCAGCGTCCATCATCAGGACAACATGGGGGAAATGGACCCCACGTTTAACCCGATTATCACCGATAATAGCGATGCTTTTAACCAGCAAGCGTTGAGCGCGATGAATGCTAAGCTGGCTTCGCTGAAGCTGGATGCTTCCTACGAGCAACTGGCACAAATTATTGATTACAAGGACTCTGCCGCCTGCAAAACTGACAAGCAGTGCGATCTGACCGCTGAACCTAGCAAAATGAGTGCGGTGCCGGGGAAAGAACCAGGGGTTTCTGGCCCGCTGAAGGTGGGCAACTCGCTGGTGGATGCCTTTATGTTGCAGTATTACGAAGGTTTCCCGATGAAGAACGTTGCTTGGGGCAAGATCGTGACGCCGCACCAATGGCAACAACTGGCACAGCTGAAAGACGGCTATCAGGACTCGTTGTTTACCTCAACGGTGGTAGCGCAGAACGTGGCGAAACCGTTGCTGACCTATATTAGCTCGGCGCTGATTAGCGAACGCAAAGCCGGCTCACCAAAGCTGACCGTGCTGGTGGGGCATGATTCCAATATTGCTTCGTTGCTCTCTGCTATGCAATTCAAGCCTTACCAACTACCGCATCAATATGAGAAAACGCCGATTGGTGGCAAACTGGTCTTCCAACTCTGGCACGATGGCAAGAGCGATCGCGATCTGCTGAAGATTGAATATGTTTATCAGTCGACTGAACAGTTGCGTAATGCCGAGCCGCTGACGCTACAGAATCCACCACAGCGAGTCACCCTGGCGCTGGAGGGTTGCCCGGTGGATCAAGAGGGGTTCTGTGCTTGGAGCGATTTTGAAAAAACTATGAAGGGGATCCTGTAACCTCGCTTTGCCCCTCTGCTACTGTCTCTTATACTTAGATCCCCGGCGTATTTGACGGGGATTTTACCTACTTACTTAGGGGCATAAAGGGGGGCAATGTCCATATATACCCGCCATACTTCAAGTTGCTTGGGTGTTGGCTGCCTTCGTTCACCCCAGTCACTTACCTGAGTAAGCTCTGGGGCTTCGCTCAGTTGCCGCCTACAAGCAACTCGAATTATTTTGGGTATAGATATACGTGCCTGCCACTTTATTGTCCTTGATTTTAAATACATCGGTTACTGGCAACGTTACCGTGCTGCCATCATGACGGGTATAAGTGACGTTCATTTCAGCAACAATGCCTGATTTATCATGCCAGGAATGCACAACTTCATGTTTTAACCCTTTAATGCTGC
>JBAQHZ010000162.1:0-4098 GCA_049288585.1 Chania sp.
GTGCAGGGCCCCGCCTTGGGCCCTGTAATTGCCGTCCATTATTGTTCCATCGGATTATGATCTTTTACGGCAATTCCCATTACACCTGACTTACAGAGACGAACACGTTGTGTATAAGAGACAGCCCCAAGGGAGAGGGAACTGGTTAGCCTTAACTGACAAGCATTATGGCCATTGCCGCCCTTTTTACTCTCTGCAAATCCCTCTACTTCACTCACTCTTTTTTTGCAGGGCTATTGCCTGAAAAGCGCGGTACGAGTAACTTGTCGCAACTTCTCAAAACTCCTTATCGACAGGTTATTCCAATGGCAAGAGCTAACGAAATCAAGCGTGGCATGGCGATCAACTACAACGGCAAACTGCTGCTGGTGAAGGACATTGATGTCCAGAGCCCAACCGCACGCGGTGCCAACACCCTTTACAAAATGCGTTTCTCTGACGTGCGCACCGGGCTCAAGGTAGAAGAGCGCTTTAAGGGCGACGATATTCTGGACACCGTTACCCTGTCGCGCCGCAAGGTGAACTTCTCCTATATCGACGGCGAAGAATACGTGTTCATGGATGACGAAGATTACACCCCGTATATCTTCACCAAAGATCAGATCGAAGACGAACTGCTGTTTATTCCTGAGGCGGGTTTGCCGGGGATGCAGGTATTGACGCTGGAAGGCCAGGTGTTAGCGCTGGAATTGCCGCAAACCGTGGATATGGAGATTGTCGAAACCGCACCGGGCATCAAAGGGGCTTCTGCCAGCGCCCGTAACAAACCGGCCACCATGGCGACCGGTTTGACCATTCTGGTGCCAGAATACCTGAGCCCAGGCGACAAAATCCGCATTCACATTGCCGAGCGTCGTTACATGGGCCGTGCCGACTAATTGTGATTCAGGGCGCAGCGGTGCGCCCTGCCTTCAAACCTCAGAGTAATTCCGGGAAAAAGCGCTGCTTCAGCGCCAACTCCACGCCACGAATTTCCGCCAAACCTTTCAAACGGCCAATAGCCGAATAGCCGGGGTTAGTTTTCTTTTTCAGATCGTCCAGCATCTGGTGACCATGATCTGGCCGCATCGGGATAGGCCGACGATCGCCCGCCTGCAAGCGGCGCTGTTCTTCGGTCAGAATGGCTTCAATCACCGACACCATATCCACGTCCCCTTGCAAATGTGCCCCTTCATGGAAGGTTTTCGGGTTCTGCTCGCGGCAGGTCGAGCGCAGATGGGTAAAGTGAATGCGATCGCCAAAGGTTTCAATCATTCGTACCAGATCGTTATCCGCCCGCACGCCGTAGGAACCGGTGCACATGGTAAAACCGTTGTGAATGCTATCAACGGTCTCTTTCAACCATTGCATATCTTCAATGGTGGAAACAATGCGTGGCAGGCCGAGGATCGGGCGCGGCGGATCGTCCGGGTGCACCGCAAGGCGCACTCCCACTTCTTCCGCCACCGGTACAATGGCGCGCAAAAACACCGCCATATTTTCACGCAGTTGGGCTTTGTCGATATGGTCATATTCAGCTAACCGAGCGCGGAATTGATCGAGCGTGTAACCCTCTTCAGCCCCCGGTAGCCCGGCGATGATATTACCGGTCAACTTGGCAATCTCCGCCTGACTCATGGCGTTGAAATAAGCCCGCGCCTCGGTTTGCTCTTCGGTGCTGTAGTCTTTTTCAGCACCTTTACGTTGCAGGATATGCAGATCAAAAGCGGCAAAGGCGATCTGGTCAAAACGCAGCGCTTTTGAACCGTCTGGCAACAGGTATTCCAGATCGGTGCGCGTCCAGTCGAGGATCGGCATGAAGTTGTAGCATACGGTGTCGATACCGCAGGCCGCCAGGTTACGCAGCGACTGCTGATAATGGGCGATATGACGTTGATAATTGCCGCTGCGAGTTTTGATCTCCTCGTGCACCGGGATGCTTTCCACCACCGACCACACCAGCCCTTTCTCAGCCAGCAGAGCCTGACGCGTTTTTATTTCCTCAACCGGCCACACTTCACCGTTAGGAATATAATGCAGCGCCGTCACCACACCGGTTGCCCCCGCCTGACGTATATCATCCAGCGAAACCGGATCGTTAGGCCCATACCAACGCCATGTTTGTTCCATAGATTTATCCTTGTGAATAGTCGCTCAGTCATCTGAGGTTTGTTGCCAGTGGTGAGGTAGATCGCAAAATCAAATCAATCTTGTTATACCACATTGAGATAGATATCATTCATCTTTAACCTTACTCTTTAGTAACATGCTGTCAAAATAGAAACCTTGATTGGTTGATCCAACTCACGCTTCTGGCTTATTTTGGACTGACCCATTTTATTACCCCCGCAGCCACCTTAGAGTGGCGGCAGATAACAACACACGGAGACCGGCGCATCAGCAACAGACAGCGCACGGCCAACTGGTCTGATAACTTTATGCAAGCTACCGGCCAGGACTTTCTCTTGTAATGGAGCCATTCATGAAGACTATCGCCAACTCATCGCTTCCCGCTGAGGTGCAACAACCGCAGTACGATCGCCGCCTGCTGCGTAGCCGTATGGTGCACCTGGGTTTCGGTGCCTTTCATCGTGCCCACCAAGCGCTGCTGACCGATCGCGTGCTTAACCGTAAAGGTGGCGATTGGGGGATTTGTGAGATCAGCCTGTTCGGTGGCGATAAACTGTTCCAAACCCTGCGCGCTCAAAGTCATCTCTACACCGTGCTGGAAAAAGGGGCGGCGGGTAATCAGGCGATCGTTATCGGTGCCGTTCACGAAAGCGTGCATCGCAAGCTGGAAGATATTGATGCCGTCTTGGAGAAACTGGCGGAACCGCAGGTGGCGATTGTCTCGATGACCATTACGGAAAAGGGCTACTGCATCGAACCCGGCAGCGGCCAGTTAGACTTGCAGCATGAGGCCATTCTTGCCGATCTGGCTGACCCTACCCGGCCCACCACCGTGCCGGGGATCCTGGTTGAAGCGCTGCATCGGCGGCGCCAGCGTAACCTGCCCGCCTTCAGCGTGCTCTCCTGCGATAATATTCCAGAGAACGGCCATGTCGTGCGTAATGCGGTCACCGGCCTGGCACAGGCCCGCGATGCAGAACTGGCACAATGGATTGCCAGCAACGTTACTTTCCCCAGCACCATGGTCGATCGCATCGTGCCTGCCAGCACGCCGGAAACCTTGGATGAAGTCGCCGCAGCGTTGGGCGGAGTGCGCGACGAATGCGCCATCGCCTGCGAACCTTTTATTCAATGGGTAGTAGAAGATAACTTTGTTGCTGGCCGCCCAGAGTGGGAAGCCGCTGGCGTGCAACTGGTGGATGATGTACTGCCATTTGAGCAGATGAAATTGCGCATGCTGAACGGCAGCCACTCGTTCCTGGCTTATCTCGGCTATCTGGCGGGTTATCCGCACATTAATGACTGCATGGCGGATGAATATTATCGCCGAGCCGCCTATCACCTGATGCTGCATGAGCAGGCCCCAACACTGCGAGTGAGCGGTATCGATCTGGCCGCCTATGCCGATCGGCTGATCGCGCGTTACAGCAACCCGGCGCTGCAACATAAGACCTGGCAGATCGCCATGGACGGTACGCAGAAGCTGCCACAACGCATGCTGGACTCTATCCGCTGGCATTTGCAGCATGGCGGCAGCTATGCCGGGCTGGCTCTGGGTGTTGCTGGCTGGATGCGTTATGTGGGCGGTATTGACGATGCCGGGCAGCCGATTGATATCCGCGACCCTATGCTGGCAAGCTTGCAGCAGGTGGTTGGCTCTTCGCAAGACGGCGAACCCCGCGTTGCTGCGTTGCTGGCGATTAAGAGCATTTTTGGCGAACAATTACCGGCTGATGAGAAGTTTGTTGCGGCGGTAACCCAGGCTTATCTGTTATTGCGCGATCGCGGTGCGCGTCAGACGGTGAAACAGTGGGTAATGGATCGAGTAGCCTGATGTTTGGGGAGGTCATGCCGGGCATATGCCCGGCATGACGCAAGCGACTTAACGGTATACTACAGTCATTATCGCAAGCTTCTGTTGCTGGTCCACCCACCTCATTTCAGTGGTACCTAAGTTCAGTGGGAGTTCTTTGCTGCTAGCGTTAAAAC
>JBAQHZ010000163.1:0-2882 GCA_049288585.1 Chania sp.
CTTCCAGATCTTCTTTACTGCTTTTGGCAATGTCGTGAATTTCAGCCACGTCTTTGCCATATTTTTGCTGAAGATTTTTCTGGATCATCTTGGCAATGTTTTCGGTATTGCCAGTGTCGCTGCCAAAGAAAATGCCTACATGAGCCATATTGCAGATAACCTTTTTAATTCAGTGGATATACCTTTGTAGCTCGCGGGTTGCTTACCTGCAACGTCGAGCCTTTTGGGTATCGTCTTACGTTAGATCAAGGCAAGAGTTCAGCGTGGATACTGGCCCTTACCCGTAAATATCTATCATGCCAGAAATGTGCTCTGGGGTTTTATCGCATTTATGCGATGCCGGGGAATCACTACAAGCGGTGTTGATCCGGCGTCATCCTTAACGCCGAGCCGCGCGTGCGGCTGAAGAGATCATGACTCTGGCTGCTCTTCCGCCAGTTTTGCCAGCAGCATTTGCTCAATCAATTCGCTGCGGCTGATGTTGCGCTGGTCCGCCAGTTTGTTCAGAGCATCCACGGCGTCTGCGTTGATTTTCAGCTCCACACGCCGTAATCCACGCACTTTGTCACGCCGTAGCTGATTACGCTTATTGATTCTAAGCTGTTCATCACGGGAAAGCGGGTTGGTTTTCGGGCGCCCTGGACGGCGTTCATCTGCGAACAGATCCAGCGTTGTGCGATCCGTTTGTTCTTTTGCCATTGTTGCGGACTACTGCAAGGGAGTTTGCATCAGAAAGCGTTTTCACACTTCCAGACGGTTCAGTTAACACCATTCGGGCCAATAAACCCTAAGCCAAAATTTACCCCCAGCCAGGCGATGATTTGCACGTTGGACAGGGTGGCAAAATTATATCCCGCAGGATCCAAGCTATAGCAGCTTGGAAGACGTCGGAAATAGCGCGCCATATTACCCCAGCAGATAGAGCAACGACAATGCTTAACTTAGCCAAAAACTCGCTAACTCGTTCTCTCTAGCGCGTTTTTTCACCACTTTGTTTCAGGCTTCATCTAGAAAGCGGTGGATGGCCCTTAGCACAGCGTCCGGTTTCTCCGCATGAACCCAATGGCCGGTGCCTGCTACGACGTAAGCTCGAGCCTGCGGGAATTGGCGGGCGATATCTTCGCGGTATTCATCCTGCACATAAGGCGAAAGCCCACCGCGGATAAATAGCGTTGGATGTGGCCAAGAGGGGACATTCTGCCAGCCGATAATGCTGTCGTATTGTGCGATCAATACCGGCAGGTTGAAGCGCCAGGTTCCGGCATGAAAAGACTTCAGCAGGAACTGGATCACGCCTTCTTCATCCAGATATTCGCGCATCAGCTGTGCCGCCGGTTGCCGTTGGCTAATACCGGCATCGGTGACCGCTTGCAGAGCAGCAAAAATCTTGTCGTGGCGGCGGGTGTCATAAGCCACCGGGGCGATATCGATCACGATCAGCCGTTCAACTCGCTCGGGGGCTATTGCGGTCAGCGCCATGGCGGCTTTACCGCCCATTGAATGGCCGATGACGATCACCTTATCCAACTGCAAGTCATCCAACAGCGTCAGCAGGTCTTGCGCCATCGCCGGGTAGGTCATCTCTTCAGCGCGCGGCGAAAGCCCATGATTGCGCAGATCGACCTTGATCACCGTATGCCGCTGATTCAGGTCACGTGCCAGTATGCCAAGGTTATCCAGGTTGCCGAACATTCCGTGGATCAGCACCACCGGTAGTGTCGGTGCCTCGGCCGCCAAGAGTTGATAATGTAATTTCATGGTGAGTTCGCGATTTAAAGACATTGGGTCAGGGTATCATGCACCGGTAGATATTTATAAGTCGAATAGATGCCATCAATACCTTTCAGGCCGTACATTCTTGATGCCAAGCTACTCAGAAGAAAGCCACTGTGAAAGCAGAGCATGAAGCTGCGAGGGCTCTAGTGGTTTAGATAACACCAGGTAACCCTCTCTTTCCGCTTGTTGTAAGATCTCCGAGTTAAATTCACCGCTGACCATCGCGCCACTGGCCTGTGGTAAACGTTGGAGTAACTCCTGCAAAATATCGAACCCACTCTCACCTGAACGCAGGCGCTGATCGCACAAGATCGCCTGCGGAGAGAAGCCACTCTCAAGTGCGGCAAAAGCTTCGTTGGCAGAAGCAACGCAGCGAACCGTCACTCCCCAGGCCTGCATCAGGCTCTCCCAGGCGGAGGTAACCAATGGATCGTCGTCAACCACCAGACAGGTTCCGGAAAGCGACCTATGTGGTGCGGATAAGGATTTCTGCTGTACTGCCAATGGTGTCATGGCTGCCATTGTGTCGCTGGCTGGCAGACGCATCCAAAAACGTGAACCTTTCCCTTCTACCGAACTCATTCCGCACTGCACTTTCATCAGTTTCGCGCATCTTGCTACCACCGCCAGACCGAGCCCATGCCCGGCACTGTCTATACGCCAGGCAAGCTCCGGGCGATAGAAAGGAGAGAAAATCTGGTTTTTTTCAGCATCAGCAACGCCAATCCCTGTATCCCATACTTCTATTAACCACTCTTTGCCACGCGGGCGAACAGAGATCAGCACCCCACCTTGTGGAGTATACCGAAGTGCATTGTGTGTCAGATTGATTAACGACTGCTTGAGCAACGAGAGATCGCCTAATGCCACGCAGCGTTGCCGAGGGAATCTCGAGCGTAGCATTAAGCCCCTGTTATTCGCCTCTTCACGAAACAGAGTGATGATAGAGTCGATTAATGGCACTAACTCCACTTCTGTCGCTGGGACATTGACGGCATTATTTTCTATGATGGTCAGGTCCAACAGTGAGTTGAACATTAAATGTAACGAGCGCACACTCTCTTGTAGATCATGGAGTTGCGGGTTCAACTGGGGGTCGCGATTCT
>JBAQHZ010000164.1:0-5657 GCA_049288585.1 Chania sp.
GTTCCATGGTGACTTCTTTCAGTGAAGAAGCGGCGGCGCTGGCCATCACTTTCTTGCCGGTTTCAACGCCGCCGGTGAAGGAGATTTTTTCAATGCGTGGATGCTCGGTCAGCCATTGGCCGACGTAACGCCCCGCGCCCTGTAGAACATTAAACACGCCATCTGGCAGACCGGCTTCGGTATAAATTTCCGCTAGCTTTAACACACTTAAGGGGGTCACTTCGCTTGGCTTAAAGATCATGGCATTACCAGCAGCCAGAGCGGGTGCCGATTTCCACAGCGCAATCTGAATCGGGTAATTCCAGGCCCCAATCCCGGCGGTTACGCCTAATGGTTCACGGCGCGTATAGAAGAAGCTGGTATCGCGTAACGGGTATTGCCCCCCTTCGAAGGCGTCGGCAAGGCCAGCATAATATTCCAGCACATCGGCACCGGTAACGATATCCACAACTGATGTTTCAGAGTAAGCCTTGCCGGTGTCTAACGTTTCAAGCTGCGCCAACTCATCGTTACGTTGACGCAGGATCTCAACGGCGCGTAGCAAAACGCGTGAACGTTCGGTCCCGGTCATGGCCGCCCAAATTTTTTGCCCACGCTCGGCACTCACCACCGCACGTTCCACATCGGCTTCGGTAGCACGTTGCACCTCTGCGAGTATTTCGCCGTTCGCGGGGTTGATGGTGTGAAACGTTTCAGAACCGCTGGCATCGGTCAATTGACCATCAATATAAAGCCGTTGTACCGGAAATCTTGCCATTAACATGTTCCTTCTATTTAGAGGTGATTAAGTGCTTGAAGATAAAATGCTTTCAACATAGTCATAAGCAATTTCACTGGCCTTGCTGGCGTTGAAATCCGCTCCTGTCAGGCTGCCGCGTAGCCACAAGCCATCAATCATCGCAGCGAGCCCACGAGCCGCCTTGCGTGCCTGTTCCTTTGGCATGACTTTTTGAAATTGATAGCAAATATTTGAAAACAGGCGCTGATCGTTAACGCGCTGCAAGCGGCTCAGCGCTGGCTGATGCATGCTCGCGGCCCAAAAGTTGAGCCAGATGCGCATTGACAGAGAATTGGTTTGGCTAGGGTGAAAGTTGCCGTCAATGATGGCAAAAAGTTGTGCTTTCACTGAGCTATCCGCATTTTTACGGCACTCAGCAATGGCGTCATGGAGATCGCGCAACATCTTACGCATCGTCGCGTTGAGAAAGGCCTCTTTATCGCCGAAGTAGTGGCTGACGAGCCCGCCTGACATCCCTGCCAAGCTGGCTACCTGGGAGATGGTCACCCCCGCCAAACCTACGTCCCCGATAACTTTACAAGCCGCGTTAATCAGCTGCTCTTTTCTCTGTTCTGGAATGTCTTTGCGGTACATCTGGCCTCCGAAAGTGATGTGGATTCACCCCATAGTACATAAAAAATTCATTGATTGAACGCTCAATCAACATACTATATGCTGCAAAAATGTAAAACAAACGGTTTCTTTTTGTTAAAAATCGCTTGCTATTTACGGGTGACGCCGTTCAACAACCTTTGCATCATGGAACTGACAAATGACAGTGATGAGTCCAAAACCCGTCGATGAAGAATCGATACGGCTTAATGCCCCCGTTTTTTTCACTTCAGCAACGGTTATTCTGCTGCTGGGTCTGTTGGTGGCATTCTTTCCTACCGGTAGTCAGAAATGGTTAAGTGAAGCGCAAATATGGATGTCGGACGTTTTTGGCTGGTATTACATGCTGCTGATGGTGGTTTGCATGGTATTTGTGTTCTGGCTGGCACTGTCACGTTTTGGGCAGATCAAGTTAGGCAAAGAGGACGAAGCACCCGAGTTTAATTATCTCTCCTGGATCTCGATGTTATTCTCCGCCGGGATTGGCATCGCGTTGATTTATTACGGTGCTTATGAACCTCTCGATCACTTCCTACAGCCACCGGAAGGAACAGGCGGCACGCCGCAGGCTGCCCGTGAAGCGATGGTGATCACCTTCCTCCATTGGGGGCTGCACGGTTGGGCGCTGTATGCGCTGATTGCTACCGCACTAGCCTACTTTGCCTATCGCCGTGGATTACCACTGGCGTTACGTTCAGCCTTATACCCGATGTTTGGTGAGCGGATCCACGGTTGGATTGGTCATCTGGTAGACAGTTTTGGAATTCTGGTGACCGTTATTTCGATGGTCACTAATCTGGGGATTGCCGCATTACTGCTGAATTCAGGCTTGAACTACCTGTTTGATATTCCCCAAGCCCCGTACGTGTTGCTGATGCTGATCGTCGTGATGATGATCGTGGCCACGCTTGCTGCGGTGACTGGCGTGGAGAAAGGCATTGCCATATTGTCGAATATCAACATCGGCTTTTTGAGTCTGCTGTTGCTATTTGTCTTTCTGAATGGGCCAACGCTCAATCTGGTCAATGGGTTATTACAAAATACCGGGGATTATCTCTCTTCGCTGGTGGGTAAGAGTTTTGATGTTTATCTCTATGGTAAAGCCCGCCAATGGCAAGGAGCATGGACGCTGTTCTATTGGGCATGGTGGGTTGCCTGGGCTCCGTTTGTCGGGATGTTTATCGCCAGGATTTCTAAAGGCCGCACCATTCGCGAACTGATCCTTGGCGTAATGTTAATCCCTTTAGGTTTTACGCTGGCATGGCTGTCGATCTTCGGTAATACCGCTATCAGCTTAGTCTTGGAGCAAGGCAATACTCTGCTCGGCAAAGTGGCAATCTCCGATCCGCCAATGGCGGTGTTTCAACTGCTTGAATATTTGCCCTATACGCAAATTACCACTGGTTTCACGATATTGATCAGCTTTGTCCTGTTCCTGACGCCGGTTGATTCAGGAACGCTGATGATTGCCAATCTCTCCAGTATCGGAGGAACCAGCAGTGATGATGCCCCCGCTTGGCTGCGGATTTTCTGGGCATCAGTCACCACGCTGGTGTGTGCTGGTTTACTGTATGCGGGGAGCTTCGGGGCAATGCAAACGGCGGTGGTGTTATGCGGGTTGCCATTCTCGATCGTCATCATGCTGTATATGGTTAACCTGTACAAAGAGCTTCGCCACGTTGAAAGCAGAATCACCCTACCTGCCCATAAGATTTAGTCACAGTTTGCTGGCTGCCCACACCGGCAGCCAGTCTAGTGACGAGATACGCTAATACGAATTTTTGCAGATATAGTGATACAGCCGCTGAGTATCCTCTAATGAACAAAGACGCGTGCCTAAGTTAAGCGTAGCCGCACTGCCTGCTGCCACGCCAAAGCGCACGGTATCGATCAGATCGGCGCCGTGCGCCAGTTTCAATGTCATCGCACCTACCATACTGTCACCTGCCCCGACGGTACTCATTTTCTTCACCGGCGGCGGCACTATCTGCACACAGTGATCCCGATCGACCGCCAATGCCCCCTGTGGCCCAAGCGACACCACCACCCGTTCGGCGGCACCGCACTGAACCAATTCCTGAGCGGCACTGCGCACATCATCAGGGTGTTCTAACGATCGGCCGATCAGCGCCGAGAGCTCATTCTGATTGGGTTTCACCAACGCAAGCCCGCCCAAATCCAGGCAAGCCTTTAACGCATCGCCAGAGCTATCAACGATACATTGCAAGCCCATTGCCTGTGCCTGTTGTACCAGATAAGTTAATTTTTCAATGGCGGTACCTGGCGGCAAACTGCCGCTGATCACCAGAATTGAACCGGAAGGAATGTTGTGTACGCGCTCCACAAGCTGATCAAACTCTGCCTCATTCAAGCGCGCACCCGGCATAACAAAACGAAACTGCTCGCCGCTATTGTCTGCATGAACGTGCAGGTTTTGCCGCGTCCAGTCCTGGGTTCTCAAGGCTTCCGTATGAATACCTTCCCGATCGAGCAGCTCTTTTAAATGTTCGCCCGTCGGGCCACCGATAGGGAAAATCGCGGTAGCTTGCCCACCAAGATACACAACGGCGCGGGCTACGTTGATCCCTCCGCCGCCGGGTTCAAATATCGGCGTAGTACAGCGTAGCTTCCCTTCAGGGTAGATTTTGGCGGTGGTTGTTGCACTGTCTAGCGAGGGGGACAATGTTAAAGTGAAAATCTGAGTCATGATAATACAACCTTTTTTTTTGGGTTTTACTTCGTGACAAGACGGTGAGAAAGCTCAGAAATAAGTAACTCCCCTAAGTAAAGCACATAACGCCACGTTGATGAGATTGCATCGAGAGTGTTGAGTCAATGTAGGCATGAAAATAATCACCAAGATGTAAATAAAATGAAAACAAAGTGTGATCAAAAACACAAAAACAGACTAATTTCATGCTAATTTCCCCATGAAAAACACGCATAAAACCCACTCAAAGACCTCCTATCATAGCTAAATTTATATTAAACATCTGATTTTTATCAAAATAAAAAACAAGCATTCTCTCTTTGAGAAATAAAGTTCACACCTAGACCCTTGCTTGCCCTTACCTGTCTATACGAGTATATGTTAACAAGTGCTTAACTATAACCACTGGAAAATATTCACCTGCTCCGGTTATTTAGCTGCCTCAGCTTAATTTAGAAGGATCTTACTATGTATACTTCAAACACTTTTGCGCGTAGTGAAGTACAAGCCCTTAGCGGATATAACGCCGGGCTGTCGATTGAGGCTGTGCAAGAGAAGTATGGCGTTCTGCGAGTTGCGAAACTTGGCAGCAATGAAAATCCATTGGGAATTTCGCCAAAAGCAATCAAAGCGCTTACAGCGGAAGCCACTAATAGTGCCCTTTATCCCGATCAAAGCTGTAGCTTATTACGTACCGCGCTGGCGCATCAATTGGCTATTGATGAAAAGCGGCTGGTTTTTGGTAATGGTTCTGAAGATCTGCTGAGTATTATTTGCCGGGTATTTCTCGATCACGGCGATCAGGTGGTGACTATTCTCCCTTCCTTTGGCCTGCATATTATTTATCCACAAGCCGCCGGCGCGGAAGTGATTGGCGTCCCAATGGGCCAGGGGATGCGTATTGATGTCCAGGCATTAATGGCCGCGATGACACCCCGTACTCGTCTCTTGATGTTTTCATCACCGTCGAATCCCGTTGGTTGCGCCCTCAACGGTGATGAACTGCAATATATTATTGATCACTTGCCACCGCATACCTTACTCGTTTTTGATGAAGCCTATTTTGAGTATGCGAGCGGTGAACCGGGTTATCCAGACTGCCTGAAAATGCTGCAAAATAGCGGATGCCATTACATCATTTTAAGAACTTTTTCAAAAGCTTATGCTCTTGCCGGGTTGCGTATTGGTTATGGTATCACCAGCGATCCTGCGTTAGCAGAATCTATCGATCGTCTACGTACTCCTTTCAACGTTAACCGTTGTGCTCAGGCAGCGGCCGTTGCTGCTCTGGCCGATCAGGCGCATTTGTCTGCCAGCGTTGAGCATGTGCGCAGTGAACGACGTCGGATGGATCGGGTCTTGCGGCAAGAGTTGGCGCTGCAACCGATACCTTCGGTGGCCAACTTTATCTTCTTCCCCAGCCCGCTTGCCGTAGGATCCGTTAATACCGCGTTGCTTCGTCAGGGAGTTATTATAAAACCGTGGCTTGAGGCAGGATATAGTCAATTCTTACGCGTTTCGGTCGGCAGTTGCGAAGATAATAATCTCTTCCTTCAG
>JBAQHZ010000165.1:0-10281 GCA_049288585.1 Chania sp.
CCCCATGCCGAACTCAGAAGTGAAACGCCGTAGCGCCGATGGTAGTGTGGGGTCTCCCCATGCGAGAGTAGGACACTGCCAGGCATCAAATAAAGCAAAAGGCCATCCGCAAGGATGGCCTTTTTGCTATGTGCTAAAACAGCTCTAGTAGCTTAGCGTGTGCGATGACAAATGCTATGGCCAGTAGCTGCCCCCACCCCTACCACATCCTAGACAAAATCCTGCCAATTCCGGCTTATGCTACCTTCGTAGCTGCGGGCTGCATCCCTATTCTGACGGTCGTCACAGGTCGCTCCAACAGCAGAGAAAGCCGCAGAAGTAATGAAATGCTGAGCTTTATCTTTCCCCGCCCAGCGATGATTGGCCATATGTGCGCAGTCACTAGTGCAAAACAGAACTGGAAGGAGGATAAGACAGACGTAGGGGCATTATGTACAAAAAAGCCCGGCATTGCCGGGCTGCGCTGAAGACTATCGAGGAGTTACAATATACGGCTAATCAATCTATCGATACGAATACGGCGCAAGCGGCGGATCAGTTTGCGTACTTTCACCGGATATTGCTGGATACTTTGCAGATCGAGATAGTTGTCGACCACAGTGGTATGAGTTCGGATCATCTCTAGCTCTTTGTGACGCTGTTCCTTCGTTTCCTGTTTAGGATCGTGGATCAGGATCGCATTCTCTAAATCCAGCCGCCAGGCGCGCGGGTTAAGATTGTTACCCGTGATTAATTGCCACTCATCATCCACCCACATGCCTTTCAGGTGATAACTGTTATCGCCATCTTTCCACAGGCGCACGATAAGCTGCCCAGTATCGACATAGCGCTGTAGGCGGCTCAGGAAACGGCGCAGATTGATTTCGTACAGATAGGGCAATGCGCCGATAATTTTGAACGGCTGATCTTCAGGAATGTAAAAATCATTAGCGGTTTTATCGCCTACGATAATTTCCACCTGCTTCCCTTGGCGTAACAGATAAATGATATTGCGCACCAGCAGGGCTGGCAGGTTAAAATAAGGCGTGCACAGCGTCAGTTTCTGATCGGCACTGGCCATCAGATGGTGAATGGTTTTATTCAGTATGCTCTGCTTACCCAGCCCGACCAGCGGAGTTACCGCCAGTTCATCATTGCCAGCATTACCGCGAAACTGATAACTGGCGCGACGCAGGGCAAAGCGGAACATACGGGTTTCGTTCTTGATCTCCGGGCTTTTTGGCCGATCGTCACGATCAAGGCGCTGCACAGCACCGGCGATCAGCAGATGTTGCTTGATATAATCGATCAAGGTATCAGCCAGTATCGCGTTGGTGATTAACTGGTAGCGATCGTATCGGTACTTATCGTGTTGATGCAGATAGACATCATTAATACTGGCGCCGCTGTAAATGACGGTGTCATCAATCACAAAGCCCTTTAAATGCAACACGCCCAAGGCTTCACGGGTATTAACCGGAACGCCGTAAACTGGAACCGAAATTTGTGGGTGCTGTGCTGCCATAGCGCAGTACCAATCCGCATTCGTATTGGTTGCCGCCGCACCGATACGCCCGCGCTGAGCACGATGCCAATCGACCAGAACACAAATTTCCAACTCTGGACGCTGCTGTTTGGCCTGATAAAGCGCTTCAAGGATATCGCGGCCAGCATCATCATGCTCCAGATAGAGCGCGACCAGATAAATACGCGTTGTAGCATTAGCGATCGATTCCAGCAGCGTGGTGCGGAAATCGGCAGGCGCATAAAGGGTACGGACATCAGCAACCGTCTGGGGGAGTTTGGGCAGTTGTGCAAGGTGTTGTTGATGTTTACTACGTTTAAATTTTGACAACATCACAGTGCGCTTCTTCTCTCATGTTTGGATGGCCGGAATGCCACTCGCATTAAAACCGTCATTCGAATAACCGAGGATAATACCACTACTTGCCCCATTGCGCGTATTTTTTGGCGTTAAGTTATGGATTCGTAGCGCATTGCGGTAGAGGTCACGGCGTTACGGTGGTTTGTAGCGGCAGGGTTAAATTGACAATCCCTTCATCAATTTGAACGTCGACCACAAAGCCAAGCTTTTGCGCGAGCGTTACCATACCCCGGTTATTTGGCATTGTAATCCCGATCAGGCGAGTCAGACCACGTGTGCGGGCGTAGCCGATCAATTTCACCATGAGCTGCCTGCCAAGGCCTAAGCCTTTCAGATCCGAGCGCACCAGCACGGCGAATTCTGCGTCGGTATTATCTGGGTCGGAGAGCGCACGGGTGACGCCAATAATTTCCTCACCATTACGCACGGCCACGAAAGCCATCTCTCGATCGTAGTCGATTTGCGTCATGTTAGCCAAATCATCATGGCTAAACTCGTTGATCTCACTGAAGTAGCGGTAGTAGAGATCTTCTTTGGTGACGTGATCGATAAAGTGCTTCAACGCCGGTTCGTCTTCCGGCAGGATCGGGCGGAACAGGCATTGCGAACCATCTTTCAGCGTGATGGTTTCTTCCAGCTCATGCGGATATGGGCGGATGGCCAGCCGCGTTTGTGGATCGCCGCTGAAAGGGGCGAGCTGCATCGACACATCCAGCAGGGTGAATTCGCTGCCGGAAGCCAATACCGGATGAATATCCAAACGTGAGATCTGCGGGCAATCCAGGATCAGGTTGGATACCTGAACTAACAGACGGCTTAACCCAGGAATGTCGAGTGGGCGCAAGGCACTGCGGCTACGGATTTTACCCCCTTTCACCGCCTGCAAGACCAGATAGCGCGCCAGCGCCATGTTCAACGGCGGCAGTGCGACGGCAACCTGATTCTCTTGCCGCCACTCGATCCCGCCTTCACCCAGCATAATCAACGGCCCGAAGATGGCGTCTTGTTCTACGGCAATATGTAACTCCTGCGCTCCGGCCCGATTGGCCATGCTCTGCACCAATAGCCCGTGAATACGCGCCTGTGGGTAAGTACGTTTCACGCGATCGAGGATCGCTTCTGCCGCGCGCTGCACTTCGATGGCGGTGCGCAGATAAAGCATCACGCCCTGCACTTCAGATTTGTGCGGAATATCAGGTGAACGCAGCTTCAGAGCCACCGGATAGCCAATCTGTTCGGCAATATGCACCGCTTCGGCGCTGTCACCGGCAATCCAGGTGGGTAACGTGCTGAGGCCGTAAGCTTGCAGGATCGGCTGCACTTCGTGCGTGTCGAGCTGAGTTGCCCCTTCTGCCAATGCCCGATCGATCAACCGGTGTGCATCGGCGGTATTGGCGGTGAGCCCGACGGGCAGCGCTGGGGTTTCTTTCAACTGTTTTTGGTTGCGACGGTATTCCACCATATGCATAAAAGCAGTGACGGCACCTTCTGGCGTGCGATAGGTGGGGATCCCGGCTTCGGTAAACTGACGGCGGGCCTCCTGTGAGGAATACTCCCCACACCAGTTGGTCAGCAACGTAATGCGTTTACCGCGCGGGTGCTGCCGTATGGCCTCGATCAGCCGTTCAGCGGTTTCAGTCCCCGGTGACGCCGCGCTAGGGGCGTGGATCAGCAGCAGCGCATCGTAATCGTGGCTATCGAGCAGCGGTTGCAGTGCCGCCAGATAACGCTGCGGCGTGGCATCATCACGTAAGTCGATTGGATTGCTGGCCTGGACAAACTCCGGCAGGGTTGCCTTGAGCTTCTCTTGTGTTTCTTCCGTCAGCACAGCCAGCTTGCCGTTACGTGCTAGCAACTCGTCCAGCGCCATGGCTGCTGGCGCTGCGCCATTGCTGATAATCATCAGCCGCTCGCCGCGCAGCGGGTGCATATGGCTTAAGGTTTCCACGGCGGAAAACAGCTCATGGGTATCCTGCACGCGCAGCAAACCGGCGCGCTGGATAGCAGCATCATAGGCGGCATCCAGCCCTTGCTGGCTGTTAAGCAACAGCTGTGCCTGCTGGCTGCGGCCGCTTTTGATCACCAGGATCGGTTTATTGCGTGAGGCGCTGCGCGAGGCATAAAGGAAACGCCGCGCATCGCTGATATTTTCCAGGTACAACAGAATGGCGCTGGTTTTGCTGTCGCGCGCCAGAAAGTCGAGCAGATCGTCAACGTCGATATCCAGGCTGTCGCCCAGCGCGATGAAATAGGAGAAGCCAACCTCACGCTGCTGTGCCCAGTCCAAAACGGTATTGGCCACGGCGGCCGACTGGGAAATGAACGCCAGTTTGCCTTTTTGAATAGGAACCGGTGAGAAGCTAGCGTTAATGCCTTGCCATGGCGCCAGCAGGCCCAGGCTGTTTGGCCCGAGCAACCGCATTGAATAACGCTGTGCGGTGGCTTTGAGTTCGGCAAATTGCTGATGCGGGGCAGAGAGCACGATCGCCGCTTTGCAACCACGCTCACCCAACGCTTCAATCAATTGCAGGTTACGTTGGGCGTTGACGCACAGCACGGCCAGATCGGGGGTCAGCGGCAGGCTGGTAATGTCTGGATAAGCCATGACGCCGCACACGGCTTTGTAACGTGGCGTCACCGGTAAAATCGGGCCGCTAAAACCACCGGCCAGCAGATTGCGCATCATCAGATAACCCGCGCGATTAGATTGTTGTGAAGCGCCGATAACGGCAATCGACTTCGGGCGTAACAGTGCTTCTAACCCTCGCTGGCTCATATATGGCTCCTGATATCCCCTGGATCTTTGTGTGTATGCGACTTATCGCTTGATTTTAGGTGCTTTGTGGCAGGTTTGCTGTGACCGGTGCCTCTGGGCGGTGAGGTTTCCCCGCCAGATACTGTTCGCGGAAATAATTGAAATGCTCAGCAAGGCCGGTTGCAGCCTGTTCATCCCCTGCCTGTTGCAACAACGCAGCGGCCACTTCGGCGGTGCAGTGCTGCTCGGTGCGGCTGGCTTCGCGCAGTTGATAACCGGAAGCGGCCAGCACGTTCAGCGAAAATACCGGGAACTGATTCAGATACGGGCTTTTGCGGAACATCTTGCGCGCTTCAGACCAAGTGCCATCAAGCATGATAAACAAAGGGGGCTTCCCGCTGCTGGGTAATTCACTGAACACCGGGCGATCGGGATCGGCATAAGAAGCCGGGAATACCACGTAAGGCTGGCGGGCAGGATCGTTAATCGCCTCAATTAATCCTGGATCGATTTCGGTACGCGACCAGAGAAATGCCTGGGTATCTGGCAGGATATCGGCGATCAGGCGGCCGGTATTACTGGGCTTGAGCGGTTCGGCTCCGAACATGATCAGGCAGAAGCGGCTGTTGGCCAACTGCGGTTTGATGGTGGCGCACAGGCAGTTTTGCTGTGGCAGCAGGCAATGTTGACAACGCACTGCGCGGCAGCCGCGAGCCCGAAACGGGCGGGTAGCATTGGCTAAACGGAATTGGCGTAGGCGAAGTACGGCGTTGTCGGTCATAACGATCCTGAGAAAAACCGCTATTGTAGCGCAGAAAAAAGCCCGGAGGGAGAACCACTCGGGCTTTAGCGGGTACGCTAAACAATGGGCGGCGTAGCCAGGTTTTTTGCGTTAAACTAAATCGTTGAGCCAGTTATCAAATGGCGTTTTCGGCATGGCGCCGTTGAGCATATCGACCATTTTTCCTTCACGGAACATCATGATGGTAGGAATGCTGCGAATGTGGAAACGGGCGCTCAGTTCGGGTTCAGCTTCGGTGTTGACCTTCACGAAGCGCACCTTGCCGGCACGTTCTTCGGCCACATCTTCAAAGATAGGGGCGAAGCTGCGGCACGGGCCACACCACGGGGCCCAGAAATCGACCACCACCGGCAGATCATCCTGCAACAGATGGTCAAGCGTCGCGGCCGTGGCGTTGATCACTTCGCCGCTGAACAATTCATGGCCGCAGCGGCCACATTTAGCGCCATCGGCCAAGCGCTCTTCAGGGACGCGGTTGATGGCATTGCACGCTGCACAAACTGTATTCATGGTTACCTCGGGTGCTGGCGCAGCAGTACAGGCTGCGAATATGTATGCTCAATGTTGCTTATTATCGGCAAAAGCGCCGCATTGAACAAAGTGATTTGTTCAATGAGTGTGATAGTTGCTGGCTTTTACGCAAGTTGGTGGCTTAGCGTACCAACATCAGGTAATCTTCGCGCCCTGCGCGTTGGTGGAGAAGACAATGAACGATTCATTTAGTGGCAAGAACGGTAAGGTCAAAGTGATGTACGTCCGTAGTGACGATGACAGCGGCGACAACCGTAACAAGAACAAACGTCCGGACGGCAAGGGCCGCCCGGCTGATAATGCACGCACGGGTGGCCGTACTACTGGCCAGGATAAATCGCGTAGTAATGACCGCCGTGGTGCCGACTCCCGCCGCAGTGAAAGCGATCGTCCTCGCCGCCCGGCGCGCACTGAAGATCGCGGTGGTTATGATTCACCATGGAAAACCGTGTCCCGTGGCCCGGAAGAAGAACCGGCGTTTGATCACGGTGGCATCAGCGGCAAAAGCTTTATCGATCCAGAGCAATTGCGCCGCCAGCGTGCAGAAGAAACCCGAGTTTATGGTGAAAATGCCTGTCAGGCGCTGTTCGCCAGCCGTCCAGATGCTATCGTGCGGGCTTGGTTTGTGCAGTCCGTCACGCCGCGTTTTCGCGAAGCGCTGCGCTGGATGGCGGCTAACCGCAAGGCCTACCACGTGGTGGATGAAGAAGAACTGGCAAAAGCTTCCGGTACCGAACATCACGGCGGCGTGTGCTTCCTGATCAAAAAACGTCAGGGCCTGGATGCGCAGACCTATCTGCAAAACGCCCCGGCCAAAGATTGTGTGTTGGCGCTGGAAGAAGTGGGCAACCCGCACAACCTGGGGGCGATCGTACGTTCGTGTGCGCACTTCGGTGTTAACGCGGTGCTGTTGCAGGATCCGGCCTTGCTGGAGTCAGGCGCAGCGGTGCGCACCGCAGAAGGCGGCGCGGAGCATATCAAGGCGATCAACGCCGATGATTTCCTGTCAGTATTGGATACCTTCCGCAAGGCGGGTTACACCATTGTGACCACTTCCAGCCATAAAGGGACCGCGTTGGCACAGGCCAAACTGCCTGCCAAAATGGTGCTGGTATTGGGCCAGGAACGTGATGGCTTGAGCGACAGCGCTTGGCAGCAGGGCGATATGAGCGTGTCTATCGGTGGAACCGGTAAGGTAGAAAGCCTGAATGTTTCGGTAGCAACCGGTATTCTGCTGGCTGACTGGTGGCGTCAGAATCAGGCGTGATTTTTACGCAGGATAAAAAACGGGTGCTCACCAGAGCACCCGTCAGATTGTTATACGGCGATATTCAAAGGAAACGACTTATCCAGACTAACCAATCTGGATCCGAGTTTCTGCGTAGCGAATACGTTTTTTCTGCGGTGTAGCGAGAAAATAAGCCAATGTTAATGGGCCAAGGCGGCCAGTAATCATCAAGATAATAATCAAAAATTGTCCTGGCGAACTTAATTCTGCTGTCAATCCACGCGATAAGCCAACAGTACTCAGGGCTGAAACCACTTCAAACGCCACATCCAACAATGATGCTTGCTCAGTAATGGAAAGCACAAATGTACTGATAAAGACAAAACCCATTGAAATAAAAACCAGAGCCAATGCTTTTAAAACCTGCGAATGTGGCACGGTACGTTGCATGATGGTGACCTCATCACGGCGGCGTAAAAAAGTGTAAGTTGCCATGATCAGGATAACAAAAGTCCCTAACTTAATACCACTAGCTGTACTCAACGAGCCCCCGCCAATAAACATCAATAGTAATGTCAATATATTACTGGCATCAGTCATTGTGCTGTAGTCGAGGGTATTAAAACCCGCGGTTCTTGGCGTCACGGCCTGAAACCAGGCGGCAAGAACTTGTTCTTTCACAGGCATACTACCCAATGTCGCCGGATTATTGGCTTCCAACAGCCAGATCAGGAAAAAGGCCAAAGTATTTATTATTAAGGTCGCCAGTAGAATAACACGCGTGTTGGTACTCAGTTGATACCAATGACGGTGTCTTTTCAGGTCTATCAATACAGAAAAACCAATGCCGCCAATAATAAATAGCGACGTGATCACCAGATTGACAGGTATGCTGCCAGCATACTGCATCAGGCTATCGTTATTTAAGGCAAAGCCTGCATTATTAAAGGCAGAGATGGTATAAAAGAAACCACGATATAACGCTTTGGTGAAACCATACTCAGGCCACCATACGAGGGTAAGCAGGAAAATACCTATCAGTTCAATGACCACAGAGTAGAACAATACCGCTTTTGCCGTTTGAACCACCTGAGCCAGTGACGTCTGGTTCAACGCCTCTTGAGCTATTTTTTGCTGGGAAAGGCCAATTTTAACCCCAAGGCTTATCGCGGCAACTATCGCAAAGGTCATAAACCCCAGCCCACCGGCCTGAATAAGTAAAGCAATAACAAACTGACCAAACAGTGTGAACTGAGAACCTGTATCCAGCACCACAAGACCGGTGACGGTAACGGCCGATGTGGAGGTAAAAAGCGCTTGTAGCACCGTTATGGGTTTATGGGTCGAAATAGGTAACAGTAAAAGCAAGCAGCCTACCAGGACCAATGCAAGAAAACCCAGTGCCAAAACGGCTGGTGGGCTGAGTGTCAACGACCTTGTTCGCAAGGGATGGGAGCGTAAGTAGGGTTGACGCTGTGGTAACCAATTTTTCATTGTTAGACCAACCGTGGTGCCAGTGATTCCAACATCGACAGAGTGCCAGCCAATATTAAACAGTCATTGGTTTCTAAAATAAAATCATCAGGCACAGGGGAGAGTAACTTGCTATGCCTTTTTACAAGCACCGTTTTCACGTCCTGCTTGGTATCTTTCAGCAAAGTGGATAGCACGGTACCCTCAAGGTGGTTGTTCACAAGTATTTCAACCAAATACTGGTTATGACCCAAGGACAAATATTGGTTGATCATCGGGTAGTTGAGTGCTTGAGCAACTTTTATCCCCATCTCTTCTTCAGGATGGATAATACGGCTGACCCCAAGGCGAGATAAAATCGTATGATGTGGTTTGGAGCTGGCTTTGACCCAGAGTTGTTGTACACCTAAATTTTTCAGATGCAGAACGCATAGAATACTGGCTTCCAGATCTTCGCCAATGGCGACCAACACCGCGTCATAGCGTAATAAATCGAGCTCGGCAAGAGCTTGCTCATCTGTGGCATCGGCAATGACGGCATAACTGAGTTTATCTGCCAGTCTATTGATAAATTTTGGCTCTGAGTCTACGCCCAGAACTTGGTGCCCAAGCCGGATTAACTCAAGCGAAGCCGTGGAGCCAAACCGTCCAAGGCCTATAACGGCAAATTGTGCCATAAAAGTAGCTCCATAGATGCGAATACAGTAATTGAAAAATCACCGGATTGTACTTCTTAAACTGAATTCTGTCCTCCCCAGAATGCTTATCTACGTGTGAAAGCTGAACCGACCTTGAGAGGGATAGCTTTCTGGTATGACACATCAAAAACGTAAAAATTTATTTAGAAGTGATTGAACTTACCTCGAAAAATCTAAGTGCTACTTAGCTAGCGGTACACTGAGTTCGGCTACTTTCGATTGTGATTTCCTTTTTCTAAAACAGCAGGTAGTTACACGATGAAAAATGGATCCTGTAAAACCTTATTTTTTAGTCATCAAGCTTTTGCTCAGATCGCTCAAGCCGGATTAAGTTCTCTTCAGTATTCTATTATTAGTCGCTAATGAGGCCTGGGAGTACGGAAGTTCATCAGGAAACATCGATGCTAAATTTAAATATATTGGGTGGCTACATTGTCAGAGAAAATAAACGCCCATGCTTGCATCGGGTCGGTGTCCATATATACCCATCATACCGTTGCTTGGGTATTGGCCACATTACTCGGCCCATATTGGGCCTTGCCCCTTGAGGGCCGCTGCAAGCAGCGTTCAAATCTGCCAAGCAGATTTATCGTTCACCCTGGTCACATAGTGGCCTATGCTCCTGGGGTTCCAGCACAAGTGCTGTTCAAAAACGCATTGTGTTTTGTCAAGCAACTCGAATTATTTTGGGTATAGTTGGGGCTGCCATCAGGGCAACTGCATGAGTGGCACCAATACATTTAAATCCGGTTTATACCTGCTTTGGCAATACGCCAGGATAATATTTGGTGATGATAGTATTTATATGATCCGGTTTTGCCCCATCCGGTGGCTGTGATTCAGCGTAAATCCCTGTTAGTGGTAACTCATCCCCTCATCCTCTCCCAAGGGCGCTGTCTCTTATACACAACGTGTTCGTCTCTGTAAGCC
>JBAQHZ010000166.1:0-5066 GCA_049288585.1 Chania sp.
GTGCAGGGCCCCGCCTTGGGCCCTGCAATTGCCGTCCATTATTGTTCCATCGGATTATGATCTTTTACGGCAATTCCCATTACACCTGGCTTACAGAGACGAACACGTTGTGTATAAGAGACAGCCCTCGGGGAGAGGGTTGGGGTGAGGGGAACAGGACGGGTATATGCATCTTGAACATCACGCCCCTTCCCAAAAAATTATTAATATCAACATCATTAAAAAAATCACCTGACACTTTTATATTTCAAACAGATAAACTAAATATCACATCTGAAATGTAAAATTATTGTGACATTCGTTAATAAATTAACGATCGCAAATTGACCATCAATCCTGCTGCGCTACTCTGCAATAACCAGCCATCACGCACAGGGAACACTTATGTCGGAAAATACCTTCGATTACATCATTGTCGGCGCAGGCTCAGCGGGCTGCGTGCTGGCAGCACAACTCATCCGCCGTACTCAGGCGCGTGTTCTGCTGCTGGAAGCCGGTGGCGACGACAATAATCTGTTTATCAAGATGCCCGCCGGGGTAGCCAAGGTCATCGCCAAAAAAAGCTGGCCGTATGAAACCGAGCCAGAACCCCATGCCAACAACCGCCGTATGCAGATCGCCCAGGGCAAGGTGCTGGGTGGCAGCAGTTCGGTGAACGGCATGATCTACATCCGTGGTCAAAAACAGGATTACGACGATTGGGCCAAAAAGTTCGGCTGCACCGGCTGGGGTTATCAGG
Source organism: Chania sp. (assembly GCA_049288585.1). Lineage (GTDB taxonomy): Bacteria > Pseudomonadota > Gammaproteobacteria > Enterobacterales > Enterobacteriaceae > Chania. Next base: position 740 of record JBAQHZ010000166.1, read on the forward strand.
ACGTGTTGCCCTATTTTAAACGCGCCGAGGCCAACGAAAGCCTGTCCGATGGCTATCACGGCAGCGACGGACTGCTGCCGGTCAGTGAGAATCGCTATCGGCATCCGCTCAGCATGGCGTTTATCCGCGCTGGCCAGGAGCTGAACCTGCCCTACCGCAACGACTTCAACGGCGAAAGCCAACACGGCGTCGGTTTCTACCAGACCACCACCCGCAAAGGCGAACGCGCCAGCACCGCACGCACCTACCTGAAATCGGTGCGTGATAACTCACGGCTGGTAGTGAAGCTCAATGCCTTGGTGCACCGCATCACTCTCGAAAACAACGTGGCAACCGGTGTGATTTACAGCCAGAACGGCGGCAGTGAAATCACCGCAAAAGCCAGTAAAGAAGTGATCCTCAGCGCTGGCGCAGTCGGCTCACCGAAGATCCTGATGCTGTCCGGTATTGGTCCCCGCGAACATCTGGAATCCTTAGGCATTACGCCCTTGGCAGATCTGCCGGTGGGCAAGAACTTCCACGATCATCTGCATATGTCGATCAACGTCAGCATGCGCGAGCCTGTCAGCCTGTTCGGTGCCGATCGCGGTTTGCAGGCGCTGTGCCACGGCGCCGAGTGGCTGGCTTTCCGCAGCGGCGTGCTGAGCTCCAACGTGCTCGAAGGTGCCGCCTTTACCGACAGCCTCGGCGATGGTCGGCCAGACGTGCAGATCCACTTCCTGCCGCTGCTGGACAGTTGGGACGACGTACCCGGCGAACCGCTGCCAGCGGTCCACGGCATGACGCTGAAAGTCGGCTATTTACAGCCCAAAGCACGCGGCCAAGTGCAACTGCGCAGCCGCAACCCAAACGACCCGGTCAAGCTACAGGCCAACTACCTTGGTCACCCAGACGATCTGGCCGGTAGCATTCGCGCCGTTAAATTTGGCCTGCGCTTTTTGCAAACCGCCGCCCTTAAACCGCTGATTAAAGATCTGCTGATGCCGCAGCCACAGTGGACCAACGACGAAGCACAGTTGGAGGAGTTCGTGCGTAACTTCTGCAAGACGGTCTATCACCCGGTAGGCAGTTGCCGCATGGGCCAGAGCAGCGAAGACTCAGTGACCGATCTGCAACTACGGGTACACGGCTTTAAACGCCTGCGGGTGGTGGACTGCTCGGTCATGCCGCAGGTCACCAGCGGCAACACCAACGCTCCGACCATTATGCTGGCGGAAAAGGCAGTGGATTTGATTTTGGATACCACAGAGTAAAAAATCTCTCCCTAAGATTGTGTCTTATACACGACGTATTCTTCTATGTAAGCCGGGTGTAATGGAAATTGCCGTAAACAGAGCACAACGCAGGGCCCAAGGCAGGGCCCTGTACCGCGCCCACGCTTAGCATCAACACCCGACGGACAATCTTCACAATGGTATTGATAACAGAGTTTCACCCCCTATCGTTGGTGAGATGAGCACCGGTTTTGACGCCATTGAAGGCGCCGAGCGCGGACACGGCGCATAGGCGACCGCGCCACGGACGGCGCGGTCAGGCGAGACAGTCAGGGACGACTGTCGTAGCCGGCCGTCATGCGCTGTGGCGGAGTGAGGGAAATGGGCAAAGCCCACCGCCTGATATGGCGAAGGCGCGGATTGCCAAGGGCACCGCCTTGGGCCCTTGGCTCGGGCGCGTTCACCGAGTTACCGATGAACGCTGAATATTTAGCGACCGAAACAAACACTCATGCCCTTATCTCAAGTGATGTGGACAAGGAACAAGACTGTGGGAGAGTATGAAGGCAAAGGAAAACATCACCCCACCGGCACACCGCTATGAAAGCGGAACTCATTATCCGGCGACCGGATCAGCCCCGCTTCAATGCGGCCAAAATGAGCCACACGCTCGCTGATATCACCCTCAGCAATCTGCTGCGCCAGCGTCAGGTAGTCCTGATAATGGCGCGCCTCGGAACGCAGCAATGAAACGTAGAACCGGTTAAGTTCGTCGTCCAAAAACGGCGCCAGCTTAGCGAAGCGCTCGCAGGAACGGGCCTCAATATAAGCGCCGCAGATCAATTTGTCGATCAAGGTAGCCGGATCGTGAGTGCGCACTTCGCGGATCATGCCTTTGGCATAGCGGCTGGCGGTGATCTTTTTATAGCGGATCTGCCGCGCCTGCATGATCTCCAGCACCTGCGAGAAGTGATGCAGTTCTTCCTTAATCAGCAGCACCATCTTATCCACCAGATCCTGCCCGTAGGCCGAGCCGTTTTTTGGCAGGATCTTCTTGGTGAAAGCGCTCTGGCGGAATAAAGCTTCCGGCACGCCCTGCTCCTCATGCACAAAGGCCTCATAGGGCCGCAGCAGTGCCAGCAGTGCATCGCCGCTCTCTTTGTCCGCCACATAACGGCGGATCAGCCACATGCCGGTCTGCGCCGCTTTCAGTTCGCAAACCATATGGTCGGTCAGCAACAGTGGCAGGTTTTCCGGACGGCGCGCGGCGTCAATCCAGCCATCTGGGGTTTCACAATGTAGGAAGTTCAGAATTGGGGTTAATAGAGAATGGTATGTCATTTGAGATTACACAGGAAAAGGGCCGGGAACCCGGCCCTTTAGATTAATTAATGGCGCTTACCGTCGTCGTCTTCATCGATAAATTCGCCGTCTTCTTCGTCATCCTCACCGTCTTCACCGTTCGGATCTTCGTAGTAGGTGCCCCAACCGTCGTAGTTAACACCGCATTTCTCTGCCAGCGCCACCAGTTGCTCCACCTGGCTGTCGATCAGTTCGGCATTCAGCGCCACTTCGCTGATCACGTCACAGCACATCACCAGTGAGCCATCTTCTACTTCCAGCTCTTCGGCATCGGTCACTTCGTAGCCCAGCTTAAAGGCTTCAACCGCGGCCTTCTCCAGCACTTCAAACTTTTCGGCAGAGAAATGGTGCTCAATGGTGTAGAGCGCATCCGGATCGCTGCCGTCTTCCAGCAGTTCTTCGATGATCAGGCGGGTTTCTTCACGTTGTTCTTCCAGCAATTCGCGGTTTGCCATGCCTCTATCCTCAATAAAATGGCTTTCAATACTTCTATTTTCACACACCAATGTCACAGCTGCCATGATAAACGTGAAAGATTTCTTTCCTGGGGTTGAAATTGAATATTCATACATATAAAGTGAATTTTAATTCAATTAAAACGTTAGGGATATACGAAGATGAACCAGATAAACCCCTTTTACAGTCGTCACTTTTTGAGGTTAATGGATTTTACTCCTGCCGAGATCCAGTCTCTGCTGCAACTGGCTGCTGATTTAAAACAGGCCAAAAAGCAAGGCCAGGAAACCCGCCACCTGCAAGGCAAAAACATCGCGCTCATCTTCGAAAAAGACTCAACCCGTACCCGATGCTCTTTCGAAGTTGCCGCATTCGATCAGGGGGCGCAGGTCACCTATCTTGGCCCAAGCGGCAGCCAGATCGGCCATAAAGAATCGATGAAAGACACCGCTCGCGTGCTGGGCCGCATGTACGACGGTATTCAGTATCGCGGTTTTGGCCAGCACCTGGTGGAAACGCTGGCAAACCACGCAGGTGTACCGGTGTGGAACGGTTTGACCAACGAGTTCCACCCTACCCAACTGCTGGCAGATCTGCTCACCGTGCGTGAACACTTGCCGAACAAACCGCTGAGCGAAGTGAAGTTCGCCTACATCGGTGACGCACGTAACAATATGGGCAATACCCTGTTGGAAGCTGCCGCACTGGTGGGGATGGATCTGCGTCTGGTGGCACCAAAAGCTTGCTGGCCGCAGGCGGAACTGGTAGCAGAGTGTCAGGCGCTGGCGCAGCAGACCGGCGGTAAAATCACGCTGACGGAAGAGATCGCCGAAGGGGTGAAAGGCGCTGATTTCCTGTATACCGACGTTTGGGTCTCAATGGGCGAGCCGAAAGAGGTGTGGCAGGAACGTATTGCCCTGTTGAAGCCTTACCAAGTGAACATGGCGATGGTGAAACTGACCGGCAACCCGCAGGTGAAATTCCTGCACTGCCTGCCCGCGTTCCACGACGATCAAACCACCTTGGGCAAGCAGATGGCAGAGCAATATGGCCTGCTGGGCGGTATGGAAGTCACTAACGAGGTATTCGAATCCGCGCACAGCGTAGTGTTCGATCAGGCGGAAAACCGCCTGCACACCATTAAAGCGGTGATGGTCGCCACATTGAGCAAAACGCTATAGCCCAGAGCAACACTCTCGCAAACCCCTTCAAATTGAGGGGGTTTATCTAGCAAACCCTCCCCACGCGTCATATATACCCTTCATACTTCAAGTCGCTTGGGTGTTGGCTGCCTT
>JBAQHZ010000167.1:0-9338 GCA_049288585.1 Chania sp.
CTGGTTTTGCTGTCATCGGTGGCGTTTGCCTTGTGGAGCTTATTGTTAAAATACAACCGTGTGGGAATGGTCGCTCCCTTTAACTTCCTGATCCCGGTGTCTGGTGCCGTACTTTCTGCCATCTTCCTCAATGAAAGCATTATGGAATGGCGTAACGTCCTGGCATTACTGCTGGTGTGCGGCGGCATTTGGCTGGTTAACAAGATTAAACCAGCGTAACCACGCTTTTCAACGGTACGCCTGCGCCAATATTGGCAGGCTTATCCTTTACTGCCCTTCCCGTTGCAAGTAACGCAAAAAACCCGCGGCAAAATCCATGTTGCAGCGGGGGGATGGGTTAGTAATTAACTATCTGATTTAAATTATAATATCGTAAAGATTTAACACTTCTAGCTGTAACGCCCTACTTACGCAATATTTTCTGCAAGCGCTCCTGCTGCCAGCGGGTCAGCCAGTCTTGCAAGAAAAAGACTTTTGCACCCTGGATCACAATAAATGTGCCCCAGATGGCCAGCGGCCAGATAAACCAGACGCTGCCCGGGGTGATAAAGCGGTTAATCGCGTACAGAAACAGATTCACCACCACATAAATCAGCAGGCTGCGGTAGAAACCACTTTCGGCGACCACCCTCGCCTTGGCTCTTTCAATCTGCTGGTCAAGAGCGCTATCACGCAATTCGGTATCCGATTGATCTCCGCCGCCGGAAATCTCTGTCACGCTGATATTAAACACGGCAGCAATGGCGCTGAGTGTCTCGAGGCTGGCCTGCTCACCGTTCTCGATTCGCTGTATGGTGCGCACGCTGAGGGACGAAAGTTCCGCAAGTTGTTCCTGTGACCAGGCTCTGGAAAGCCGCAGTTGTTTAATGCAATTCTGACTCATGGACATCATCCTTTATAAGCAAGTGGAAACTTCGCACACTATGCCGTGAAGCGGCACACTGCAACAGGCCAGCAACCCGACAGTAACCTGACACCTTGCCGACAGCCTGAGTAAAGCACAATTTGGCAGCTTAGATAATAGGCGAGGGAATGATCGCTTGTGATGAAGTAGGAGAAGGATAAACCATGCTATGACACGAGATATTGCTGAAGTTTCTGCTTCCGGTTATCGCCGCTGTGGGCAACATCCTGCGGTATCGCTCCCCACCGTGAGGAGCGATTTCTCCACATACGTTTAACTGGCAGTTACCGGTTCTGCTCGCCGTGGTTTCACCACCAGCGGCAACAGCAAAAGTGCTGAAGCCAAGGTCGTTACCGATAACACCACGAAGAAACCATCCCAGCTCCAGGTTTCTAGCACTTTAGCCAGCGGCCAGCCAGATAACCCAGCCCCCAAGTAACCAAAGATGCCGACAAACCCGGTCGCAGCCCCGGCAGAATCTTTATGCGCAGACTCTGCCGCTGCAATACCGATCAGCATCTGTGGGCCAAAGATAAAGAAGCCGATAAAGAAGAAACAGGTGGCATTAAACAGATAGCTATCGATACGTAACAGCCAGATCAACAGCACGCTGACAAAAATGCCTATCATAAAAATGATATTCATCGGCACCCGGTTACCGGCAAACAGCTTATCTGAGCCCCAACCGGCCACGATGGTGCCGATAAAGCCACCGATCTCCAGCATGGTCAGCGAAGAGTTGGCTTTCACCAGCGAATAACCATGGTTCTGTATCAGATACAGGTTCCCCCAATCGTTAATCCCAATACGCACCACGTAAACAAACACATAGGAGATCGCCAGCAGCCAGATATATTTATTGGTGAAGATATAGCGTTTTAGGATCTCCATCAGCGGCAGTTTGGCGCTGGTCTGTTCCTGTTCCAGCTCCTGTGGATCCACCCGCCATTGCCCCACGGTCGGCAGGCCCATCGCCACCGGGCGATCGCGCAGGCGAAAGCAAAGGAAGCAACCGCTAACAATCGCGATGAGTCCTGGCACGATCATCCCGTAGCGCCAGCCGTAATTCACCGCCAGCACCCCCGCCAACAGCGGAATAACCGCCCCACCGACGTTGTGCGAGGTATTGCAGATCGCCCACCAGAATCCCCGTTCATTGCGCGAATACCAGGTAGTGAGCAGCTTGGAACAAGGAGCCCAGCCCCACCCTTGGAAAAACGCATTGGCGATCCAGAACGCCGTCAGGGCAAACAGCGACGAACTGAAACCGAACAGAATATTGATCACCCCCGTCAGGATCAGCCCAATGCCCATAAAATAGCGCGGGTTGGCGGCATCGCTCAGCACTCCGGAAATAAAACGCGAGGCACCGTACATAAAGTAGAACAGAGTTCCCATCAGGCCGACATCCGCCACGGTTAACCCCAAGTCTTTCAGCATCTCCGGCATGACATAGTTAAAGCTTTTGCGGGTGAAGTAATACACCGCATAGCCGACGTACATACCGAGCATGATATGGATACGCCAGTAACGATAGGTATGGTTAATCTGCTCAGCATCTGCGGTAACGGGTTGCACCGGTGCTGATTTCATCCATTTGATCATCATATTCACCTGTCATGCGAGGGGGTTAGGCTGCGAACTGCTGTGGTGGGAGAGCGCCGCCAGCACCTGCGCATGCAGTTGCGGGTCGCCCGCGGCAACAACGGTGGATTTGGAATACATGGTGAGCGGTTCACCGTACCAGTCGGTGATTTTGCCGCCTGCGCCTTCGATAATCGGCACCATGGCGCAGTAGTCGACTTCGCGCATGCCGCCGCTGTCGACGCTGAGATCGATACGACCTGCGGCCAGGCAACCATAGGCATAGCAAGCCGCGCCATAGATCCGCCATTTGCTGGCTTTGAGCAGATGGTTGTAGCCCGCCCGATGTTCAGGCAGCACAAACTCGGTATTGCTGGTGGACATCAGGGCATTAGCCAGATGCTGGCAGGGCCGCGTGCTGATCGGCTGGCCATTCAACGTGCTGGGCTGCCCGGCAACGCCTACCCAGCGTTCGTCCAGCGCCGGAATATCAATGATCCCAACCACCGGCCGGCCATGGTGGCACAGCGCCAGCAGCGTCCCGTAAACCGGAACGCCCGCGATAAACTGTTTAGTACCGTCGATGGGGTCGATCACCCATACCCACTCTTCGTTTTGAGCTTCGGCACCGAACTCTTCCCCCAAAATGCCATGGGTGGGAAATGCTTGATTTAACTGCTCGCGGATCAGTTGCTCCACTTGCTGGTCAATGAGGGTGACCGGGCTGAGATCGTCTTTGGTATCAAATTCCCGGCCGCCGTAGAGGTAACGCTGGCGTTCTTGTTTAAGTAACTGACGGGTCTGATCGGCGATGGATTCAGCGACCCTGGTGAAATGTTTCAGTTCCATATTGAAGCTCCCAGTTGCAGGTTCTTGTGAACAACGTTGCGGCTGACAGACTCTGTTTAACGGAAGGGAAAAGCCGCTGATTAGCGAAGTACATAACGCTTATCTGTATGTTTTATGTTTATTTTTTGTTAAACAGAATCATCACTATGGTATTGAAGGGAGTTAGATGCTTGAGGGATTTCTTTAATAGAGATGGCGAAATTGGCATAGCGCGGGCCAAAAGCACGCACAAAATTTCGCGTGCATTTAGCGCACACATAGTTTAGAGTTTACTAAATTTAGAAATATCTAAAATAACTATGACCACAGAACCAGACTTGCAATCACTACTCGCCAGCGCCGATGCAGCCTCAAAGCTGCTCAAGGCCATGAGCAACCCTCACCGCTTACTGATCCTTTGTATGCTGGTGGACTCCCCCGGCACAGGTGCGGGGGAATTGGCCGCCATCACGGGGCTGAGCCCGTCGGCAACTTCACAGCATCTGGCCAGAATGCGTGATGAAGGGTTGATTGAAAACGCCAGAGATGGGCAACGCATTAACTACTTCATTAAAAACACCGCCGTGCAGGAAGTCATCAGCACGTTGAAAACTATCTATTGCCCCTGAGGATGATATGAACGTAGAAACGATAACATCACAAGACGCTCAACAACGGCTAAAACAGGGAGCGCGGTTGTTCGATATCCGCGATGCCGATGAATATGCCCATGAGCATATTGCGCAAGCCCGTTTGCTCTCGCTGTCGGTGATTGAAAAAGGTGAAAAACCACAGCCGCTTTGCGAGCAGGACGTGGTTATTTTCCACTGCCAGTCCGGCAAGCGTACCGCGCAGAATGCGGCAGTGCTGGCAACCGCCGCGTCACCGGCACAGGTTTATCTGCTGGAAGGCGGCATCAACGGCTGGAAACAGCAGGGGTTCGCGGTGGTGAAAGATAAAAAACAACCGTTGCCGATGATGCGCCAGGTACAGATTGCAGCCGGTTCATTGATTCTGCTGGGCGCCGCCTTAGGCTACACGCTCACCCCATTGTTCTTCCTGCTGCCCAGCTTTGTTGGCGCAGGGCTGCTATTTGCCGGGCTCAGCGGTTTTTGCGGCATGGCCACTCTGCTAGCCAAGATGCCCTGGAATCAGCAACGCATATAAAACGGCGCTAAACCGATAATCATCGGTGGCATACTGACTTGCTGTATCTCTCTGCCCACGCTAGAAAAAGTGTGAACTTGTTCTAATCTTTACTAGGTACAACCACATCATTCCTTAGTGGCTAAGGGGTTCACGATGAGCGAAAGTGTGAAAGATGGCACGATTCTGCTGTCCAGAATATTGCTGATGATTCTGTTTATTATTTTCGGTTGGATGAAGCTGACCAACTTTGCTGCCACGGTAACGGCGATGGAGGGTTACGGCACACCGCTGCCCTACATAGCTGCGATCATTTCCGTGATGGTTGAGTTTGTTTTTGGCGTTGCCATTGTGCTGGGTGCATTTACCCGGCCACTGGCCATCATTTATGCAATATACGTGCTGGGTACGGCCCTGATCGGCCATCCATTCTGGCGAATGAGCGGTGCAGAAATGCTCGGTAATGAGATTGGTTTCTTTAAAAACATCAGTATTATCGCCGGGTTGCTGCTGCTGTCGGTCACCGGCGCTGGCCGCTTCTCACTCGATCACAAATGGTTTAAGCAGTGATTTTTATAGCCAACGGCGTTTAACCGCGCCGTTGGCTGCTATGTCTAACGCGCTTTCAGGCAGTTCTGCTCTTTCCAGCCATATAGCCATTCCAACGACCAATAAAACTCCTGCTGCGATTTACCTTGCCACAACAGGTTGCGCACCGAACGCTCGACGCCTTTGGCATGATACAACCGCCCCATTTCACGACGACATTCTCTCCGGTGTGCTGCAACGCTTTCTCAATCAGTTGATCAGCGATTCTGCCGGAGACAGTGCTTAACGGCTGCGTTTGGCATGCCGCTCGAAGTTTTCTGCCTTCGCTGCGGCAGACTTACGCAGCGTGACATAGCAGGCTCCCTCACCGCCGTCGCGCGGCAGTGCGCGGCAAAACGCCTGCACCTGCTCAAACTGCGCCAGCCATTTGGCCACGTAGCTGCGCACAATATTGGGGTGACTCTGATCTTCCCGCCCACGGCCATGCACGATCAGCAACGAACGCAGGCTGTTTTGCTCTGCCTGCATAATAAAGCGGAACAATTCCTGACGGCAGGTTTCTACCGGGCGCCTCAGCAGATTCAGGCTGGCCTGCGGCGCATAGTGCCCACTGCGCAGCTTATCCAGCACGCCCTGCTGAATGCCTTCGCCCTTGTATTCCAACGGGACATCGCACGCAATAATGTCGAGAAAGCCGGTGCTGAGGAAGTTTTCCAACTGTAGCGCCTGCGCTTCGCGGCGCGCACGTTTGTCGATGGGATCTTGCGGTTTAAAGTATAGCGTCTGCTGCCCCTCGGCTAGCGGGGTTACATCGGCCATTGCCTGCTCAAAAAAACCTTTATCTTCGTTGCTCATTTCGTGTCACTCTCGGGGGATTATGCTAGCCAATAAACGACCGGGGGATCCTTGTGATAGGGGGGGATAAAGATGATTGTAAGACGCCCTGCACAGGTTGCAAGCCAGGAATTACCGGCAACGGGTGAGCTTCTGAGCCATTTTCGCTATACTGCAAGCCATCATTGAGTGCCGCAAAAGGAAAAAACCATGACAATGCGCGAACTGGACAGCCAGTTTCAGAATGCAATGAATGAGTTGCAGGCCAGCTTTGAAAAACAACACCGCGAATGGCAGCAAAGCTATCAGGCTTTGCAACAGCAATTGGAAGAAGCCCAACAGCGTGAAATTGCCCTGCGGATGCAGAATGAGCAACTGATGTACAGGCTGAACACCGCCAGTTCGGTGCCGGAGCAGCATGCGCTGATCAAGCAGATCAAAATGCTGGGGGCACATCTGGATGCCTTGGCAAAAGACGCCGCCACCTTCAATCGCTATGCCCATAATCAGCAACACGCCACCGGTAATTTCAGCGGCGAGCAACACGGATAATTTCAGGCGCTGTTTGCAGCGCCTCCTGCCAATTCCTGGCGCTCCAAAACGGTAAAACATCATCAATGACGTGGATCATCATCGCCGCCCTGATTGCGGTATTTATTATCGGTTACCGCATTCTGACTTCCGATACCCGCAAGGCGATAGATTCGCTGGTACAGCAACTCAAAGTAAAACCGATGCTGATTGAATCGATGCTGCAAGAAATGGGCAACCGCAACAGCCAGACGTTTATCCGCGTGCTGAACAACGGTTATACCGAAGAGATGCATCAAGCCGCTTATCTGTTGTTTATCTATCTGACGTTTATCAAACAGGCGGACGACGAACAGATTGGTCTGTGGCGCGAAATGCTGCTGCGCGCCGGGCTATCGCCGGAATTGCATGCCGAACACACCGAGGCGGCGCTGTTTTACTTCGCTGAGTTGGATTTGGATGCGTTCGAACTGGCGCAGTTCCGCCGCGCCTATAATGAACGCTATAACCGCGAAGTGCTGACTCACTGGTAAAACAACCGGGAAGCTAAGAAGCCGTTTTACGCTTACGCCATTCGCTCGGGTTGATGCCATAAACCCGCAGACACTCGCGGTTAAAGTTGGATTTAGTACTGAATCCGGCTTGCAGCATGATGTCAGTGACCGGACGATCGCTGCCGATTAACCATTCAGCCGCTTGCTGGATACGCAGTTGGTTGACGTATTGCGAAACATTCATCCCCGCCTGCTGATTGATGGCCTGCGACACCTTGCGTGCCGGTAGCCCTACTTTGCGTGCCAAACGCGCCAGATTCAGATTCGGCTCCAGATACAAGTCGTCCTGCAATAATCGCCGGTTAATCTGCTGGAACCAGAGTTCGCACTCTTCGGCGTCGGGGGCCGCGCTGGTTAACGCCGTCTGCACAGGAGACTCTTCCGAGCCCGGTTGCCCCCGGTCTCCACCAAGCACCAGCGCCACGCCTACCACCACCAGCACATTGCCAAAAGCTGCCAGCGGGCCAGCATGATGGCCCGCAAATAGCGCGTAATCCAGAGCGATAGCCAGTTCGGCAAAACCACCGATCGTCAACAAGCCACCTAACCCGCACCAGAGCCGGTAACTGAGCCAACTGTCAGCCAGCGAAACCTGCTGTAAGCCATTCTCGCCGCGCTTCAGATAACCCAAGATAGCAGCGCCGTAACCCAAATAACCGACAACGATCAGCCCATCCAACGCGAACAGTGCTTTCCACTGGGCCAACAGCGTTAACAGCGGAAGCAACAGATGCCCAGTGTCTCGCCATCCCACCGGCCCGCGCGCATGGAGCATCAATACCAGATAGCACAATGGCGGGATCAACGCTGCGCCCAAGGGTTGTAACCCAGCAGCCCAAGTCTGTTGATAGCCAAAACGGATCCCCACCAGCAGGCTTTGCCAAGCGCATATCAGTAACAGCAGTTGTAACAGCCAACGGCGCGGCTGTGGTCGGCCAAGGCGCACAGTCAAAACCACACACAGCAGGCTGAACAGAAATGACAGCGGGATAAGCGGCATGGAACCCCTCTTTACAGGCTTGCGGAAAACCAATGAGTGTAGAAGCCAGCGTCAGCCAAAACAATCGTTTAGCGACCTGGATCGCGATCAAGGTCGCAGAGAGCAGGAACCGCTGCCACTGTGGGTTTTCACATCCTCGTTAAGGAAAGCAATAATGAAAAAGCTGTGGTTCTTCTGGTTACTGTTTAGCAGTGTGGCAACGGCGGCACCCTGGCAGGTCGCCAGCCGCTTGCAAACGTTTTATAACGGCGATCGTCAACTGGTTACCCGTATCTATTACCCCACTGCGGCCAATGGCCCGTTGCAAATGGTAGGTGCCAGACCGGTATTTGAAGGTATTGCCGCGCAGCCTGATGTGCTACCGGCAGCCGGGCGTTTTCCGCTAGTGGTTTTTAGCCACGGCAGTGGCGGCAATAATAGCAGCCTGGCCTGGTTGGCGCAGGCGTTGGTACAACAGGGCGCGATTGTGGTTGCAGCCAATCATCCGGGCAGTACCACAGGCGATTCTGTTCCCGCACGGTCAATGTTGCTTTGGCAGCAAACGCGAGATATTTCAGCGCTGATCGACACAATGCTCAGTGACACAACCTGGCGGCAGCGGATTAATGCTCAGTCAATTGGCGTGATGGGCCACTCTAAAGGCGGCTACAGCGCCATTGCAACCCTTGGTGGCCGAGTAGCCTTACAAGATTTTGCCGTTGGCTGCCAACGCCAGCCAAACTCACCCAACTGTCTATTTTACCGAGGGGTAGCACTAGAAAGCGTGTCCACCGCCGCGTTTGATGCCAACTATACCGACAACAGGATCCGCTTTGCAGTCGCGCTCGATCCGGGCATGGTGCCCTACCTGCAACCCAACAGCCTGCGGCAGTTAACTGCACCGCTACTGGTCGTCGCCGCACAGCACTATATGCCAGACGAGGCCGATGGCGGCATCGGGAGTGAATCGCTGGCAGCTTACGGCGGTCAGCACCCCATTACTGCGTTGAAACTGGCGGATGCCAATCACTTCGACTTTTTGCCGCTATGCAATACAAAAGCCTTGGCGATATTGGCACAGGAAGGGGAAGCCTTTATCTGTGCTTCTGGCGTACAGCAGCGCAAGCGGGTACATCAACAAACCATCAGCGCAGTACTGGCTTTTATACAGCCATGGTTACCCGCGCCCGTTGCAGAATAGGGTTTTAAAGGAAGCGATACTGCATTAACTGGTCAGGAACAGTTGCCAAGCAGCAGCCAGACCACACAGCGTTACAGCACTGAAGATCACTTCAAACAGATAGTGATTAATCATGATGACCTAAGCTCAAAAGAAGACACCCGAAAAACCGGGTGTCTGAGGTTGATAACAAAGTGGTTTTTTAGCCCGAGATACTCGGGCCTAGCGCACCGAGGGGCGCTCCGGCGG
>JBAQHZ010000168.1:0-7927 GCA_049288585.1 Chania sp.
GCGACAGCCCGCTGGGTGGGGCTCGCATGGAAGTGACCTTCGCCCGCCAGCATGACTCCCACCATCACGAATAAATTCTGTCGTTCAGGCCCCGATCCATGGGGCCTAACTTCCGTTATAATCCCTCCAAGCTCACTCAATCCTGGAATAGAACATGGATTATCAATTAGATCTGGACTGGAACGACTTTTTACAACGTTACTGGCAAAAACGCCCGGTGATCCTGAAGCGCGGCTTCAAAAACTTTATCGATCCGATCTCCCCGGATGAGTTGGCCGGACTCGCAATGGAAAACGAAGTAGACAGCCGCTTGGTCAGCCACCAGGATGGCCGTTGGCAGGTTGCGCATGGCCCCTTCGAAAGCTTCGATCATCTGGGGGAAACCAACTGGTCATTGCTGGTGCAGGCGGTCGATCACTGGCATGAGCCATCCAGCGCGCTGATGCGCCCGTTCCGCACACTGCCAGACTGGCGTATGGACGATCTGATGATTTCGTTCTCTGTGCCGGGCGGTGGCGTAGGCCCGCATCTTGATCAATACGACGTCTTCATTATTCAGGGCACTGGCCGTCGTCGCTGGCGCGTGGGTGAGAAAGTGCCGATGAAACAGCACAGTCCGCATCCAGACCTGTTACAGGTCGAACCCTTCGATGCCATCATCGATGAAGAGATGGAGCCGGGTGATATTCTGTATATCCCACCGGGCTTCCCGCACGAGGGCTATTCGCAGGAAAACTCGCTCAACTACTCCGTAGGTTTCCGCGCCCCGAATGGCCGTGAACTGGTCAGCGGCTTTGCCGATTACGTACTGGCACGAGATCTGGGCAGCCAGCGCTACAGCGATCCGGACATAACTCTGCGCGATCATCCGGCCAACGTATTGCCGCAGGAAGTAGATGCGCTGCGTCAGATGATGCTGGATCTGGTGCAACAGCCAGAACATTTCCAACACTGGTTCGGGGAGTTTATTTCGCAGTCGCGCCACGAATTGGACATTGCGCCACCGGAGCCGCCGTATCAAGCTGGCGAGATCCACGAACTGCTGCAACAGGGTGAAGCATTACAGCGCCTGGGTGGCCTGCGCGTGCTGCGCATTGGCGAACAGTGCTTTGTTAACGGTGAGCTGATTGATACCCAGCACCTACAGGCGGCTGATGCGCTGTGCCAACATTTCAGCGTTGATGCAACCCTGCTGGGCGAAGCGATGAACGATCCTTCCTTCCTCGCCCTGCTGACCACGCTGATCAACAGCGGTTACTGGTATTTTAACGACTAATCGATATTTGGAGGGCGCAGTAAGCTGCGCCCGATAAACACGTCTATCTTTTGGCTCGCGCCGCCGTTAATGCCGCAATACGCATAATCACGCCCACGGCCTGCTCCATGCCTTCAAGCGTAATGAACTCATGCTTACCGTGGAAATTATACCCCCCGGTAAACAGATTCGGGCAAGGCAACCCTTTGAACGACAGCTGTGCCCCGTCGGTGCCGCCGCGAATCGGTTTCATCACCGGTTGAATATCGCAATCGCGCATCGCCTGCTGCGCCAGCGCAATGACATGCGGATGATCGGCAACCTGAGCGCGCATGTTGTAATAGCTGTCCTCGATCGCCACTTCGATATAGCAATCCCGCGGCAACCCGCGCCCGACGATTTGCGCCACTTCGATCATTTTGCGCTTACGCGCTTCAAAACCTTCACGCTCAAAGTCACGCAGGATGTAATGCATCTCCGCGCGCTCAACGTGCCCTTTGATGCTGCTCAGGTGATAGAAACCTTCATAACCTTCGGTATTTTCAGGTGTTTCATCAGGCGGGAGTGCCTGGTGAAAGCGCGACGCCAGCGACAACGCATTGACCATTACCCCCTTGGCGGTGCCAGGGTGCACATTGTTGCCAACGATTTTCACCGTCACCGATGCCGCATTGAAATTTTCACACTCCAGCTCACCCACTCCGCCGCCATCAACGGTATAGGCCCACTCGGCATTGAACGCTTCCACATCAAAGAAATGTGCCCCTTTACCCACCTCTTCGTCAGGCGTAAAGGCGACGCGGATGTCACCATGTGGGATTTTTTGCTGTTTCAGCCGCATCATCGCGGTGAGGATTTCGGCAATACCGGCTTTGTCATCAGCACCCAACAGCGTTTTACCGTCGGTGGTGATCAGCGTTTGCCCCAGCATCTGGTGCAGGATCGGGAACATCACCGGTGACAGCACTTCATCACCAATCCCCAAGGCAATATCGCCACCGCGGTAATTCTCCACTACCTGTGGCGTCACATTTTTACCGGAAAAGTCCGGTGAAGTATCAAGGTGGGAAATAAATCCAATCGTAGGCACCGGCCAAGCGACATTACCTGGCAAGGTCCCCATCACGCAGCCGTGCTCGCTGAGCGATACCTGTTCAAACCCCAGTTCAATCATTTCCTGCCGCAACGCACGCGCCAGCTTCAGTTGCCCATCGGTACTCGGCACATGTTTGACGTTCGCTTTAGCCTGTGTGTCGAAAGAGACGTAGTTAAAAAAGCGATCAAGTAGTTTATCCATGGTTCCGCCCTCAGAATTTCGCGTTTCATTATGCGGAACCGATTCGGATCAAATATTGAGACAGGTCATTAATAATCAGATTTACCTGAAATCATTAGAATCAATGATAGTTTGACGCTGAGATAGCTGAATACACATCAGCAACAATCTTAGCCCGCACCATCATAGGGAATATCTGCCCGCTCGATCTTACCCGCCAGCAGTTTATGCATAAACCGTGGCACCACTTCACTGGCCGGGCCATAGTGCTTCTCATCGAACTGGCTTTCCACCTGACTGGGTTCCAGATTCAGCTCAATGGTATAGGCACCTGCCGATCGCGCTTCATGCACAAAGCCAGCCGCCGGATAAACATGGCCAGAGGTGCCGATGGCCACGAAAAAGTCGGCTTTTGCCAACGCGTCGTAAATCTCGGTCATCCTCAACGGCATTTCACCAAACCACACCACGTGCGGGCGCAACGGCGCGGGGAACTGGCAACAGTGGCAACGCTCATCAACGTCCAGATCGCCTAGCCAGTTGAATACCTGCCCGGAATGGGTACAACGCACTTTCAGCAATTCACCGTGCATATGCAGCACTCGCTTACTGCCAGCGCGCTCATGCAGATTGTCGATATTTTGCGTCACCAGCAGGAAGTTATCCCCCAGCCACTCTTCGAGATCGGCCAGCACGCGGTGAGCAGCATTCGGGGCAATGCCCGGTTGCTGAAGCTGCTGACGGCGCGCGTTGTAAAACGCCTGCACCAGCGCAGGATCGCGCCGATAGCCTTCCGGCGTGGCTACATCCTCCACCTGATGCTCTTCCCATAACCCGTCGTCTGCGCGGAACGTGCGGATACCCGATTCAGCAGAAATCCCTGCCCCCGTCAGCACCACGACAAACGGCTTCTTCAGCTCTGCCGCCGCCATAGTATCTCGGTGGAAAATCCGTGAGCGAAAGCGCTGATGCAGCACATGCTTATTCTTGCGAAACCGACACAACCGATGGCGAGTGTGCATGAACTCTCCTTGCTTATTTATTACGTACTAAATTGAGAAACGCAGCCCCACGAACCCCGCCTGCATCACCGTAACGCGCCTTCTCGATGCGTGGCAGTTTAGCCACACGCAGCAGATGCGCTGGCAAGCGTTGCGGTAACGCCTGGTAGATCGCGTCGAAATTCGATAGCCCACCGCCAATCACCACCAGATGCGGATCGATAATAGTCAGCAGATTGCCAAGACATATCGCCAGCACTTCCAGAAAACGATCAACATGCGCCACTGCCCGTGGCTCACCCGCCTGATAATGCGCAATAATCTGCTGCGCGGGCAAGTGGTGCTGATAAAAGTGGCTGTACATCCACTCAAATCCGCGGCCCGATATGTAATTTTCAATGCAACCGTTATGGCCGCAACCGCAGGCTACGCGAGGTATATCACGCCCGAGCACTTCCAGCGCATCCACTGGCAAACGGAAGTGGCCGAACTCACCGGCGATATAGTTACGCCCAGACAGCACTTTGCCATCCACAATCAATCCACCGCCTACTCCGGTGCCAAGAATAATACCCAACACGCTGGGATAGTGACGGAAATCGTCATCCCAGGCTTCTGACAAAGCGAAGCAGTTAGCATCGTTATCTACCCTGACCTCACGGCCAATCAGCGTGCTCAGATCGCGCGGCAGTGGTTGCCCCATCGCGGCGGGCACGTTGGCGGTAAACAAGGTGCCATCTTCATTCGGCAGGCCCGGAATTCCTATCCCCACTGAACCTTGCGTACCGCAAAACGCATCGGCCTCATGGGTGAGATCACGCAACACCGCCAACAATTGCCGGTAGTCGTCACGCGGCGTCGGCAGCCGTTTCTGCCAGATACGCCGTAGATCGGCATCGAACACACCCAATTCAATCTTGGTGCCGCCCATATCGAAACCGTAGTACATAACTCGACCTCAGGCTAAAAAAATGGGGCGTCTTAATCAGCCCCAGGTTTTTATTATTGTCCGCTCAATACGCGCGCAGGATCGATGCGGCTCGCACGCCGGGCCGGATACCAACTGGCCAGCAGGCTGAGCACAATGGCGGTTGCCAGAACGATAAGTACGTCCAGCCAGTGCAGTTCGGACGGCAGGAAATCGATAAAGTAGATATCACCAGACAGGAAAGAGTGCCCCATCAGCTTTTCGATCCCTTTGATAAGATTGGTCAGTTGCAACGAAGCAATAACGCCGACCACCACGCCGCTTAGGCTGCCCACCAGCCCGGCCAGCAAGCCGTACCAGATAAAGATGGCGCGGATAAACCCGTCTTTGGCACCGAGAGTACGCAGCACGGCGATATCTCCGCTTTTATCCTTCACCGCCATCACCAAGGTGGAAACAATGTTAAAGCAGGCTACCCCGATCACCAGCACCATCGCCAAGTACATAATGGCGCGGATCATCTGGATATCGCGATACATATAACCGTAGGTGCCGATCCAGCTCTTGATATAGACGTAGGCATCGGTGACTTCACCGGCATCGCGCACCAGCTTATTCGCCGCAAACACGTCATTTACTTTGATAGCAAGGCCAGTGACACTGTCACCCATATCCAGATACTGTTGCGCATCTGCCAGTGGCACCAGCGCCAGGCTGTGATCAAGCTGGCCGCTGAGTTGCAGAATACCGGCCACTTGCAGGCGAATACGTTTCGGTTGCAGCAGCTTCATTTCCGGATCGCTGTTCGGGATCATCACCGTCACATAAGAACCTTGCTTCACTCCCAGCGCTTCGGCAACGCCTTTGCCCAGAATCACCTGCTGCTCACCGTTTTTGAAATTGCCCCAGGCATCGCCCTGCACGTATTTCGGCAGTGCGCTAAGCTGGCTTTCCTGCGCGGGATCCACACCTTTGACCTGCACCGCACGCAGTTGGGCGCCGTTCTCCATCAGACCGGTAAAGTTGATATAAGGCGCGGCAGCCAAAATGCCCGGCACGTTTTCCACCCGCTGCTGGATCTCGGGCCAGCCTTCGAACGGTTGATTAACCGGTTCGATCTCACCGTGCGGCACCACTGCCAGAATGCGGTTTTGTAATTCACGCTCAAAGCCATTCATCGCACTCAGGCCGACGATCAACACCGCCACCCCTAGCGCGATACCAATGGTGGAGATCACCGAAATCAGCGAAACCATGCCGCCGCGCCGCCGGCCACGGCTAAAGCGCAGCGCCATCAGCAAGGAAAGTGGCGAAGCGCTCATTACTCGGCCCCCATCAGGGTCAAGTGAGATTGCAGATGCCCATCACGCATTTCCAACTGGCGGCTTAAACGCCGTGCCAGTTGCAGATCGTGGGTCACCACCAGAAACGCTGTGCCTTGGCGCACGTTCAGTTCACCCAGCAAATCAAAAATGCTGTCGGCGGTGCGCTGATCGAGGTTGCCGGTCGGTTCATCCGCCAGCACCAGCGACGGGTTGTTCACCAGCGCACGGGCAATCGCCACGCGCTGGCGTTCGCCGCCGGAAAGCTCAGAGGGGCGGTGTTTGCTGCGTTTTTCCAGCCCGACCGCCGCCAGCATTTCCAGCGCTTTTTCCTGCGCCAGTGCCGGTTTCATACCGCCAATCAGCAGCGGCATCGCGGCGTTTTCCAGCGCGGTGAAATCCGGCAACAGATGGTGAAACTGATAGATAAAGCCAAGCTGGCGGTTACGCAATTCGGCCTTAGCGGCGGAAGAGAGCGAATTCAATGACTGGCCCTTGTAGATCACTTCGCCGGAAGTGGGCGAATCCAGCCCGCCCAGCAGGTGCAACAAGGTACTTTTACCGGAACCCGAACTGCCGACGATCGCCATCATCTCGCCCGGTTGCATGGCAAAACTGACATTGCGCAGCACATCGGTATGCAGATTGCCTTCCTGATAGGTCTTGCACAGGTTGTCACACTGCAACAAAAGATGGTTACTCATAACGTAAAGCCTCAGCGGGTTGTACGGCGGCAGCGCGCCATGAAGGGTAAAGCGTGGATAACAGGGAAACCGCCATCGCCGCGACGGCAATGATCGTAACCTGCAACGGGTCAACCGCCACTGGCAGCGTAGCACCGTCAAGCAAGACACCCAGAATCGGCACCAGGTTGTTCAGGTTACTGGCCAGCAGCACGCCCAGCAAGGTGCCCAGCAGCGAACCGATAATGCCCGCACTGGCCCCCTGTACCATAAAGATCAACATAATCTGGCGCCGCGTCAGGCCCAGAGTTTGCAGAATGGCCACTTCGCCCTGCTTCTCCATCACCAGCAAGCTCAGAGAGGTAATGATATTGAATGCCGCTACCGCCACGATCAGGCTAAGCAGCAGCCCCATCATGTTTTTCTCCATGCGCACCGCCTGGAACAGCTCGCCCTTACGCTCGCGCCAGTCTTTCCATACGGTGCCTTCCGGCAGCGTTTGCTGGCTGAGGGTGTCCACCCGCAACGGCTGTTGCAGGAACAGACGCCAACCGGTGATATTCCCCGCTGGGTAACGCATCAGGCGTGAAGCATCCTGTTGGTTAGCCAACAGTTGGTAACCATCCACCTCACTGTTAGCGTGGAAAGTACCAATAATGGTAAATAGCCGCTGGCTCGGAATGCGGCCCATCGGGGTAAACTGGCTGGCGCTCGGCACCATCAGGCGCAGCTGATCGCCACGTTTGACGCCAAACTGCCCGGCAAGCTGTTCGCCGATAATCAGATTGTATTCGCCCGGCTGCAACTGTTGCTGCTTGACGTTAACCAGGAACGGCGACAGCGGATCGGCTTCATCCGGGCTCACCCCCAGAATCACCCCCACAGCGACGCTGCGCGCGCTTTGCAGCACGACATCACCGGTGGTCAGCGGTGCGACACGGGCCACGCCTTGTAACCCCTGCACGGCAGACGCCGGGAGTTGCTCAGGATTGATCGAACCCTGTTTACTGGTAATCAGCGCCTGCGGCATTAAGCCCAAAATGTTGTTTTCGAGATCTTTTTCGAAACCGTTCATCACCGAAAGTACGGTGACCAATGCCATCACACCCAGCGTAATGCCGATGGTGGACAGCCAGGAGACAAACCGCCCAAAGCGATCTGAAGCTCGCCCGCGCATATAACGCAGGCCAATGAATAACGCGACAGGTTGATACATGAAATCCGTTTAGTTGCCGTAGCTTAAGCACAATGAGCATGGATAATAATGGCTCCACCCGGTTTATGGAACCACCCGGCGGGTTTTATTCTCTTACCTGCGGTTAAATAACACCCAACAGCAGCCTGGTGTATGCTTTTACCTGTGTCAGTTTATTAGCCGCTGGGCTAGTATAAAGGAGGTAAAGACGCGCTGTTATACCCGTCATACTTCAAGTCGCTTGGGTGTTGGCTGCCTTCACTCACC
>JBAQHZ010000169.1:0-2406 GCA_049288585.1 Chania sp.
AGCATTGCGATGTCGATGATCAGCGGCAAGTTGGGTGAAGATAAACAGAACAAACAAGAAAAATCAGAGAGCGCAATCCGCGAAAGCATTGGTGTGGTTCCGCTGGCTCTGCCGCTGATGGCGGGGCCGGGGGCGATCAGTTCAACCATTGTCTGGAGTTCGCGTTACCACAGTTGGCAGAACCTGTTAGGTTTTAGTCTAGCCGTTGCGGTGTTTGCTTTCTGCTGCTGGCTGTTGTTCCGCGCCGCGCCACTGCTGGTGCGTTTGCTGGGGCAAACCGGTATCAACGTCGTTACCCGTATCATGGGTCTGCTGCTGATGGCATTGGGTATCGAATTTATTGTCACTGGGATCAAGGCAATATTCCCTGGGTTGTTATAGCCACGAATATACCCTTCATACTTCAAGTTGCTTGGGTGTTGGCTGCATCCGCTCGCACCAGTCACATAGTTATCTATGCTCCTGGCGACTCTCGGAATTGCCGCCTACAAGCAACTCGAATTATTTTGGGAATATAAAATTTACCCAGCATGCTGATTAATTTGAAAATGTGCGCTGTCCCCAGTTTTGATGAATGGCACCGTTCCCAAAAGGCTTCACGTGGTCAAAAAATGGGCGTAGAATTTGAGGGGATTTTCAATGGAGGCAGTAAAGTAATTATGGTTGATCGCGAGTTAGGAAACTGGAAAGACTTCATTGACGAGATGTTGGGTAACTAACACCGGCTTGAAGCTTACAACAAGGCAGTTGATTGGTTTTTTTACTTAAAACACCTTGGGTACAAAATATAAGTTGTAATAAAGCAGCATCGGTTCTCTGATGCTGCTTTTTTTACGCGCATTATTCGCTGCGTTTCTCTGCCTGTTTTTGCACGGCAGGTTTGCCTGGGAAACGGCGGCGCACCAGAACAAAGAACAACGGAACAAAGAAGATGGCCAATACCGTGGCGGAAATCATGCCGCCCATCACGCCGGTACCGACAGCGTGTTGGCTGCCTGAACCGGCACCGGAACTGATGGTCATGGGCAACACGCCGAAGATAAAGGCCAGCGAGGTCATCAAAATCGGGCGTAAACGCATGCGCGAGGCTTCCAGCGTGGCGGCCATCAGATCTTGCCCTTTTTGATTGAGTTCATTGGCGAATTCGACGATCAGGATGGCGTTCTTGGCAGACAGCCCGATAATCGTCAATAGCCCAACCTGGAAGTAAACGTCGTTCTCCAGCCCGCGCAGCCAGGTTGCCGCAACGGCACCGATCACCCCAAGCGGCACGACCAGCATGACCGAGAACGGAATCGACCAGCTTTCATACAGGGCCGCCAGACACAGGAACACCACCAGCAGCGAGATGGCATACAGCGCCGGAGCCTGGGAGCCCGACAGCCGTTCCTGATAAGACATGGCGGTCCATTCGAGGCCAAAACCGACCGGCAACTGGCTGACGAGTTTTTCCATCTCGATCATCGCGGTGCCGGTACTGACACCGGCAGCGGCTTCACCGACGATTTCGACCGTTGAACTGCCGTTATAGCGTTCCAGTCGCGGTGAGCCAAAATTCCAATGCGAAGTGGCAAAGGCGGAGAATGGCACCATGCCACCGCTGCTGTTGCGCACGAACCACTTATTGATGTCTTCCGGCAGCATGCGGAAAGGCGCATCGGCTTGTACATACACTTTCTTCACCCGGCCACGATCGACAAAGTCGTTCACGTAGGTTGACCCCCAGGCGGTGGATAGCGTGCTGTTGATATCGTTAATGGCAACGCCCAGCGCCTGTGCTTTGCGTTGATCGATATCGATTTGTAATTGCGGGCTATCGTCCAGGCCGTTATGGCGCACGCGGGACAACTGCGGGTTTTTCCCCGCCAGTTGCAGCAACCGATCGCGCGCTGCCATCAGTTTATCGTGGCCTTGCCCGGCATGATCTTCCAACTGCATATCAAAGCCCGCAGCGTTACCCAGCCCGGTAATCGCTGGTGGGCTGCTGGCGATGACTCTGGCTTCGATAATCTTACTGAAAGCCTGGGTGGCGCGATCGATGATAGCGAATGAGCTATTGTCCCCCGAGGTCCGTAATTCCCACGCCTTCAGGCGGATAAACATCCGCGCCACATTCTGCCCATTTCCCCCGGGCCCGGAGCCAATGGTAGCGAACACCGACAGCACGTTATCTTTTTCTTTGCTCAGGAAATAGTGCTCGATCTTTTCCACCACTTTGGTGGTTTGTTGCAGGGTTGAACCGGTCGGTAATTGCACCTGTACGGTGAAGACGCCACGGTCTTCCTGTGGCAGGAACGAGGTGGGTAACTTCAGGAACAACAACGCCATCCCGCCGAGTAACAGCAGGTAAATCATCAGATAGCGAATGCTGTGGTGCAGCACGCGCGCCACGCCGCGCTCATAGCG
>JBAQHZ010000170.1:0-3120 GCA_049288585.1 Chania sp.
TCACGCTGCTTTCAACCTTTTCGCCTTTCACCAATTGGATGGCGGTTTGTACCGCGCCCTCACCCTGGCCTTTGGCATCCTGGAAGATGCTGAGGCTGAGATCGCCTTTCTTGATAAACTCCAGCGCATCTGGTGTGCCATCTATACCGGCCACCAATACGCCGCTTTTTTTCGCCTGTTTCAGCGCTAGAATGGCTCCAATCGCCATTTCATCGTTGTTGGAAGCAATGGCATCAATCTGCTGACCGGAAAGGATCCAATCCGTGGTCACGTCCACCGCCTCTTTACGGAAGAACTTGGCCGTCTGTTTATCGACGATATGAATGCCTGGATATTGGGCGACCACTTCCTCAACGCCGCGAGTCCGATCGCGGGTGGCTTCGCTGGAAAGCTCCCCCAGCAGGATCATCACATTGCCTTTGCCGTTCATCAGCTTGGCCAGTTCTTCCATTTGCAACTTTCCGGCCAGCTTGGAATCTGATCCCACATAGGCCATACCGGCAGGCAATGTGGCTTCGGGGCGTCGGTTAATAAACACCAACGGGATTTTGGCGTTTTCCGCCAGCTTGATCATCGGTTTCACCCCTTGGGTATCCACCGGGTTGAGGATGATGGCATCCACACCCTGGCTCACAAAGTTCTCCACCTGCTGGATCTGTTGAGCGATATCCCCTTTGGCATCTTCAAACTGGCCGCTGACGTTACCGGTTTCTTTCATTTTGCTTTGCATTGCCTGGCGCAAAATGGTGAGGAAGTTGTCATCAAAATGCGCCATCGATACGCCGATTTTAATGTCTTTAGCAAACACGCTGACTGGCAACATACACATCAACACCGAGGTGACGATCAATTTCTTCAGCTTCATGTTCTGTACCCTTTAATCGTTAGAATGAGAGGCCTGCTGATTTAGCAGTCAATGAAAAATATTTTTTACATTCAAACAACAATCTACCCGTCCCCCTCTTTTTTAAACGGTAAATCACTGCATTTATCACCGTGAAAAGGAGGAGTTCGAACGCTTAAGTGACACATTAAAATAGATTAAAAACAATATATTGAAGTTTAATCTCGGATCTAGCCTTAGTGCCCAACAAGAAAATCAAATATTTATTTCATAATTTAGATTATTGAAATTTTTTAACCCAAACAAGCGAAACATGCATTTTGGTATCGGCGGGTAACAAAAACATGACATGGATCTAACAAATGACGACAAACGCATCCTATTCCCTGCGATCGCTTGATAGGTGCCGCCTGCTTTTTGCGTTAAATATGCGAACCTGAGCGCAATTAACGCATCCCACCCGTCGTAATCGCCACCGCTCGGCAATACTGAACTAACCACAGCGTCAGGAGGTATTGGCATGCAATTGAGCAGTAAAGTACGGATGAACCGCCTGTTTAATCAGGGAAAATGTCTGGATGTGGCGATCGACCACGGTATTGCTAACGAACCTGATTTCTTGATTGGGCTGGAAGATATTGAGCAAATGATGCACAACCTGATTGTGGCCCAACCTGACGCCATTCAGGTCAACTATGGCCAGGCCGATCTGCTGCAGAGCATCCCTTTGCGTAACAAACCGGCGCTGGTGATGCGCACCGACGTTGGCAACGCCTATAACGCCGCACGCCACCGTGAAATGTGGGCGGTGTTGCACAACCCAGAAGCACCCATTCTAGCCGCATTGCAGATGGATGCCGCCGCCGTGGTGGTGAACTTGTACATGATCCCTGATGAGCCCGGCATTTTCCGCCAGTGCGTAGAAAATATCGGCCGCCTGCGCCACGCCTGTGAGCGCTACGCCATGCCGCTGATGATAGAACCGCTGGTGATGGCCCCTGCGGGCTTGGGGGCTGCCTACAGTTCACTGGGGATGTCGAGAAAATGGTGCCGCTGGTCCGGTTGGCACGGGAGTTGGGAGCGGATATCATCAAAGCCGATCCCACCGAGCGAGTGCAAGATTTCCACTGCATTGTGGAGGCGGCGCGCTGCCCAACGCTGGTACGCGGCGGCGGCAAAGGGGAATTGAGCGCGGTGCTGGAAAAATCCGCCGCACTGATGGCCCAAGGTGCCAGCGGGATGGTGTATGGCCGCAATGTTTATCAGCACAGCAATCCGTCACGGGTGGTCAGCGCACTGATGGCGATCGTCCATCAAGGTGCCAACGGCAAGCAGGCATTGGAGATTTATCGACAGGGTTGATGCATTGAATGGGTGTGCGCAGAATTTCACTGACGCACACCTTCTTCTTATGGCCGGGTAAGTGCCAGTTTAAGACAACACGTTAGCGTACTCTGACCTTTTTAGGGGATATGATGAGCATTAAAGACCGTTTGTTACAACTAAATATTGAGTTACCGCAACCTTGGACTTTACCTCCAGGGATAAAGATTCCAGCGGTGTTTGTACGTGTACATAACCAACGCGTTCTCGTATCTGGTCACGTACCGATTGATCAACAGGGCCAAATTATTGGGCCATTTGGTAAGGTAGGTGATGCTATTTCACTTGAAGAAGCACAAACGGCAGCACATTTAACCATGCTGTCTATATTTGCCAGCCTTCAAAGAGAATTAGGCAACTTGGATCGTATTGCCGCTTGGGTCAGGGTCTCTGGCATGGTGAATTCCTCACAAAACTTTGTAGATTTTCCGAAAGTAATCAACCCTGCATCTCAACTCATTGAGGATATTTTTGGAACGGAGATAGGTTCTCATTCTCGAATTGCTATTGGTGTCGCAGGTCTCCCATGGAATGTCCCAGTAGAGATTGAAGCGGAGCTGGAATTATTGTGATCTAACTTTGGAAATCATCCGCTAATCAGTTTAAAACATTAATTACCTCATTCCCTACTGGATAAAATAAAAAATGCACACTGTCAACTAATAGAGAATCAATGCTACACAGACAACAAAAAGCCCACAATAACTGGGCTTGGATACAGTGATTGAGATAGCAGGATCTATGACCTTTAATCAGCCCATCCTGTCTTGGTTTCGAGAGGTGACTCAGCGATGGTGTACTTCTCAACCACGTCGCCATTAAAAGTAATAGTAAGATCTTTTTGGGTGCCTTTCATCCCGTTATGGAATAAACCATAGAATGGAATGTACGAC
>JBAQHZ010000171.1:0-2670 GCA_049288585.1 Chania sp.
GGTCCAGCGTTCCAGAACGCACCTTGGTACCCTTGGCAACGGCATTGATTACGGCCGGCCTGAATTGTGGTTCAGCAAAAACACAGACTGCTTTCTGCTCAACCAACTGTGTTCGAATTTGATGTAAGCGCTGCGCTCCAGGCTGAATCTCGGGGTTGACGGTAAAATGGCCCAATGGGCTCAAGCCGAAGTGTTTTTCAAAGTAGCCGTAAGCATCATGAAAAACAAAATATCCCCTACCTTGCACAGGCGTAAGCATCTTAACAAGATTTTTGTCGGTTTGCGCTAGCTGATCCTCGAACTGGCGCAGGTTTGCGTCTAATTTGTCCTTCTTTTGCGGCATAAGTTCCAATAATCTGTCGTGAATCGCGATCGCAGTCACTTTCGCCACTTCCGGCGACAGCCAGAGATGCATGTTATATTCGCCATGATGATGGTCATGCCCACTTTCATTCGCTTCATGCTCATGCTCGTGATCGTCGTCGTCGCCTTTCATCAATAGCGGTTGCACGCTGGCCAGTTCACTGATCGACAGCTGCTTATTGGCAGCAACCTGCGTCAATGATTTAGTCAGAAATGCTTCCATATCCGGGCCGACCCACACCACCAGTTCGGCATCGCGCAGGCGTTGAATATCCGACGGGCGCAGGGCGAAATCATGGGGAGATGCGCCATCGGGTAACAACACTTCCGTTGGCGTTACCCCATCAGCAATGGCTGAGGCGATAAAACCCAATGGGCGAATCGAAGTCACTACCCCCGCCGTTGCCTGACCTGCCACCATCAGTGCGCTGGCAAGCAATGCGCGCTGTAACCATTTATTTTTCTGAATCATCATGAGTTATCCCGTCGTTTTCAACCAAGGAACGTGATATTATAACATTCGGTTAGTTCTGCAAAATGTAATCACAACATGTCTACACTGACAACGCTAAAAAACATTTCTGTTACATTCGGTACCCGACGGGTTCTGACGAATATCTCACTCAGCCTGCAACCGGGCCGTATTCTGACGCTGCTTGGCCCCAATGGCGCGGGCAAATCTACGTTGGTGCGTGTGGTGCTTGGTCTGATCGCTCCCACAGAGGGCACCCTTGAGTGCCAGCCCAACCTGCGTATCGGCTATGTGCCGCAGAAGCTGCACCTTGATGCCACGCTTCCCTTGACCGTCAGCCGATTTATGTGCCTCAAACCCGGCGTGAAGAAGGCCGATATTCTGCCAGCGCTGAAACGCGTCCATGCTGCTCATCTGCTGGATCAGCCGATGCAAAAGCTGTCCGGTGGTGAGAACCAGCGCGTATTGCTGGCGCGTGCGCTATTGAACAAGCCACAACTTCTGGTGTTGGATGAACCGACTCAGGGGGTTGACGTCAATGGTCAACTGGCGCTGTACGATCTGATTGACCAACTGCGCCAAGAATTGGGTTG
Organism: Chania sp.; assembly: GCA_049288585.1. GTDB lineage: Bacteria > Pseudomonadota > Gammaproteobacteria > Enterobacterales > Enterobacteriaceae > Chania. The sequence goes on from JBAQHZ010000171.1 coordinate 1,429, forward strand.
CGCCGTGCTGATGGTGTCCCATGATCTGCACTTGGTGATGGCAAAAACCGACGAGGTACTTTGCCTGAACCAGCACATCTGTTGCTCCGGTACGCCAGAAGTAGTCACCATGCACCCGGAATTTATTGCCATGTTCGGCAACCGCGGTGCCGAACAATTGGCGATTTATCGCCATCACCATAATCACCGTCACGACCTGCAAGGCAGAATTGTGCTGAAAAAATCCGGGGGCCGTGAGGCATGATTGAACTGTTATTGCCCGGCTGGCTGGCCGGAGCGCTATTGGCTGTCGCTGCGGGCCCATTAGGATCTTTTGTGGTCTGGCGCAGAATGTCTTATTTTGGCGATACCTTGGCACATGCTTCGCTGCTTGGCGTAGCCTTCGGTCTGTTATTGGACGTCAACCCGTTCTATGCGGTTATCGTCGTCACGCTGCTGCTGGCACTGGTGTTGGTCTGGCTGGAGCGCCGCCCGCAGCTTTCAATCGATACTCTGCTCGGCATTATGGCGCACAGTGCGCTATCGCTTGGCCTCGTGGTAGTGGCGTTGATGTCAAACGTGCGCGTTGATCTGATGGCTTACCTGTTTGGGGATTTGCTGTCGGTAACCCTAAGTGATATATGGTTGATTGGCACTGGCGTGGTGATTGTGCTGCTGGTGCTCTGGTGGCAATGGCGCGATCTGCTGTCGATGACCATCAGCCCAGAAATGGCCCATGTTGACGGCGTGAATCTAGCTCGTGCGCGCACCATTCTGATGCTGGTGACCGCGTTGACCATTGGTTTGGCAATGAAGTTTGTCGGCGCGCTGATCATTACTTCGCTGTTGATCATTCCGGCGGCCACCGCACGCCGTTTTGCTCGCACACCAGAACAGATGGCCGGTTACGCCGTTTTGGTGGGGATTATTGCGGTCACCGGCGGCCTGACGTTCTCGGCATTTTACGATACACCGGCCGGGCCCTCGGTAGTACTCAGTGCTGCGGTGCTGTTTGTGCTGAGCCTGTCGAAAAAGCAGCAGGCATAAGATCGGTATAAGGGCGCATTATTGCGTAATGCCGGTCAGTTAAGCGCAAACTGCATAATCATGCGCAATGGCTAAAGGAGTCGCCCCCTCTCCCTGTGGGAGAGGGCCGGGGTGAGGGGCTTGTAGTGCGGTGTTCGTCCCCTCACCCTAACCCTCTCCCCAAGGGCTGTCTCTTGTTCACATCTTGAGGTAGGGGAATGAGTGTTTATTTAGGTC
>JBAQHZ010000172.1:0-6390 GCA_049288585.1 Chania sp.
GGTATTTGGCATCCTGCACGGTACCGCCACCAAGTGGTACTGGGTACCGGTAGTGGCCAGTATCTGGTTTGTCACCTACTACGCCATTTTCCGCTTCTCCATCCAGCGCTTTAATATCAAAACGCCAGGGCGTGAAACTGAAACCACCGCTACCCAAAGCGCACCCGTTGGCGCAGTCGGCAAATCCGGCTATAACGTTCCGGCGATCCTGGCTGCGCTAGGCGGCAAAGAGAATATCGTGTCACTGGATAACTGCATTACCCGCCTGCGTATGTCGGTCAACGATATGAGCAAAGTGGATGATGCCGCGCTGAAAGCCAACCGTGCCATCGGCGTGGTTCATCTCAATGATCATAATCTGCAGGTGGTGATTGGCCCGCAGGTACAATCGGTGAAAGATGAATTAGACTCACTGATAGCCACAGCTTAATTCCCTCTCCGGGCGCAGCCTGCTGCGCCCCAATCCGGAGCTACACATGTTTGATTTTTCCACCCCGGTCGATCGTCACGGTACCTGGTGTACCCAGTGGGATTATATTGCTGACCGGTTTGGTTCAGCCGATCTGCTGCCTTTCACCATCTCCGATATGGATTTCGCCACCGCGCCCTGCATTCTCGACGCCCTGCAACAGCGCTTACAGCATGGCGTGCTGGGTTACAGTCGCTGGCAACATGAAGACTTTCTCGGTGCGGTACGGCATTGGTATCAGCAACGTTTTAATGCGCCTATCGATACCTCAATGGCGGTTTATGGCCCCTCGGTAATTTACATGGTGGCGCAGTTAATTCGCCTCTGGTCGGCACCGGGCGAATTCGTGGTCACCCACACCCCCGCCTACGATGCGTTTTACAAAGTGATCCTCGGCAACCAGCGCCAAGTGCTGCCATGCCCACTGCACAAGGTAGATAACGACTGGTTGTGCGATATGGCGCATCTGGAAGCCTTGCTGGCACGCCCGCAGACCAAGATCCTGTTGCTGTGCAGCCCGCAGAACCCGACCGGAAAAGTGTGGAGCAAGCAGGAACTGGAACAGATGGCCGAACTGTGCGAACGCCACGACGTGAAGGTGATCAGCGACGAAATCCATATGGACATGACCTGGGGGGCACAGCGCCACACGCCATGGAGCCAGGTGGCCACTTCACCATGGGCGCTGCTGACCTCTGGTTCTAAAACCTTCAACATTCCGGCGCTGACCGGCGCTTATGGCTTTATCAGCGATGATAGCTCGCGAGAAAGTTATACCCAGGCGCTGAAAAGCCGCGACGGGCTCTCTTCTCCGGCGGTGCTGGCAGTTGCCGCCCACATTGCCGCCTATCGTCATGGTGAGCCCTGGCTGGATGCGTTGCGCGACTATCTGCAAGATAACCTCACCTACGTTGCCGAGCGGCTCAATCAGGCCTTCCCGCAACTGAACTGGCAACCTCCGCAGGCCACTTATCTGGCGTGGATCGATTTGCGCCCGCTGGGCATTGACGATCGCCAGTTGCAACAGGTGCTGATCGAGCGCGAAAAAGTCGCCATCATGCCGGGCTTTACCTATGGCGAAGAAGGCCGTGGTTTCCTGCGTTTGAACGTGGGTTGCCCGCGCAGCAAGGTAGAAGCCGGGATGGATAAGCTGATCGCCGGGCTGACGTTTGTGTTGGATAACCAATAATTTGCGAGACGGCAGGCCCTTGAGTCTGCCTTTTATTACTCATTTAAGAGATACAAACAGCCTATTTTTGTGATTTAAATCTCTTTTTTATGCAACATGATGGCAATTTTCATTGTTTTGTTTTTATACTGATACGCACTTTATCGATAACAACATAACGAGTGCCCACCATGATTGATCCCCACCTGCCGCTTACCGACATTCACCGCCACCTTGATGGCAACATCCGTGCGCAAACCATCCTCGATCTTGGCCGTCAGTTTAATCTCGCTCTCCCGGCTAATGAGTTGGCAGCGCTGCGCCCGCATGTACAAATCACCCATGCCGAACCTGACTTGATGAGCTTCCTGCAAAAACTGGATTGGGGCGTGGCGGTGCTGGGCGATCTGGATGCCTGCCGCCGTGTGGCGTATGAAAACGTCGAGGATGCGGCCAATGCTGGGCTGCACTATGCAGAATTGCGTTTCTCCCCCTATTACATGGCGCGAAAACACCGCCTGCCGGTGGCTGGCGTAGTCGAAGCTGTGATCGAGGGTATCCGCTCCGGCTGTCGCGATCATGATATCGATGTACGCCTGATTGGCATCCTGAGCCGCACTTTTGGCACAGACGCCTGCCTGCAAGAGCTAGAAAGCCTATTGGCTCAGCGTGACGCGGTCACGGCATTGGATCTGGCTGGCGATGAACTGAGTTTTCCGGGCGATCTGTTCCTCAGCCACTTCAAGCGCGCCCGTGACGCTGGCCTACGTATTACCGTTCATGCGGGCGAAGCCGCCGGGCCGGAAAGCATCTGGCAGGCGATCCGTGAATTAGGTGCGGAACGTATCGGCCACGGTGTTAAAGCGGTGCAGGATCCGGCCCTGATGGATTTCCTGGCAGAACAGGGTATCGGCATTGAATCCTGCCTGACCTCAAATATCCAGACCAGCGCCGTGCCTGCTCTGGCTCAGCATCCCCTGGCAACCTTCCTGCGCCACGGCGTATTGGCCTCCATCAACACCGACGATCCGGCAGTTCAGGGCATCGAGATCGAACATGAATACCGCGTGGCAGCGCCACAGGCCGGGCTAACGCCGCAAGAAATCCGCACCGCACAAGAGAACGGCCTGAAAATGGCGTTCCTTAGCGCAGCAGAAAAACGAGCGTTATGTAAAAAAGTTCAGGGCTGAAGATAGACGATGATTGGAGGTGGATTCTCCACCTCCTTTTGGCTAATCACTCACACTGTGCTACCAGCCTTGCGCCAAGGCAGCACCACGCGGTGGCTTTCTTCAATCAACGCGATAATCTCGGCCCGTGGGCCTTCAAGCCAGGCGTTGCTGTGATAAAAATGGTGCAACACCTGCTCCATTTCATCGACTCCGTCAAACAGCCGCATCAGATAATAGGCGTCTGGCGCATGCAGTGAGATACCGTACTCCAGCACCACCAGGCCAGATTGCTTATGCAATGGCACGCTGTGATCTTTCATGATGGTGTGAAAACGTTCGCCTGAGCCTGCTTTCAGCCGGTATTGCAAAATTTCAACTACTTGGGTCATAGCTTGTTCCGTCATCTTATTTAGCCGTTACAGCAGCAGCCTGTTCTTTCGCGATTTTACGCGCATAGCGCTGCGCCAGCACCGCACACACCATCAGTTGCACCTGATGGAAGATCATCAGCGGCAAAACCATCGCCCCAACGGCGGCAACCGGGAACAGCACGTTGGCCATCGGGATGCCGTTAGCCAGGCTCTTTTTTGAACCGCAAAATACAATGGTGATCTCATCGGCGGTATTGAAACCCAGCCCGCGCGCGGTATAAGTATTGATAACCAACACCACCGCCAGCAGCACCAGCGACATCACCAAGATCGTCAACAGCGACCAGCCATCGATGGTGTGCCAAATGCCTTCGACCACCGCCGCACTGAACGCGGTATACACCACCAGCAATATTGATGAACGGTCGGTAATATTAATCAGCTTGCGGTGGCGATCGACCCATTTACCAATTAATGGCCGGGCCAAGTGACCAACAATAAACGGCACCATCAGTTGCAGAACGATCGCCCCAATAGCATGCAGCACATCGGTATCGCCGCCCTGAGTATGCATTAGCGCCCCTACCAGCAACGGCGAAAGAAACACGCCGAGAATACTGGAGGCCGAAGCGCTGCAAATCGCCGCCGCCACATTGCCGCCAGCGGCAGAGGTGAAGGCGATCGCCGATTGCACCGTCGCCGGCAACGCACACAAATAGAGGAAACCCAGATAGACGGTTGGCGTCATCACGCCCGGCACCAGCAGGTTCATTGCCAAACCCAGCAACGGGAACAGGGCAAAGGTGCTGAGGAACACCAGCAGATGCAGTTTCCAGTGGCTCATACCGGCGATAATCGCCTCGCGTGAAAGCTTGGCGCCGTGCATAAAGAACAGCAACGCGATCGCGGCGGTGGTCAGGCGGGCAAAAAAGGTTTTCCATATCCCTTCACAGGGAAAAATCGAAGCGACAAGCACCACCAGCACCAATACCAGTAAAAACTTGTCGATACGTAAACGTTGCAACCAGGACATGTAAGCAAAATTCCTTGCAGATAGGGCTGAGCACATTGTTTATTGAGGGCGCAGTCTGTCGCGCCCATCGTCTGGTGTTAAACGACCGGCAGCGCTTTTTGCTGTTTGGCGGATTCGAGGCCCAGTTCGATCATTTCCATCACGCTGATTGCCTCGCTGGCCGGCACTGGGTTGGTGCCTTCGCCGTTGATCGCATCACGGATTGCGGCGTAATAGGCCGGATAGTTGCCCGGAATGGTCAATAAAGGCTTTTCAATCAGCGCTCCATCACGTGACAACGTCACCACGCCGTCGCGCATATCGTAACCCCAATCCTCCTGCGGCAAACGTTCCCCGGCCTTCAGGCGGTCTTCCTGCGGATCCAGGCCAAACTTGACGAAACTGCCTTGCGTACCGTGCACGATATAACGCGCAGTGGCGGCAGGTGCCAGTACCGTGCTGTGCAGCACCACGCGGCGCTTGCCGTAATTCAGCACCGCATGGAAGTAATCTACCGACTGTGAACCCGGGCGCAACTCGCCGAGATCGACAAACAGCGTTTCCGGCTTGCCAAACAGTTGCAACGCTTGGTCGATCAGATGTGGCCCCAAGTCGTACCAGATACCGCTGCCCGCTCCAGCTTGTTCACGCCAGCGCTGGCGTATTTCCGGGCGGAAGCGATCGAAGTGGGATTCGAAGTACACCACCTCCCCGAGCGAGCCTTTTTTTAATAACGCTTTTAGCGTCAGAAAGTCGCTGTCCCAGCGGCGATTATGGAAGACTGACAGCAACAGGCCGCTCTGTTCCGCCTGCTGTTGCAGTTGTTGCGCTTGTGACAACGTCACGGTAAAGGGTTTATCGACCACCACATGTTTGCCTGCGGCCATTGCCTGCTGTGCCAAGGGGAAATGGGTGTCGTTTGGAGTCGGGATCACAATCAGGTCAATGGAGGGATCGTTAAACAGTGCTTGCGGGTCGTTCACCACCTTCATTAGCGGCCAGTCGGCATGCACTTTAGCGGCATCGCTGCTGGAAACGGCAGCCAGTTCCATACCCAGCGTCCCCACGATCAGCGGGGCGTGGAATGTTTTACTGGCGTAGCCGTAACCGACCAGCCCAACGCGGATTTTTTCAGCCATGGTGTTCCTCTTTTACGTACACATCGATAAGGTCGATTTGACACCATGGCGCAGGCGGTCACAAGCAGTAAATTTAGCGTTAACTGGACGCTGCCGCTAAAGCGCGATCGCCAAAGCCGTTCGCCGGATAATTGATTTCCAGGCTGCGGCGGCGAAAATCGCTTGGGCTGACGCCGACGCGCTTGCGGAATACCCGCGAGAAATAGAGCTGATCGTCATACCCCACCACACGGCCGATGGTGGCGATCGATTCCTGCGTGGTCTGCAACAGCAGCTTGGCGCGGATCACCCGCTGATCTTCGCGCCAGCGCAGGATATTGACCCCCACCTGCTCACGGAACAGGTGCGCCAGGCGCGAAGGCGACAGACAAACGTGGCGCGCCACTTCATCAATACGCAGCTCACCGGCCAGGTTACTGGTAATAAACTGGCAGGCCTCGATCACCCTTGGATCCATGATTTTCTGCGGGCTGAGAGGATCTTCCTCCATTGCCCGCAGCAGCAGGCGCTCGAGCAGGTTCATACCCATTTCTTCGGCAAAGCGGCGGCCAGAACGCTGAGTTTGTTCAATATTGGCAAACAGCCGGTCAAACTCCAGCAGCAGATTGTTATTGGGCAACGTTAGGCGGCCTACTTCATGGGTTTTGCTGTGCCACTCCAGCCAGTCGGCCCAATAGGCGCGCGGGCGGAAATAGACCCAGCGGTGATACCAGCAGTCGCTTTCTGGCGAGCGGCCATAATAGTGCGCAGCCTTGGGCGGAAACAGCAGCAAATCGCCCGGATTGCAGTACAACGTATCTTCGCCGTCAAAAACTTTGCCTTGGCCTTTGATGGTCAGATTAAGGATATAACCTTTCATTCCGCCAGGGCGATCGATAAAGAAGTCCAGTGGCCCGTCGGCCATGATCGGCGTCAGCCCGGCAACCAGATAGGCGTTGAAGGTGTAACCCGGCAATAGCGGATTCGGTTGAGGTTCCTGAACTATGCGATGGTACATCTGGCCTCCGAAAGTATCGTGCCTATATCCCCTCACCCTAACCCTCTCCCACAGGGAGAGGG
>JBAQHZ010000173.1:0-2674 GCA_049288585.1 Chania sp.
CTTATCCATATGCGCATAGAAGTGATCGCCACTCAGGCAGGCAAAATTGACGATGTCGGCCTCGGTAATAGTACGGCGCGCGGTCAGCAGACTTTCGCCAATCTGCAACTGCTCAAAGTATTTACGGAATGGGTGAACCTGTTCCTCAACCACCTTGGCACCGCGCACCCATTCACGACCAATTGCTGCCAGCATCGCTGGGCTGCCCTGGATCGCCGTGCGTTGCATATAGTGTTTCACCGCGCGCAACCCACCCAACTCCTCGCCACCACCAGCACGCCCTGGGCCACCGTGCACCAACAGCGGCAGCGGTGAACCATGGCCGGTAGACTCAGCCGAAGCATGACGATCCAGCACCAGCATGCGGCCATGGGCACAGGCCGTGGCGCGGATAAAGCGCGTCGCCAACGCTTCATCGGCGGTAATCAAGGATCCGGCCAAGCTGCCTTGCCCCAATAGCGTCAATTCAATGGCCTGCTGAGTACTCTGATAAGGCATCAGCGTCGCCACCGGGCCAAACGCCTCGGTGCCATGCACCGCCTGATGACTAAAGGGATCGGCGCAATACAGTAATGTGATCGGGTAAAACGCCCCTTCCTGCGCACGCTCACCGGCGATCGCCAGCTTATCCAACGCCGCACCACACAACGCTTCACAGCCGTTTTGCAGCAGGGATGCCACCTTCTGCTGCACATCTTCACGCTGCTCTTGGCTGACCAGCGCCCCCATACGTACCTGTTCCAGTTGCGGGTCGCCAATCTGCACGCCCGCCAAACGCTGCAATAGCGCCTGTTGCACCTCGGCGATACGCGCGGCGGGCACGATAATGCGCCGGATAGCCGTACACTTCTGCCCGGCTTTGCTGGTCATCTCACGGCAAACTTCTTTGATAAACAGCGCAAATTCCGGCATGTCTGGTGTGACATCCTCCCCCAACACACAGCAGTTGAGCGAGTCGGCTTCCATGGTGAACGCGATGGATTTTTCCAGCAAGCGCGGGTGAGAACGCAGTTTTTGCCCAGTTTGCGCCGAGCCGGTAAAAGTCACCGCGTCCTGATAGTCGAGATGATCAAACATATCGCCGACGCCGCCGCAGATCAGCTGTAACGCACCTTCTGGTACCAGCCCGCTGTCGATAATCAGCTTCACCATCGCCTGGGTCAGTTGCGCCGTCGCGGTGGCGGGTTTGATGATTGCTGGCATGCCAGCCAGCCAGGTGGGTGCCAGTTTTTCCAACATCCCCCAGCAAGGGAAGTTAAACGCATTGATATGCAGCGCTACGCCGGGGCGCGAGGTCAGCACATGCCGCGCGGCAAACTGCGCCTGTTTGGAAAGTGGGATCAGCTCATCTTCAGGCCACAGTGTGTCATCCGGCAATTCTCGCCCGGCTAATCCTGCATAGGAGAACAGCGTCGCGATCCCCCCTTCAATATCGACCCAACTATCGTTACGCGTCGCGCCGGTCTGGTAGGAAATGTCATACAGCGCCTCTTTGTGCGCCAGCAGGTGCTTGGCTACCGCCTTCATCATCTGCGCACGCTGCTGGAAAGTCATTTGCGCCAGCGCCTTACCCCCTTTACGCCGCGCATAATCCAGGCTGGCCGCCAACGGCAGCCCGTCGGAACACACCTGGTACAGCGGTTCACCGGTAACAGCATGGTGGATCTCGCGGGGTTTTCCCTGGCCGTACACCCACTCGCCAGAAAGATAACTGTATAGCTGCTGCATTGGCTCCTCCAAAATTCATAAATAGACACCACAAATCTTAATTACGTATCACATATTTTTCACTCTTCGCCAAGTTAAAAATTTAACAAAAATTAAACACCACCGAGCAAAGCCGTCCCTTTTACGTCAAAACACCATAATAATTACATTTAAATATCAATAAAAAACAATACATTAACAATAAACCCTGTGATGAGCATCGCAAAAACACACCTATGCCATTTGATCTTGTTGTTATCAGATTGTAACTTCATGGTTATAGATAAATGATTCACATTTTTATGATTAAGTTAAAAAATACGAATCACCAAGAGGCAAGCATGATAATCGAAGCACAACATCAACAGCATTTTGACGACAGGATTGCCGCAGATACCTCCATTGAAGCCAAAGACTGGATGCCAGATGCCTATCGCCAGAACCTGATCCGGCAAATCGGCCAGCACGCCCATTCCGAGGTAATCGGTATGCTGCCGGAAGCCAACTGGCTGACACGCGCCCCCACTCTGCGCCGCAAAGCGGTTTTATTGGCGAAGGTGCAGGATGAGGCCGGTCATGGTCTTTATCTGTACAGCGCGGCCGAAACCCTCGGCTGCTCGCGCCAGGAGATCTACCCAAAGATGCTCGCTGGGCAGATGAAATACTCCTCCATCTTTAACTACCCGACGCTGAACTGGGCGGACATTGGGGTGATTGGCTGGCTGGTTGACGGTGCTGCCATCGTCAATCAGGTAGCGCTATGCCGCGCCTCTTACGGCCCTTATGCCAGAGCGATGGTGAAAATCTGCAAAGAAGAGAGCTTCCACCAGCGCCAAGGCTACGAGGCCGTGATGGCGATGGCACAAGGCAGCGCTGAACAAAAAGCCATGCTGCAAGATGCCATCAACCGCTTCTGGTGGCCGGTGCTAATGATGTTCGGCCCGAGCGATGCCGACTCCCCCCACAG
>JBAQHZ010000174.1:0-11192 GCA_049288585.1 Chania sp.
TGATTGGCCGCGACCATCTTGGCATCATCCCGCTGTATATGGGCCATGACGAGCATGGCAACCTGTTTGTTGCTTCTGAAATGAAAGCACTGGTGCCGGTATGCCGCAGCATCAAAGAGTTCCCAGCCGGTAGCTACCTGTGGAGTCAGGACGGGGAGATCCGTGAATACTATCAGCGTGATTGGTTTGACTATGAAAACGTCAAAGACAACGTAACCGATGCCAACGCGCTGCGTAACGCGCTGGAAGAGGCGGTGAAGAGCCATCTGATGTCCGACGTGCCTTACGGTGTGCTGCTCTCCGGTGGCCTGGATTCTTCGGTGATCTCTGCCATCACCAAAAAATATGCCGCACGCCGCGTGGAAGATGACGAGCGCAGCGAAGCCTGGTGGCCGCAGTTGCACTCCTTTGCCGTCGGCCTGGAAGGTTCACCAGACCTGCGTGCCGCCCAAGAAGTGGCCAACCATCTTGGCACCGTACACCATGAAATCCACTTTACGGTGCAGGAAGGGCTGGATGCGATCCGTGACGTGATTTACCACATCGAAACCTACGATGTGACCACCATCCGTGCCTCAACGCCGATGTACCTGATGTCGCGTAAAATCAAGGCAATGGGGATCAAAATGGTGCTGTCCGGCGAAGGTGCTGATGAAGTATTCGGTGGCTATCTGTACTTCCATAAAGCGCCGAATGCTAAAGAATTCCACGAGGAAACCGTGCGTAAGCTGCTGGCGCTGCATATGTATGACTGTGCCCGTGCCAACAAAGCCATGTCGGCCTGGGGCGTAGAAGCCCGCGTTCCGTTCCTGGATAAAAACTTCCTCGATGTGGCCATGCGCATCAACCCGAAAGACAAAATGTGCGGCAACGGCAAAATGGAAAAACACATAATCCGCCAGTGTTTTGAATCCTACCTGCCAGCCAGCGTCGCCTGGCGCCAGAAAGAGCAGTTCTCCGATGGCGTAGGCTACAGTTGGATCGATACGCTGAAAGAAGTGGCTGCCCAGCAGATCAGCGACCAACAGCTTGAAACCGCACGTTTCCGTTTCCCGTACAACACGCCAAGCTCGAAAGAAGGCTACCTGTACCGCGAGATTTTCGAAGAGCTGTTCCCGCTACCAAGCGCGGCTGAATGCGTTCCTGGCGGCCCGTCGGTGGCTTGTTCGTCAGCAAAAGCCATTGAATGGGATGAATCTTTCAAAAAGATGGACGACCCGTCCGGCCGTGCCGTGGGTGTTCACCAGTCGGCCTATAAGTAGATCTTGATCTTTTTTACCCTCGGCGGGCCTCAGGCCCGCCTTTTTGTTGCTGTTTTCACGTAGTAATTGCCTTAATTGCTGATTTTGTCGCCAACCTGTTCACAACCCAGACAAACGAGACGTTCAGGTGCTTTTTCGGGAAAAAACTTGTTGACGCAAAACGACCATATACGCATAATGCGCCCCGCAACGCCGATGAAGGTTGCGCGAAAAAAGATGGCTACGTAGCTCAGTTGGTTAGAGCACATCACTCATAATGATGGGGTCACAGGTTCGAATCCCGTCGTAGCCACCATCTTTTTGCGGGAGTGGCGAAATTGGTAGACGCACTAGATTTAGGTTCTAGCGCCGCAAGGTGTGCGAGTTCAAGTCTCGCCTCCCGCACCATTTTCTTTCATCACGTTGTGTAACAGCAGGTGGGGTATCGCCAAGCGGTAAGGCACCGGTTTTTGATACCGGCATTCCCTGGTTCGAATCCAGGTACCCCAGCCATCTTTATTTGGGATGGAGCGCTGTATAAAAAGTTGATTGTGTTATTGGGGTATCGCCAAGCGGTAAGGCACTGGTTTTTGATACCAGCATTCCCTGGTTCGAATCCAGGTACCCCAGCCATTCAACACTGTTGACCAGTAACATAAGCAGTGAAAATGGCTACGTAGCTCAGTTGGTTAGAGCACATCACTCATAATGATGGGGTCACAGGTTCAAATCCCGTCGTAGCCACCATTGTAGTCTGCTCCATTGGGGTGTCGCCAAGCGGTAAGGCTCTGGTTTCTGATACCAGCATACCCAGGTTCGAATCCTGGCACCCCAGCCAAATTCAGAAAAGCTCGCTTCGGCGGGCTTTTTGCTTTTCTGTGCCTGAACAATTGACTGGCCCAGCCGTGCTGAGCCTTACCGACAGAAGATCACAACCCCAACGCATATTTCAGCGCATGTTCCTTCAGCTTACCCGCCCGCTGCGCCACCATTAGTGCCAGATTACGCGCCACGCCCAGCGGAGCCAGATTGTTGCTGAAGGCGGTATAAAACAGATCCATACCGCTTTGCATCAGCAGGTTATCAGTACGCCGACGGCGCTGATAGCGCATCAATACCGCTTCGCTGGCCCAATCTTCCCCCAGCTCACGGGCACCGCTGATCACATCCAACAACGCATCCACGTCACGGTACCCCAAATTAACCCCCTGCCCGGCCAGCGGGTTAATGGTATGGGCGGCATCACCCAGCAATACCAGCCCTGGTTGTATGTAGCGCTGCGCATGACTGCGCACCAAAGGGAAAGATCCGGCCGCATGTACTTTCACCGCACCTAAGCGCGGCGGGAAAGCCGCAGCGATTTCACGCTCAAGCTGCTCCAGTGGCAAAGCCTGTAGCTCACGGATGCGCTGTGGGCTGTCGTACCACACCAGAGAAGCCCACTGATCGTATAAGGGTAAGAAAGCACGCGGCCCAGAAGGGAAAAACTGCTGCCAGGTCACATCCTGCTGCGGCGCGCCGGTTTCCACGGTGATCAACATGCAGGACTGACGGTATTGCCAGCCACTGGTGCCAATCGCCGCCAGTTTGCGAACCTGCGAGTGCGCCCCGTCCGCTCCTATCACCAAACGCGCCTGTAAGGTCTCAGACGAGCTTAACGTCACTTGCCAATGGTCTTGGGCATGTTGCATCGATTGCAGCCTGGCCGGGCAATGGAGCGTCAGATTCTCGCACTGTTCAAATTGCTGCCACAGCGTCAGTTGCAAAATACGGTTCTCGACCATAAAACCCAGCTCTGGCAACCCGAGCGATGCCGCATCAAACGCCACCCGTGAGGATTCCCACTCCCAGGTTTCCAACCGGCGATAGGGTGCCAAACGCATCTTTTCCACCGCCGACCAAGCACCGAGCTGTTTCAATAAGCCCACGGAAGTGCAGCCGATAGCGGAAATACGCAGATCCGGCGGGCTTTGCGCATCAAACGCATCGGGAGCCTGATGCTCCAGCAATGCAACAGATAATCCGGCCTGCGCCAACCCCAAGGCCGCCGCCGCACCGACCATACCGCCGCCGACCACCACCACATCAACCCGTTTTTGTGAAGTCTTCATTTTGGCCATACTTTTCGATTAATTGAGCGCCGCCCGACCGGTTACGGCATTTCCCGCCAGTGTAACGGATTTTTAATTTGGCTTCAGGTCGCTCTGCTGGTCACAACCGCAGCAAATGTTTACAATACCTCTCCTGCATGGCGCTTAACGCAATTTTCTCTTCGCACTGAGTAATGGCAAATCAATGATGAAAAAACTGCATATCAAAACCTGGGGTTGCCAGATGAATGAGTACGACTCATCCAAGATGGCCGATCTACTGGGAAGCACACACGGTTACGAATGGACTGATAACGTTGAAGAAGCGGACGTGTTGCTGCTGAATACCTGCTCGATTCGTGAGAAAGCGCAGGAAAAAGTTTTCGGTATGCTGGGCCGCTGGAAGCTGCTGAAAGAGAAGAATCCAGAGCTGATTATCGGCGTAGGGGGCTGTGTCGCCTCGCAGGAAGGCGAACATATCCGCAAACGTGCGCCCTGTGTCGACATCATTTTTGGCCCACAGACGCTGCACCGCCTGCCGGAGATGATCAACCACGTCAAAGGGACGCACAGCCCGATCGTGGATATCAGCTTCCCGGAAATTGAGAAGTTTGACCGCCTGCCGGAACCCCGTGCCGAAGGGCCAACCGCTTTTGTCTCGATCATGGAAGGCTGTAACAAATACTGCACCTTCTGCGTGGTGCCTTACACCCGTGGTGAAGAAGTCAGCCGACCGAGCGATGACGTGCTGTTTGAGATCGCCCAATTAGCCGCTCAGGGCGTGCGCGAAGTGAACCTGCTCGGCCAGAACGTTAACGCCTATCGTGGCGCAACCTACGATGGCGGGCTCTGCTCCTTCGCCGAACTGCTGCGCCTGGTTGCCACGATCGACGGTATTGACCGCATCCGCTTCACCACCAGCCATCCGATCGAATTCACCGATGATATTATTGCGGTGTATGAAGACACGCCAGAGCTGGTGAGCTTCCTGCATCTGCCAGTGCAGAGCGGTTCAGATCGTATTCTGACCATGATGAAACGCTCGCATACTGCGCTGGAATACAAAGCCATTATCCGCAAGTTGCGTAAAGTGCGGCCCAATATTCAGATCAGCTCCGACTTTATCATCGGCTTCCCTGGCGAAACCCAGGCCGATTTCGAACAGACCATGAATCTGATCGCCGAAGTGAAGTTCGATAACAGCTTCAGCTTTATCTATTCATCGCGCCCTGGCACACCGGCCGCCGATCTGCCTGACGATATCAGCGAAGAAGAGAAAAAACAGCGGCTGTATATCCTGCAAGATCGTATTCATCAGCAGGTATTAGAATTCAGCCGCCGTATGGTCGGCACCGTACAGCGTATACTGGTGGAGGGCACATCGCGCAAAAGCGTGATGCATCTGGCGGGCCGTACCGAGTGCAATCGCATGGTCAACTTCGAAGGCTCGCCGGAGATGGTCGGCCAGTTTGTTGATGTCGAAATCACCGAAGTGCTGGCCAATTCACTGCGCGGTACCCTCGTCCGCACCGAACAGCAGATGGATCTGCGCGTGCATGAGTCCCCCCAGGCGGTGATCGCACGTACCCGTAAGGAAAATGAACTGGGTGTAGGCACTTACCAGCCTTGATACCATGTTAATACCGGGCAGCCTGTTCTGCTCGGCAACCCTTTTTCTCTGCCGGGCTGTCTTTGCCCGGCGATTTTTTTATTTTGATGATGAGGCAATACAATAATGCAACTCCCACACTGCCCGAAGTGCAACTCCGAATACACCTATCAGGACAACGAGATGTTCATCTGCCCTGAATGCGCCCACGAGTGGAGCGACAGTGCCCCGGCAGAAGACGCAGATACTCTGATCGTCAAAGATGCCAACGGCAATCTGCTGGCCGATGGCGATGCGGTGACCGTAATCAAGGATCTGAAAGTTAAAGGCAGCTCTTCTATGCTGAAGATCGGCACCAAAGTGAAAAACATCCGTCTGGTGGAAGGCGATCACAATATCGACTGCAAAATCGATGGTTTTGGCCCGATGAAGCTGAAATCCGAGTTTGTGAAGAAGAACTGATTCCTGCCGATTTCAAGGGCCAAACTCATTGGCCCCATCACTTTCCCCCTTGAATTCTCCTCTTGGCGCACAGATAGATCCGGGTAGACTTGCGCCCATGCGGTACACCATGAATAATTCAAGAAACAGCGTTCGAGGTTTGCCCTGAACGCGCGTGCTGAAAACACGTTACGTGACATCAACCAGGCCCTGTGTGAGCCTTGAGGAATAGTTTGAACGTCGCAACACAAGAAATCCTGTTAGAGCCCGCAGACAACCAGCGCCTGCTGAGCCTGTGCGGCCCGTTTGATGACAACATCAAACAGCTCGAACGCCGGTTGGGGATCGAAATCAATCGCCGCGACAACCGCTTCAAGCTGGTCGGTAAAAACCTGTGCGTGGTTGCCGCCGCCGATATCCTGCGCCATCTGTATGTGGATACCGCACCGATCCGCGGTGTGATCCCGGATATCGACCCGGAACAGATCCACCTGGCGATCAAAGAGAGCCGGGTGCTCGAGCAGGTTGCCGACAGCGTGCCGGATTACGGCAAAGCGGTCACCATCAAGACCAAGCGCGGCATGGTGAAACCCCGCACGCCGAATCAGGCGCAGTATGTCGCCAATATTTTCGCTCACGATATCACCTTCGGCATTGGCCCGGCGGGTACCGGTAAAACCTATCTGGCGGTCGCTGCAGCGGTCGATGCGCTGGAGCGCCAGGAAATCCGCCGTATCATGCTGACCCGCCCGGCGGTTGAAGCCGGTGAAAAACTTGGCTTTTTGCCAGGGGATCTGAGCCAGAAAGTGGACCCGTATCTGCGTCCGCTGTATGACGCCCTGTTTGAAATGCTGGGCTTTGAGCGGGTGGAAAAGCTGATCGAGCGTAACGTGATCGAAGTGGCCCCCTTGGCCTATATGCGCGGCCGCACCCTGAATGATGCCTTTATTATTCTGGATGAAAGCCAGAACACCACCATCGAACAGATGAAGATGTTCCTGACGCGCATCGGTTTCAACTCCAAGGCGGTGATCACCGGTGATGTCACCCAGATCGATCTGCCACGCAACCAGAAATCTGGCCTGCGCCACGCGGTGGAAGTGCTGTCTGAAGTGGAAGAGATCAGCTTTAACTTCTTCCACAGTGAAGACGTGGTGCGCCACCCGGTAGTCGCCCGTGTGGTGATCGCCTATGAAGCCTGGGAGGCCGCCGAGCAGAAACGCAAAGACGCTGTCGCCGAACAGCGTAAACGCGAGGCATACATCGCCTCTGAGCAGGAGGCCCCATGAGCCTGGTGATCCTGGATTTACAAATTGCCTGCGCCAGCAGCCAAGGGCTGCCGGATGAAACCACCTTCCAGCGTTGGCTAGAGGGCGTGCTACCGCAGTTTCAGGAAGAGGCCGAAGTCACCATTCGCATCGTGGATGAAGCAGAAAGTAATGAGTTGAACCTGACTTATCGCGGTAAAGATAAGCCTACCAACGTGCTGTCATTCCCGTTCGAAGCGCCGCCGGGGATCGAGCTACCGCTGCTGGGCGATCTGATCATTTGCCGCCAGGTGGTTGAACAGGAAGCCATTGAACAACAGAAGCAGCTTGAAGCGCACTGGGCGCATATGGTTGTTCACGGTAGCCTTCATCTGCTAGGGTATGACCATATTGAAGACGATGAAGCCGAAGAAATGGAGTCTTTGGAAACCGAGATCATGCAAGATATGGGCTATCCAGACCCTTATCTGGCGGAAAAAGACCCCAACTGACGTCAGCATCAGCCCCGATCTGGCGCTGAAGCTGACTACCTTAACTCTGACATGAGTGATATTCACTAAACGCCATGAGCGACGACCATTCACAAAGCAATGACAGCCCCAGTCCCAAAAAGGGGTTTTTTACTCTTATCCTTAACCAGCTATTCCACGGTGAACCTAAGAACCGTGGCGATCTGGTTGAGCTGATCCGTGATTCCGAACAAAACGATCTGATCGATCCCGATACCCGCGACATGCTGGAAGGCGTGATGGATATCGCCGAGCAGCGCGTGCGCGATATTATGATCCCGCGCTCCCAGATGGTGACGCTCAAGCGCAACCAACGGCTGGAAGAGTGCCTGGATGTGATCATCGAATCCGCCCACTCGCGCTTCCCGGTGATCAGTGAAGATAAAGATCACATTGAAGGCATTTTGATGGCCAAGGATCTGCTGCCGTTTATGCGCGCCGATTCCGAGCCATTCAGCATCGACAAAGTGCTACGCCCCGCCGTGGTGGTGCCAGAAAGCAAACGGGTTGACCGGATGCTGAAGGAGTTCCGCTCCCAGCGTTATCACATGGCGATCGTCATTGATGAATTCGGCGGCGTATCCGGCCTGGTGACCATTGAAGATATTCTGGAACTGATTGTCGGCGAAATTGAAGACGAATATGACGATGAAGACGATCTGGATGTGCGCCAGCTCAGCCGCCACATGTTTACCGTGCGTGCGCTGGCACCGATCGAAGACTTCAACGAGGTTTTCGGCACCCACTTCAGCGATGACGAAGTCGACACCATCGGCGGCTTAGTGATGCAAGCGTTCGGCCACCTGCCTGCGCGCGGGGAAACCATTGAAATTGAAGGTTACCTGTTTAAAGTGGCGATGGCTGACAGTCGACGCATCATCCAAGTTCATGTCAAAATTCCGGACGATTCTCCGCAACCGAAACTGGAAGAATAAATCACACATGGCTAAAGCCTATTTAATTGAACGCCAGCGGGTTCGCGCCCTGCTGGCGCTATTGTCAGGCGCCTGCGGCACGCTGGCATTCTCCCCTTACGATTTTTGGCCCGCAGCCATTATCTCGCTGTTTGGCCTGCTGGCCGTTACCCTCAACCGCACCACCCGCCAATCCGCACTGCTCGGCTTCTGCTGGGGATTAGGGTTATTTGGCAGCGGGGTGAACTGGGTTTACGTCAGCATTGCCGATTTCGGCGGTATGCCGTTTGCCATCAATATTTTCCTGGTTGCGCTGCTGGCGGCCTATCTTTCGCTGTATACCGGGCTGTTTGCCGGGTTGCTGACGCGCATCTGGCCACGCACCACCTGGTGGCGGCTGGCGATTGCCGCACCGGCCCTGTGGCAACTGACGGAGTTCCTGCGCGGCTTGGTGCTCACCGGCTTCCCTTGGCTGCAATTTGGTTACAGCCAGATCGACGGCCCGCTGAAAGGCATTGCGCCACTGTTGGGCGTAGATGCCATCACCTTTATTCTGATGTCTCTTAGCGGCCTGCTGGTGTTTGCCGTGGCTCAACGCCGTATCGCTCCGGCGGTGATTGCCATCGCCATGCTGTTGCTGCCTTGGCCACTGCGCCAGCTACACTGGTTTACTCCACTGCCGGAAAAAGCGGTAAACATCGCTATGGTGCAGGGCAACATCGCACAATCGATGAAGTGGGATCCCAAGGTGCTGGTCAGTACGCTGCAAACCTATCTGGATGAAAGCCGTCCATTTATGGGCAAAGCGCCAATCATCATCTGGCCGGAATCTGCTATTCCAGACGTGGAGAGCAACCAGAACGGTTTTCTCACCATGATGGATGACCTGATGCGCGCCAAAAACAGCAGCCTGATTACCGGGATCGTCGATGCTCGCGCCACCCCGCAAGGCACACAGTTCTTCAACAGCGTGATCGTTCTGGGTGAAGAAACCCCGTACAATTACCCGGCGGCCAATCGCTACAACAAGCATCACCTGGTGCCGTTCGGCGAATTCGTGCCATTAGAAACGCTGCTACGCCCGCTAGCCCCCTTGTTCGATTTGCCAATGTCCTCTTTCAGCCGTGGCGATTACGTACAGCCGCAGTTGAGCGTGCGCGGCTTCAACCTGACGGCGGCTATCTGCTATGAAATCGTGCTTGGCCAGCAGGTGCGTGACAACTTCCGGCCAGATACCAACTTCCTGCTAACCGTCTCCAACGATGCCTGGTTCGGCCACTCTATTGGCCCGTGGCAGCATTTCCAGATGGCGCGCATGCGTGCACTGGAATTGGGCCGTCCTCTGCTGCGCAGCACCAATAATGGTATTACCGCAGTGGTTGGCCCGCTGGGCGAAGTGCAAGCGTCGATCCCGCAGTTCACTCGCAAAGTGCTGGCAGTGGAAGTGACCCCTACCACTGGCGTCACGCCGTATGCCCGCTTCGGCTCCGCGCCGGTTTGGATCATCACCGTGCTACTGGGTGGCATTGCACTGATCGCTGGGTTACGTCGTAAGTAATGACTTTTCAGGGCGCTAATGCGCCCTCAGACTGCTGGCAAATCCGGTTATTAGGGAGAGCGTGCCGAAGGGGTCGTAGCGGTATGAACCGCCGGAGCGCCCCTCGGTGCGCTAGGCCCGAGTATCTCGGGTCAAAAAGCCACTTTGTCATCAACCTCAGGGCGCTAATGCGCCCTGCTTCATTTCTCCCACCTCTTCTGGCACGCACCTTGCTTTAATTCCTAGGTAACAGGTTCTGATTGGTTTTTACCGATATCGTGCGGCACTTGATGCACAACGCCAGAGCATAATGTGCACCTTCACAGTGCACAGGCGGTTTATTGCATCCATTTGGTGCGCGTGATGTCGCAAAAAATGAAACAACTTAGTTTCATACTGTTCACAATCGGCTATTTTCTATCGGTAATCCGTCTAAGAGTCTCTATAACACAAGTCGTTAATAGCCGTTTTCCCCGTTGCTCCTTGAGCTCGGGCAATCACAACATCAGAGGAGTTGGACCATGCAAATGCGCAAATTGGCGTTATCGCTACTGCTTATCGGTATGTCTTGTAGCGTAGCCCATGCGGAAGAACTGACCGGTACGCTGAAGAAAATCAAAGACAACGGTGTGATTGTTGTTGGCCACCGTGAATCCTCAGTTCCGTTCTCCTACTACGATAACCAGCAAAAAGTTGTGGGCTATTCCCAGGATTACTCCAACCTGATCATTGATGCAGTTAAGAAAAAATTGGATGCCCCGAACCTACAGGTGAAAATGCTGCCGGTCACCTCGCAAAACCGTATTCCGCTGCTGCAAAATGGCACCTTCGACTTTGAATGTGGTTCCACCACCAACAACCTTGAGCGTCAGCAGCAGGCCGCGTTCTCCAATACCATCTTCGTCGTAGGCACCCGCCTGCTGGTGAAGAAAGGTTCCGATATCAAAGAGTTCAAAGATCTGGCGGGTAAACCGGTCGTCGTGACCTCGGGCACCACTTCTGAAGTGCTGCTCAACAAACTGAACGACAAAGACCAGATGAAAATGCGCATCATCAGCGCCAAAGACCATGGTGACTCTTTCCGTACTCTGGAAAGCAGCCGCGCAGTGGCCTTTATGATGGATGATGCTCTGCTGGCGGGTGAACGTGCGAAGGCCAAAAAACCCGATCAGTGGGAAATCGTGGGCACTCCACAATCCAAAGAAGCCTATGGCTGCATGATGCGTAAAGACGATGCAGAATTCAAAAAACTGGTCGACGACACCATCGCTCAGGCACAGACCTCGGGTGAAGCCGCCAAACGCTTTGATGTCTGGTTCAAACAACCGATCCCACCAAAAAATCTCAACATGAACTTCGAACTGTCTGACGACATGAAGCAACTGTTCAAAGAGCCTAACGACAAAGCACTGAACTAATAAAAGATTTACCCTCAATAATTCGAGTTGCAGGAAGGCGGCGACGCAGCGACAAATCGGTCAAAGACCGATTTTAACAGCGCTTGCGCTGGCCCGCAGGGTGAGCCTCAACAATGAGGCTCATAATTCCCAGTCACTTACTTAAGTAAGTGACTGGGAATTATG
>JBAQHZ010000175.1:0-5355 GCA_049288585.1 Chania sp.
GCGCATGACGCATCGGTTCCGACAGATCGCTGACCTCGGCAGAAAGTTTCACCGCCAAGCAGGCGTTATGGCATTCGCTGAGGCAGTGATGGCTGATGGCTTGTGCGTAATAACTTAATAACTGATGGCGCGCATCGCGTTTGACATCGCCAAACAACGTCTGCATATCAGCATCATAGTGTTCAAAATAGCGTTGCAGCATCGCTGCGCCAAAAGCTTCCTTCGAGCGAAAATAGTGGTAAAACGAGCCTTTAGGCACGCCAGCCGTCGCGAGCAATTGGCTCAGGCCCATACCGGCAAAGCCAAGGCGCATGCTGAGGGTTTCGCCAGTAACGAGCAGATGTTCACGTGTATCCACGTTGCAATGCACAGGTTTTGTCATAATGATATTGAGCGTAATAGACCAACTGGTCTAGGTCAAGAAAAATAAAAAGCCGGTGAGTGATACCGGCTTGAGTTTGCATTTATTGTGCCTTAAGAGAGCGTAAAAGTTAAGCCTTGCCTTGGGCGTGCCTGCGGCAATTTTGCAGAATATCCTGATGGGGCTGATATTCATGTGTCTGCACGTTGAGCATACCCAACAGGGTGTGGAACAGGTTGTCCTGCGAAACCTCATCGTTTTCAGCCAGGCTATTCAGGCATTGACGGTCGATAGCAAAATTGCGTTCATACTCTGCCGATATCCACATCAGGAACGGCACGTGGGTTTGCTGAGAAGGCGCAAAGAGATAAGGCGTGCCGTGCAGGTAAATACCGTTTTCCCCCAGCGATTCGCCATGGTCGGAAAGATAAATCATTGCCGTATTGAATTTGTCACCGTATTGCTGCAACAGCTTGATGGTGTTATCCAGCATAGCGTCGGTGTACAGCAACGAATTGTCGTAGGTGTTCACCAATTGCGCGTGCGTACAGTCCTGGATCTGGTTGCTGTCGCAGGTCGGTGTAAATTGGCGGAATTCAGGCGTGCTGCGGCGATAATACGCTGGCCCATGGCTGCCCATCTGGTGCAGCACGATAACGCCGTTGCCTTTCAGACCGTTGATGTAGTCGTCCAGTTGGTGCAGCAGCACATTGTCCATACAGACATCCCCCTCACAGTACTGCGGTAACTGCAATTTGGTCATGTCGATATGCGGGATACGGTCGCAGGCACCTTTGCAGCCGCCATCATTGTCACGCCACAGCATGTTGGCTCCGGCGTGAGCCAGAACATCCATAAGGCCTTCTTGATGAGCGGCTAATTTGGCATCGTAATCGCTGCGCGGCATATTGGAGAACATACAAGGGACGGAGATTGCCGTTTCGGTACCGCAAGAGCTGGCATTCCTGAAATACACCACGTTGTCCTGCTTCAGGCGCGGATTGGTTTCGCGTAGGTAACCACCAAGCGAGAAGTTTTCCGCCCGCGCGGTTTCGCCCACCACCAAGATCACCAGCGTCTTTTTCTCCTGGCTAAGGATGGTCGGGCCTAGCTGGGCATCCTCGCCAATCTTGACTAGCGGCAGACTGCGGCTGAAATAGCGATGCTCGGCAAATTTGATCGTGCCAGCAACAAAGTTGGAAGGCGTGAGCATTTTCACCACGCTCTTATTGTTGCGGATCAGCGAGGCATAATCTTTGTAAAACAAAGCAGCGACCAGCAAGATCACTACCACAGAAAGCATGACGTTTGCAGCACGCAAGCCAAGCATGTACCACCAGGGGCGGGTCTTATGGATTTGCACCCAACAAACCACCGCCGAAGGAAGAATACCCAGCAGCAGTACCCACAGCCCCATACGTGGCGTCAACAAAGCGGCGGCTTCCTGAGAGTTGGTCTCAAAGGCGCTCTGCATCATATTAGCGTCGATCACGGTACCGTAACTGAACATAAAGTAATTGGTAGCCGCACTGCTGAGCAGCAGAAGGATAATCAGTGGTTTGCGCAGGAGCGGTATTGTCAGCACGCTAAAAATTATGTTGAGCGCACAAAAAATCACCACTGGCATAGTGGCAGCGAAAATGACGCTATGGATGCTATCGAAGTTGATATACGACCAGGCGGTATAGAGAAATAAGGCGTTATGGAATAGGGTAAAAAATAGTGCGCTGGAAAGGATAAACCCCAAGCTGTTGCACTGTAGTAATCGACGTAACTGCATTGCCAAATCTGAATCCTGCGATTGTGTAATGCGCTGAAATCTACCAAATGAAACTTAAGATAACCTTAGAGAAGCAGAGCGCTACAGGGCTGCAATGGCTTGGCAGAAGCGGCTGCTGAGCAGCAGCCGCTCGCTAATCAATAGGCTGCGGTAAACTGTGCCTGGATGAACTGCGGTTTTTCGATCTCGTCGAGGATGGCTACGGCCAAGTCTTCTACCGAAATATTGGCTGGAGCCTGGCCGTTCATCAGCAATTGGGTGGTTCCCAGGCGGAATTGCCCGGTGCGTTTGCCCGGTTCCAGTAAGGCGGCAGGGGAGAGATAGGTCCAATCCAGTTGGGTTTCGTTTTTCAACTTATTGCGCAAATCGCGCACAGCCTGAGCGCCTGGGCGGATGTTTTCCGGGAATTGCGGGGTATCAACCAGCTCAACACCCGGGGCCACTTCCAGGCTACCCGCACCGCCAACAAACAGCAGGCGTTTCACCCCGGCTTTTTTCACCGCATCCAGGATCTGCTGCGCACCTTTGGCCGTTTTCTCATACAGATTATCTTCTGCCCAACCGGGATTGTAGGCGCTGATCGCGGCATCCTGACCGGTTAATTGTTTTGCCAGCCATTCGGTGTTGGCCACATCGCCCAGTGCGACGGCCAGATTAGCATGGTCAGGCAGATTCTTGTTCTGGCGGGCGATAGCCGTAACCTGTAAGCCACGAGCCAAAGCTTCATCCACCACGCGACGGCCAACAAAACCGGTTGCTCCAATAATGACGACTTTCATTCGTTATCTCCTATCCATACGACTCTGTGTGTTTGCCGAACCATTCGCATCCGGCGCGTTGGACATACTATAGTACTTAACAATAGAGCTGATTAGTGTCATATTTGTGCTTTGTTTATTAAGTAAAACTTCATAATAATGGATAAGCTTAATCGAATGGCGGTATTTGCCACCGTGGTGGCAGAGGGTTCTTTTGCTGGAGCGGCTCGCAGGTTGGGGATGACGCCTTCGGCCATCAGCCAGCACATACGTTCGCTGGAAAAGGCGCTTGGCGTACCGTTACTGCACCGTTCAACGCGCCGTCTGGCACTGACGGAGTCTGGAGCGGCCTTCTATCCAGGTTGTGAAGCCATGTTGCAGGAGGCGCAGCGTGCTGAGCAGCGGCTTGCGGAGTTACGGGATACGCTAGTGGGGGAACTCCGTATTGCCACTACCGTCGGTATTGGCGGCGGGCCGTTGGCAGAAGCGCTGGCACCGCTGTTGCTGGCGCATCCTAAACTGACGCTGCGTATTCTGGCAGACGATCAGGTGGTGGATATGATTGAGCAACGCGTAGACATTTCGCTGCGGGTGAACCTGCAACTGGCAGACACCAGTTTGATTGCGCATCATCTGAGTGAATGGCCGATGGTTCTGTGCGCCGCACCTCGCTACCTTAGCCAGCATGGCGTACCCGAAACGCCGCAGGATCTGGTTCAGCACCGCTGGATCACCGGCAGTAGCCAGGGTTTTCAGCTCGATTTGCATCATCAGTCTGGTGAAAATTTCAAGCTGCGGCTGGCCGCCGGGCAGATTGTCAGCGGCAGCATGAATGTGATGCGCGCTTTTACCCGCATCGGATTAGGGATTTCCGGTCAGCCGCTCTACGAAATCGGTGATGAGCTGCGCCGAGGGGAATTAATTGCCCTGTTACCTGAGTGGCGGCCAGTACCATTCCGCCTGCATGCCTTGACGTTGGAGCGCGTGCTGCCGGAGAAAACCCGTCAGGCCTTGCATTACCTGCGTGATTATTTTCGTCGCCATGGTGAAAAGCCACTTGCCATCGGCGCTGATGACGTCTTCAATTAGGTAAGGCCGTGTGGAACACTGCCTAAACGCAGGAGGTCGTGTGGCGCAGCAACTTGAGTTTTTTGACATCCCCAGTCCGTGCCGTGGTATTTGCCAGACGGATGAGCGCGGTTTCTGCCGTGGCTGCCTGCGCAGCCGCGAGGAACGTTTTGGCTGGATGCAAATGAACGATGCGCAAAAACGTGATGTTTTGCGCTTATGCCGTCAACGTTATCTGCGTATGCAGCGCGTCAGTAAACCCTCTGATGAAATTCCGCCGGAACAGCCTTCGCTTTTTTAGCTATTTCCCGATCTGACGCACGTTAATGCCGTTTTATGGCTTCCTACCCTCTGGGCGCTTGTGTATGCTGGCGCGGAATAATTTTATGGAGTTTAAAAGATGGTGAATCGCATCAAGCTTGCACCGCAAGGGCCTGAATTCTCACAGATGATCTGTGGCTATTGGCGTCTAATGGAATGGGAGATGTCTCCTCAGCAACTGCTGACGTTTATTGAGCAGCATATTGAATTGGGCGTGACGACGGCCGATCATGCTGATATTTACGGCGGTTATGCTTGCGAGCAAGCTTTTGGTGAGGCGATTAAGCTGAAACCTTCGGTACGCCAAGGGATGGAACTGGTTTCAAAGTGCGGTATCGCGACCACCGCCAAGCCGGGTAACCCGATAGGCCATTACATTACCGACCGCGAGCATATTGTCCAGAGTGCCGAGCAGTCGTTAACCCACCTGCATACCGATTATCTGGACTTGTTGTTGATCCATCGCCCCGATCCGTTGATGGACGCTGACGAGGTGGCTGAAGCCTTTGTCGCACTGCATAAAGCGGGGAAGGTGCGCCATTTCGGTGTTTCCAACTTTACTCCTGCCCAGTTTACTCTGTTGCAGTCGCGCCTGCCGTTCTCGCTGGTGACTAATCAGGTGGAAATCTCACCTATTCATCAACCGGCGATCCTGGATGGAACGTTGGATCAGAGCCAGCAACTGCGCATCAAGCCGATGGCCTGGTCTTGCCTGGGCGGTGGCCGCCTGTTCAGCGATGCAGAATTCCAGCCGCTGCGTGATGAACTGCAATCCGTGGCGCAGGAAATTGGCGCTGAAACCATTGAACAAGTGGTCTATGCCTGGATCATGCGCTTACCCTCTGCGCCACTGCCGATTATCGGTTCTGGCAAAATCGAGCGCGTGCGTTCAGCCATTAAGGCATGCGAGTTGGAAATGAGCCGCCAGCAGTGGTTCCGTATCCGCAAAGCCGCCTTGGGTTACGACGTACCATAAGTTTTTTATTAGCCGGGCTAATTGCCCGGCTAATATTTTAGTGACTATACCCTTCATACTTCAATTTGCTTGGGTGTTGGCTGCGCTCTGT
>JBAQHZ010000176.1:0-5089 GCA_049288585.1 Chania sp.
TTCGAGTTGCTTGTAGGCGGCAAACGAATGACAAGTCGGTCAGAGGCCGACTTGAACAGCGCTTGCGCTGACCCGCAGGGTGAGACTCATTTATGAGGCTCATAATCCCTGGGAGCATAGCCAACTATGTGACCAGGGTGAAAGAGTGCAGCCAACACCCAAGCAACTTGAAGTATGAAGGGTATATACCTGTCATACTTCAAGTTGCATACCTGTGTGACTACATCCTGTTTGATTCCGCCTGGGTGGGTTACGAACAGTTCATCCCGATGATGAAAGAGTGCTCGCCGCTGCTGGAACTGAACGAAAACGATCCGGGGATTATCGTTACTCAATCGGTACATAAGCAGCAGGCGGGCTTTTCGCAGACCTCGCAAATCCACAAGAAAGATCGGCACATCAAAGGGCAGGATCGCTACTGCAACCATAAGCGTGTTGTGGCTAGCCACCGTGGCCAACTAACGCACAAACCAAGGGTTCAAGATTGACTCTTGGCAATTCGCGCTCTCCGCTGCGGCCACTCGACGGTGCAAGCGCGCTTTTTTTACTAACAGAAACACGGTGGACAAGGCTTGAAAACCGAGATGATCACGGGAAAATAACCACAAAGAGTTAACAAATGAACGACTATTTTGAATGTTATTATTTTCACCCTCCTAAATTCTGACAAAAAACCCGCAAAAGGCTTAAAGTCTGAATAAATATGATTTTTAGGTTCAACAACCCAACCAAACCAAGAAACACAGGTCATCGTCTTTTATTTTTAGCCAATCATAAAAACATTACTACTTAGTTAATTGTTTGCTTTTAACAAAACACATACAAAATAATTATTCCTCCACCTATTGATCTTAGTGAGATATATAAAAACAAAATATGTCATTCGATTTTTTTGAATGTCTCATCAAGCTTAATCAGCAGGAGTGGTAGTTTATAATGATGAATAAAACAAATAAAAAATGTTGTTTCAAATAAATACACTGTGTAACATGCCGCTTGGATTTTTATTAAATACAGGAAAATAAAAAATGAACAAATTTGCTAAATTGGTACTTATTGCTGCTGCACTGTCTACTCTGACTGCTTGTACTGGGCGTATTGAGAACAAAACTAAAGATTGCAGCTACGATTACCTGCTGCACCCTGCAATTTCTATCTCTAAAATCATTGGCGGCTGTGGTCCAACTGCTAAGTAAGAACAAGCACTAGTGCTTGTTTTATTGGTGACGCATAAAATTCAACTAGTTACCCGCATTTTCAATATGATAAATCTATAATTTAGATTTATTTATATTATGAGATGTATAGGTTAAACTATTTTTATCGTCACCAACTTTACAACGCCAAACTAATAGTACCGATTTTTCTTGGTTATTATTTATAATCAAGCTGAATAGCAATTAACTTCACTAACCAATGTATTTGGGCTTATCAACCATTCTCTACATTAGAGATACTTGTGAATTATCCCTTCTGCCACTCATGAAATACCCGTTCTAAACGCCAATCTTGGAAAATGTGCTTCCCACACGAAGTTGTTGTATTCGCATGGGCGCAGAAGGCATAGCATCCTCCCCATAGAAAAAATCACCATGCTTTAAAATTATAAAACCAGCAAGGTTCGTTAAATAAATCTAACTTTTTGAAGATCACATCAGTTTTGAACTGCCTGTACGGCAGCGAACGCTGTGTTCCATCCGTGGTACGGTGATGTGCTTTTCTAAGCTGCCTGCACGAGATTCGGAGGGGGGTAAAGCCGTTGTGAAGATAACCGTCATAGGTGGCGCAATTCTCTGAAACAGAGATTGGCAGAGCCGCAAGCAGGCTCTGCCAATCTTTCAAAACTACCTTTTCACCAGCCAATATACCGCCTCAAACGGCCGCAGCGTCATGGCCTGCGGTTGTTCCGCCGCATCTGTGTAGTTGCTCATCAAAGGTTGCCACACATCGGCCAGCTCAACGCCTGCGGCGTTCCACGCCAAAGGTTCGCGGCTCAGGTTGGCGACGACCAGCAGCCGCTGGCCGTTCCAACGGCGCTGATAGCACCATAATGCCGGGTGATCCGGGGCCAGATCCTGATAATCACCGTGCGTCAGCAGTGGATACTGTTTGCGCAGGGCGATCAGATGGCGA
This sequence comes from Chania sp., assembly GCA_049288585.1. Taxonomy (GTDB): domain Bacteria; phylum Pseudomonadota; class Gammaproteobacteria; order Enterobacterales; family Enterobacteriaceae; genus Chania. The sequence continues at coordinate 2,134 of JBAQHZ010000176.1, forward strand.
TAGGCATAAAATACCGAATCCCGATCCGCCAGCGCCGCGTCCGCATTAATCTGCGGGTAATTCTCTGCGCAGGCGATCCACGGCGTGCCGCAGGTAAACCCGGCGTGGGTGCTGGCATTCCACTGCATCGGCGTGCGGCTGTTGTCGCGCGATTTACTGGCCAGGATCGCCAGCAGTTCGGCGTCGCTGCTGCCCTGTGCGCTCAGCTCGGCGTACATATTCAGGCTTTCCACATCACGATATTGATCGATATGGTTAAAACCAGGATTGGTCATGCCGATCTCTTCGCCCTGATAAATATACGGCGTGCCCTGCATACCGTGCAGCAGCATCGCCAGCATCTTGGCGGCGGTGACGCGCAGCTCACCTTCGTCGCCAAAGCGGGACACGATGCGCGGCTGATCGTGGTTACACCAGAACAGCGCGTTCCAGGCGCGGTTGTGCATGCCTTGCTGCCAGTGGCGGAAAATCTGCTTCAGCTCGATGTAATTGGGCGCTGCCAGCGTCCACTTTTGCCCGTCAGCGTAGTCCACCTTCAGGTGATGGAAGTTGAAGGTCATCGACAGCTCCGCGCCGCTGTGTGCCGCGTACTGCTGGCAGTGTTCCAGCGAAGTTGAAGACATTTCGCCCACGGTCATCAGGCCGCGCGGCTGAAACACTTCACGGCTCATTTCCTGCAAGAACTCGTGGATGCGCGGGCCATCGGTGTAAAAACGGCGGCCATCGCCTTGGGTGTCGTAAGGGAAATCCTGTTGTTTGGACACCAGATTGATCACGTCGAGGCGCAACCCGTCGACGCCCTTATCCGCCCAGAACTGGCACACTTTCTTTAACTCTTCGCGCACCGGCGGGTGCTCCCAATTGAGGTCGGCCTGCTCGGTGGCGAACAGGTGCAGGTAATACTGGCCGCTTGCCGCATGCCATTGCCAGGCGTTGCCGCTGAACTTGGAACGCCAGTTATTAGGCGGAGTATCCGCTTCGCCGTCGCGCCAGATATAGAACTGGCGCAGCGGGCTGTTACGATCCTGTGCCGCCTTAAACCACGGGTGCTCGGTGGAGGTATGGTTGAACACCATATCCATCACGATGCGGATGCCGCGCTGGTGGGCCTGCGCCACCAACTGCTCGAAGTCCGCCAGGGTGCCATAGGCCGGATCGATGGCACAGTAGTCGGCCACGTCGTAGCCGTTATCCACCTGCGGTGAGACATAAACCGGCGTCAGCCAGATGGCGTCGATCCCTAGTTCCTGTAAATAGTCCAGCCGCTGGATAACCCCCGCGAGATCGCCATAGCCGTTACCGGTGCTGTCTTGGAAGCTCTTCGGGTAGATTTGATAGATGACACCGTTTTGCCACCAGGGGATAGGATTGCTCATCGGAACCTTAGCCTCTTTATGTATTGCCATAGGCCCACCCGCAGGCAGGCCCCTTATTGATTCAGACCGGCAATTCGCCGCGGCTGGCCTTGCGTTTGTACACCATGATGGTCAACAACAACGGGACCAGCACGGCAACCAGAATCGCCAGAGAATAGATTGCCCAGAACTGCGGTTTAATGGAGAGAATGCCCGGCAAACCGCCGACGCCGATACCGTTGGCCATCACGCCGGTCAAGCCGCAAATCAGGCCCGCGATGGCTGAACCGATCATCGCGCACAGCATTGGGAAACGGTATTTGAGGTTGATGCCGTACATCGCCGGTTCGGTAACGCCGAGGTAGGCAGAAATCGCCGCTGGTACTGAAATTTCACGCTCGTTGGCCTTGCGGCTGATAATGATGATGCCGAGCACCGCCGAAGCCTGCGCGATGTTAGAAAGCGCAATCAGCGGCCAGACCGGCGTGCCGCCCATGCTTTGGATCATCTGCATGTCGATCGCCAGCGTGGTCTGATGCACACCGGTAATCACCAGCGGCGCATACAGGAAGCCAAACAGCGCAGCGCCGATCGGCGCAAAGCTGCCGGTCATCACCGCTTTCACCGCCCAGGCTACGCCGTCGCCGATCATGCGGCCAAACGGGCCGATCAGCGTATGCGCCAGGAACACCGCCAGCAGCAGAGAAACCACCGGTACCACCACCAGATACAGATAATCCGGCACGATCTTTTTCAAGCGGGTTTCGATCCAGCCCAGCGTTAAGCCCGCGAGGATCGACGGGATCACCTGCGCCTGATAACCCACTTTCTGAATGGCGAACCAGCCGAAGTTCCACACTTCCGGCACCTGCTGGCCGAGCAGGTAGGAGTTCATCAACTGTGGTGAAACTAAGGTAATCCCCATCACGATGCCGAGCACCGGCGTACCGCCCATCTTTTTCACCGTTGACCAGCAAATGGCGACAGGCAGGAACATAAAGATGGCTTCACCGAGCAGCCACAGGAAATCGTAAATGGTTTTCCAGGCCGGGTGCATCTGGGCCAGCGTTTGGCCGCCAGACATCGGGATATCGCCGATCACGTTGCGGAAACCGAGGATCAGACCACCGCTGATCAACGCAGGCAGCAGCGGGAAGAAGATTTCAGCGAAGTGCGAGATGGCGCGCTCGGACCAGGTCATGTTCTGGCGTGCGGCCAGTTTGGCCTGCTCTTTGTTGGCTTCGTTGTTGCCGGTGGTGGCGATCAACGCCTGATAGTAATCGCCCACTTCCGGGCCAATCACCACCTGGAACTGCCCGGCGTTGGTAAAGCAACCTTTGACCATCCGCAGCTCTTCGATCGCTTTGGGGTCGGCCTTGGCGGGATCGTTAAGCACGAAACGCAAGCGGGTAATACAGTGGCTGACGGTGGCGATATTCTCGCGGCCGCCCGCCAGCACAATCAGACGGTCAATATCCTGCTGCTGAACTTTACTCATGATGAAACCCTTTTTTAGGCGCAGAGGTGGGGATAAAGAAAGCTTAGTCATTCGTAGGTTTTTATGAAATGGGAACGTTCCCATTTTGAGTTGAAGATCACAA
>JBAQHZ010000177.1:0-5501 GCA_049288585.1 Chania sp.
GCGAAAAGTGGCTTTGCTTACCATTTATACCCTTCCATACCTTTAGTATTCCAACTACCGCAGCTCAGCAGCTTGGGCTTAACACTTTTTTTGTTTGGTCTGTGTGTTGCTTATCGGATGAGGTCGTCAACCATAAATGCGATTCATTCCATAATGACCGGAAAAAGTGTTTTACTTTCATGTGGATAAAAAACCGCTCTTAACGCTTTAACCGCTATCCCTTACCAGAAAAACAGCTTAGTCATTTTGGTTATTAATTATTGCTATCCCTTATTTAATCGTTGCAATTGCGCTCGGTAACCTTACAAACTCTCTTGATCTTTTCAGGCATGCAAACAGCGACCAACATTGGCTAAGCATAGGATATCCGTACTGCGATGACGACTCAGGCACCTCCAACATCTTTGCTCCCGCTGACACCCGAACAGTTGGCGCGCCTTCAGGCCGCAATTGGTGAGTATTCACCAACACAACTGGCGTGGCTGTCCGGTTACTTCTGGGGAATGGTTAATCAGCAACCGGGAGCTGTCGCCAATGCGCCAGCTGTGCCTGCTGCCGCTGCGGCCAGCATTACCGTGATTTCTGCTTCCCAGACCGGCAATGCGCGCCGGCTGGCGGAACAGCTGCGTGACGATCTACTGGCGGCCAAACTGAGCGTCACCTTAGTGAATGCTGGCGACTATAAGTTCAAGCAAATCGCTCAGGAGCGCCTGCTGGTGGTGGTGGCTTCTACCCAAGGGGAAGGCGAACCGGCGGAAGAAGCGGTCGCGCTGCATAAATTCCTGCATTCGAAAAAAGCGCCAAAGCTCACCGACACCGCCTTTGCCGTATTCGGTTTAGGTGACACCTCTTACGAGAACTTCTGCCAGTCCGGTAAAGATTTTGACGCCAAGCTGGCCGAGTTGGGCGCAGAGCGTTTGGTTGAACGCATCGATGCCGATGTGGAATACCAGGAACTGGCAAGCGCATGGCGCAAGCAGGTAGTTGAAGTGCTGAAGGGGCGTGCGCCCGCAGAAAGCAGCGCGCCGAGCGTATTGGCGAGCGGTGCCGTCGATCAGCTCGACAGCAGTCCTTACAGCAAAGAACAGCCGTTGACCGCGCAACTGGCGGTGAAGCAAAAGATTACCGGCCGTGGTTCAGATAAAGATGTGCGCCATATCGAAATTGACCTAGGGGATTCCGGTTTGCGTTACCAACCGGGAGATGCGCTGGGCGTCTGGTTCGATAACGATCCGGAATTGGTGAGCGAATTGGTGCAGTTGCTGTGGCTGAAAGGCGACGAACCGGTTGAGGTCGAAGGTAAAACTTTGCCGCTGCGCGAGGCTTTGCGCACTCACTTCGAACTGACGCAGAACACCACGCCGATCGTAGAGAAATATGTCGCACTGTCGCGTGATGAAAAACTGATCGCCCTGCTGGCCGATAAAGCCAAGCTGCAGCACTACGCGCACAATACGCCGATTGTTGATATGGTGCGTCAGGCACCTGCGGATTTGAACGCCGAGCAGTTGCTTGGCCTGCTGCGCCCGTTGACGCCGCGTTTGTATTCAATCGCCTCCTCACAGGCGGAGAATGAAAACGAAGTACATATCACCGTCGGCGTGGTGCGCTACGACATCGACGGCCGTGCCCGTGCGGGCGGTGCCTCCAGTTTCCTGGCGGATCGCCTGGAAGAAGAGGGCGATCTGCGGGTGTTTATCGAACATAACGACAACTTCCGTCTGCCCGCTAATCCAGAAACGCCGGTGATCATGATCGGCCCCGGCACCGGTATTGCGCCGTTCCGTGCCTTTATGCAGCAGCGTGAAGCCGATGGCGCAGCGGGGAAAAACTGGCTGTTCTTCGGCAACCCGCACTTTACCGAAGATTTCCTGTATCAGGTTGAATGGCAACGCTATGTGAAAGACGGATTATTGACCCGTATCGATCTGGCCTGGTCGCGCGATCAGCAGCATAAAGTCTACGTGCAGGACAAACTGCGTGAGCAGGGGGCAGAAGTCTGGCGCTGGATCCAGCAAGGCGCACACATTTATGTCTGTGGCGATGCTAACCGTATGGCGAAAGACGTTGAAAATACATTATTAGCACTGGTGGCCGAGCACGGTGGCATGGATACCGAGCAGGCAGATGAATTTTTAAGTGAGCTGCGCCTTGAGCGCCGTTATCAGCGGGATGTGTACTGATGAGTGATAAACACCCTGGGCCTCTGGTTGTGGAAGGCAAACTGGCCGATGCCGAACGCTTGAAGAAAGAGAGTAACTTCCTGCGCGGCACCATTGCGGAAGATTTAAAAGACGGCTTGACCGGCGGCTTCAACGGCGACAACTTCCTGCTGATCCGTTTCCACGGCATGTACCAGCAGGATGACCGTGATATTCGCGCCGAACGTGCCGAGCAAAAGCTGGAGCCGCGCCACGCTATGATGCTGCGCTGCCGCCTGCCGGGGGGGATTATCACTCCGCAGCAGTGGTTGGGTATCGATAAATTTGCGCAGGAAAGCACCCTGTACGGCAGCATCCGTATTACCAACCGCCAGACGTTCCAGTTTCACGGCATCCTGAAAGGCAATGTTAAGCCGGTGCATCAGTTGTTGAACCGCCTGGGGCTGGACGCGTTGGCAACCGCCAATGACGTCAACCGCAACGTGCTCTGTACGTCGAACCCGGTAGAGTCTGAACTGCATCAGCAAGCCTACGAGTGGGCGAAGAAAATTTCTGAACACCTGCTGCCACGTACCCGTGCCTATGCCGAAGTGTGGCTGGATCAAGAGAAAGTCGCGACTACCGATGAAGAGCCGATCCTCGGGGCCACCTATCTGCCGCGCAAGTTTAAAACTACGGTCGTGATCCCGCCGCAAAACGATGTCGATCTGCACGCTAATGATATGAACTTTGTGGCGATCGCCAAAAACGGCAAACTGGTGGGCTTTAACCTGTTGGTGGGCGGTGGTCTGTCGATCGAGCACGGTAATAAGAAAACCTATGCACGCAAGGCGAGTGAATTCGGTTATATCCCGCTAGAGCACACGTTGGCGGTGGCTGAAGCGGTGGTCACCACCCAGCGCGATTGGGGCAACCGTACCGATCGTAAAAATGCTAAAACCAAATACACGCTGGAACGTGTTGGTGTGGACACCTTCCGCGCCGAAGTAGAAAAACGCGCGGGTATTACCTTCGAACCGGTGCGTCCGTATGAATTTACCGGCCGTGGCGATCGTATCGGCTGGGTAAAAGGCATTGATAACCAGTGGCACTTAACGCTGTTTATTGAGAATGGCCGCCTGCTGGACTATCCGGGGCGCCCGCTGAAAACTGGCATGGCCGAGATCGCCAAGGTTCACAAGGGCGATTTCCGCCTGACGGCCAACCAAAACCTGATTGTGGCTGGTGTCGCAGAGAGTGAGAAGGCGAAGATCGAAGCGCTGGCGCGCAAGCATGGACTGATTGACGACGCGGTCAGCGAGCAGCGCAAAAACTCGATGGCCTGCGTGTCTTATCCTACTTGCCCGTTGGCGATGGCCGAGGCCGAACGCTTCCTACCCGAGTTTGTTACCAAGGTGGAAGGCATCATGCAGCAGCACGGCGTGGGTGATGAGCACATCGTGTTGCGTATCACCGGTTGCCCGAACGGCTGTGGCCGTGCACTGCTGGCGGAGATCGGCCTGGTGGGCAAAGCGATTGGCCGCTACAACCTGCATCTGGGCGGCAACCGCGAAGGCACGCGTATTCCACGCATGTACCGTGAGAATATTAATGAAGTCGACATTCTGCAGGAAATTGATCGACTAGTAGGCCGCTGGGCGCAAGAGCGTAATGCGGGCGAAGGTTTTGGCGATTTCACGATCCGCGCCGGGATTGTTCGGCCGGTAGTGGATTCAGCCCGGGACTTCTGGGATTAAAAAACGCGACATTCGAGTCGGGTGTCTATATTCGCCCTCACCGAGAGTAAGAGGGAACTGTTTGAGCTCGCTGGTTCAATAGGGATCAGGAACTCATCAAGTGCACGGCCTTACTCCCTCTCCTTTGGGGAGAGGGCCGGGGTGAGGGGATTAATGAGCAGTATCAGGAGGCAAGCAACATGGCTGAACTCGATCTGGTAGCGCTGAATGCCTTGCCAAAATCAGGGCAGGCGCTGGCACTGGCGGTAGTCAATGGTCAGTTGGAACACTTTTCGGCGCAGGAACGAGTCGCCTGGGCGCTGGAGCATTTGCCGGGCGAATTCGTGCTTTCTTCCAGCTTTGGTATTCAGGCGGCGGTCTGTCTGCATCTGGTCACCCGCATCAAGCCTGATATCCCGGTGATCCTGACCGATACCGGTTACCTGTTCCCAGAAACTTATCAGTTTATCGATCAACTGGCCGACAAGCTGAAGCTGAATCTGCAAGTGTTCCGTGCCGAGCATTCACCGGCGTGGCAGGAAGCGCGTTATGGCAAACTGTGGGAGCAGGGCGTTGAGGGGATTGAGAAATACAATCAGCTCAACAAGGTTGAGCCGATGAACCGTGCGCTGGAAACGCTGGGTGCACAGACCTGGTTCGCTGGTTTACGTCGTGAACAGTCCGGCAGCCGTGCCAACCTGCCGGTGATCGCGGTACAACGCGGGCTGTTCAAGATCTTGCCGATCATCGACTGGGATAATCGCCAGATTTACCAGTATCTGACCGAGCACGGGTTGAGTTATCACCCGCTGTGGGAACAAGGGTATCTATCGGTGGGGGATACGCACACCACCCGTAAATGGGAAGAGGGCATGAAGGAGGAGGAAACCCGCTTCTTCGGCCTGAAGCGTGAGTGCGGGCTGCACGAAGGCTGAGGTTACTGGCAATGAGGGGGGAAACCCCTCATTATTTTTTTACCAGATAGTCGAAGACCAAAAAACCCGCCCAATGATATGAATACGCTGTTCAAATTCCTGACGATTCAGCGATTCATCCGGATATTCTGCACTATTAAAACTCTTGATGAGCACCCCACCATCGGGTTTGGCCACCAGTTGCTTGACGCGGATTAAGTCCCCATCCCGAATTGCATAATAATCGCCATCATTGATCGGGAACTGATTCGCGGTATCGATACCTACCACGTCGCCGCTGCGCAACAGCGGTGCCATGCTATTGCCAATGACTCTCACCACACGGGCGTCACGGGCATTCACCCCCAGGCGCCGCAGGGTGTAACGCCGAAACGGCAGGCGATAGATTTCCCTTTCCTCTTCTGGCATGGCACCGCTACCCGCCGACGCCTCAACGTCTAGCACCGGTATATCAATGAACTCTTTCTGATCCTGCTCCATGGATTCCCACTCTTCAACGCGTAAGCGGCTCTCTTTGATTTCATCGAGTTTAGGTGACGTTGCCGCTGAGTTGCCCTCACCAAACAGCAACCACTGTGATGTTACCGACAGTGATTCTGCCAGTTTCTCCAGATTGCGTGGCGATCGGGTTTGCCCAGTCTCAATTTTATTGATCGACTGCTGGCTGACCCCGACTTTTTCTGCCAAGG
>JBAQHZ010000178.1:0-3424 GCA_049288585.1 Chania sp.
GTCAGCTAAACACTGGCCACCTGGTGGATGCGCAGGATAAACCGCGTGGAACGGGTTTTGAACTGCGTACCGATGAGTACGGGGTGATACGCGTTACCAAGGGGCTGTTTATCAGCGCCGACGGGCAGGCCAAGGCACAGGGCGAGGTACTGGACATGGCAACCGCGCTGAAGGAAATCGACATCTGCTTACGCCAGATACAGCAACTCAACGCCGCCGCCGAACAGGCTGAGGCACTGAAAGCGGATATCGACAGCCAACTGGCGATGTTTGAGCAGCGTCTGAAGCCGCTGAATGACACCCTGCATTTCTCGGCGCCGCAGGGGATAGCGGTGACCAGCGGTGAGCACTTACAGCTTGCCGCCAGCAAAAACGTGGCCATCAACGCCGGGGGCGATATCAGCGTTGGCGTCATGGGTAATATGACGGCGCTGGCCGGTGAGAAGTTGGGGCTGTTTGCCCGCAGTGGGCAACTGAGCCTGAAGTCCGGTGAAGGGCCGATAGAGATGCAGGCGCAGAACGGCAACCTGCGGTTGTTTGCGGAGAAGAAACTCGCCCTAAGCTCAGCAGATGATATCTCGTTTGCCGGGAAGAAGCGCATCACGCTGATTGGCGGCGGCAGCTATGTGAAAATCGAGATGGGTAAGATTGAATACGGCACTACGGCGCAGTATGTGCGCAAGGTGAAACGCACGGCGAAGATGGGTAAGGTGGATATGCCAATTGAATCATTAAAGCAGATGAAAATGATAACTCAGTACTTTGACCGTAAAATTCGTTTTTCATCAAACGTCAACTATCGTATTGAGAATATGGATGGAAAAGAGATTATTTCTGGCAATGGGAATAATGCTTATATCGATAAGGCCGATAATGAGTCTGAATATTGGGTTTTTATTAGTTAAGTGAGGGTTTAATGAAGGAAATAAAACTGGAAGTAGATGGTGAATCATACTTGATTGTAACTAAAGATGAAAAGACAGAGTTGGGAATAAAAGGGAAAACAACGCCAGAAAAGGATGAGGAAGATCATGAAATTGAAGCTCCTAATATTTTAATAGTAACTCGTAAAAATGCGGATGTCTTATTTGTTTTACGGGGTGCTGAGCAAGACTCATTTAAGATATTGACGGCCCAAGAGCTTTACGATCAGTTTAAATACCAATGGTTCGAGCCTTTGGCTGATGGTTATAGGGAACTTATTTATGTAAATGAGTCCGAAGATGTGAAGGATGCATATAAACATTTTACGTGGGGTGATATTGTTGCTTTTTCAATCATAGATAGGCATTCAATTTCTTATTACAATGAATTAGAAGGTGATTGGAAACACAATTCTAAGGGAGGGGCAGGTTATCTTCTATCTATGACCGAAGGCATTCCATACTGGACTGATGCTATTGGGCAGATACCTTTTGCAGTAGATACATATAGAGCACAAAAAAGTGTATTGTCGACAGTGGAAACAGGAATTACCTGGGCAACAGGGAAAGGGAAAGATGTTATATTAGGGAATAAAGATAAGTCTAACACTTACGACAACTTTTTTGTTTTGAGGGGGGCTCTCTTTGCAAGTAAAAAGTTTTCATATAAAATCACATCAACTGGAAGTAGTTATCCCGCTGTCAATGTGGTTGAAACGGAGAACTCTGTAGATTCAAAAGAGTTGGAGAAAAACATATCAGCATTGGAGTATGAAAAGTATGCTGTTTGGAAAAAATAGGCCAGCAATGGCTGTATTAATTAAAATGGCCGCCTCGGTACTGTGTTGCATTATTTTGATGTTTATTCATGACTTGGGGTATTATATATATACTAGTAATTTCACGCCTAAAAGCAAAGGGGTCGGCCTAGGTTTTGTTTCATTCTACCTGATATATGTTATTTGCCCATCGCTTTTTGTTATCCCCTTTACTTCTTTTAGAGTGGGAGTTATTCTTGCCACTCTTGTTTTACTCTGTCTTTTCTGGCTATGGTTTTCTGGCAATCCATATAGAGTAATATTAATCGCAATGTCTGGTGTTTTTTCATACTTAGTTGTTTTTATCATGAAAAAATTAATCGAAGCACATTTCAGATTCTAACGGTATGACAGATTAATTGCATGGGTAAGGGCAGCAGTCCATTGCTGGAAGCTGCGATGCACGGAGCTGGAGGAACATATTCCTGTCGCCTTCAGCACACTCCATTGGCATTCCGTACGCAGGACGAAGAAAATCGTATTCATGGCAGCCCGATTATCGACTCGCCGACGATTACACGCCAAGGGGTGATGAGTCTGATGAACGGGTAGTAACGGTGCCATTTGTACCCATAATTCATCAGAAATTAACCAATCTGTTTTCATGTTCTGTAAAGGGCCGATAGAGATGCAGGCGCAGAACGGCAATCTGCGGCTGTTTGCGGAGAAGAAACTCACCCTGAGTTCCGCCGACGATATCTCATTTGCCGGGAAGAAGCGTATCACGCTGATTGGCGGCGGCAGCTACGTGAAAATCGAGATGGGGAAGATTGAATACGGCACCACGGCGCAGTATGTGCGCAAGGTGAAACGCACGGCGAAGATGGGCAAGGCAGATATGCCGATCAACGTGCCACAGCTTCCCGGTCAGTATCCTCCGCTTCAGAATAAGGTCTGCATTGAGTGTTTACTTAACGCTATAAAAGCCAACGATGCCGTGGTGCAGGGAGCATAACAGATGGATATAACGGTATTACTTCAGGCCATACCTGAAACAGACGATTGCCATCTCTATTTATTGATTGAAGGTGGCGCACAGACAGCTGAAGGTTTTCAGGCGTTTTATACTGCGCACTCATCGGCCATGTCATCACTATTTCTCCACCCCCAACTTACCGATGCCAGAACTTACGGGCCTTGGTTGTTTGCGCTGGAGAAGAAAGAGCAGCTCGGTGAATATCTGAAAAACACCCCCGGCATTGTCGGCGTTATTGTTTCCCCCCGTTTACCAGGTTCATTGGCGATACAGCTTTCAAACGCCTGTACGATTATTTGCCCCGATAAGAGTACGGCGCTAATCCGTTTTTATAGCCGTCATGTGCTGAATACACTGGTGCAATGTCATGAACAGGAATGGCATTACTTCCTGTTTAAAGACATTGCTCAGTGGTGGACGCCCATAGAGGGAAACTGGCAGCCGGTCACCTTGGTGCCATCGACCGCGGAAAATGCCAGAGAGCGTACCGTCAGGCTTAATGAGGAAATCTGGCAACAGATTGCGGACAAACCGGAGGTCAGTACGGTATTGGCACAGTGGCAGAAGATGCCTGCGAGCCAGCATTTTCCGCCCTGTGCTCAGCGCGATATGGTGATTAAGGCGCTGGATAAAGCTCAAGCAGCCGGTTTAGACGCGGGGCCAGACCGCAAACTTTATGCACTTTATTACCTTAATGGTGGCAAGAG
>JBAQHZ010000179.1:0-20247 GCA_049288585.1 Chania sp.
GCGTGCCGGAGGGGTCGTAGCGGCGTAAGCCGCCGGAGTGCCCCTCGGTGCGCTAGGCCCGAGTATCTCGGGCTTTAATACCACTTTGTCATTAACCGGGCGCAGCATGCTGCGCCCCTCAAATTGACGCTAAACCAAGGTTACTTTTTCTTCTCGTTCAACGCGCGAATACGGGAAGAGAGCGAGAACAAGCGGATAAAGCCGCCCGCATGGCTATGATCGTAAACTTCGTCTTCGCCGAAGGTCGCAAACTCTTCGGAGTACAGGCTGTTGGCGGATTTTTTCTGAATTGCCGTCACCTGGCCTTTATACAGTTGCAGTACCACTTCGCCGTTCACTTCTTCGGCCAACGCTTGGGCAGAAGCCTGAATGGAGCGACGCAGCGGCGCGAACCAGCGGCCATCGTACACCACGTAAGACATTTCCAGGCCCAACTGCTCACGCCATTTGAAGCTGTCGCGATCCAGTACCAGTTGCTCGACACCACGCAGCGCAGCCACCATGATGGTACCCCCTGGGGTTTCGTAGCAACCGCGGGATTTGATGCCCACCAAGCGGTTTTCCACGATGTCGATACGGCCAACGCCATGCTTGGCACCCAGCACGTTCAGGGTTTCCAGGCACTTGTACGGGCTCATCGCTTCGCCGTTCACCGCTACCACGCAGCCTTTCGCCACGGTCACCGTCACGTGCTCAGGCTGATCCGGCGCTTCCAGCGGATCTACGGTCCACACCCAGCAATCTTTGTTCGGCGCATTCCACGGGCTTTCCAGCACGCCGCCTTCGGTTGAAATGTGCCAAGCGTTTTCATCACGGCTGTAGATTTTTTCCAGCGACGCGGTGGTCGGGATATTACGTTCTTTCAGGTAATCCAGCAGCGCTTCACGGGAACGCAGGTTCCACTCACGCCATGGCGCAACCACTTTCAGATGTGGAGCCAGCGCGGTATAGGTGGTTTCGAAACGCACCTGATCGTTGCCTTTACCGGTCGCACCGTGGCACAGCGCGTCTGCACCCACTTTCAGCGCCAGCTCAACCTGGGCTTTAGCGATGATTGGGCGCGCCATAGAGGTACCCAGCAGGTAGCTGCCTTCATACAGCGCACCGGTTTGCAGCACTGGGTAAACATAGTCACGGATGAATTCTTCACGCAGATCAACCACGTGACATTCAGAGGCACCGGATTGCAGAGCTTTCTGCTCAACGCCTTCCAGATCGCTGCGCTCCTGGCCGATATCTGCCACGAAAGCTACCACTTCGCAGCCACCGTAGTTTTCTTTCAGCCATGGAATGATGGCTGAAGTATCCAGACCGCCAGAATACGCCAGAACGATTTTCTTGATGCCTTTGTTTTGCATTGTGTTATTCCTTTTTAATTCTAAATTTAAGCGAGGATCCGGGTGCCAATCGACACACCATTAAACAGAGCAGGAAGCTTTTCGGCATTACGCCAGCTGGCGATATCCACCGGGCGGCCAAGGGTACGCGCTGCATCCAGTGCCGCGTTCACCTTCACTACCATACCATCAGTAATGATGCCCTGAGCAATCAGTTGTTCTGCTTTTTGCGCCGTCATTTCCGCGATGCGCTGCCCTTTACCGTCGAGAATGCCACTGACATCCGACAGCAGGATCAAATCTGCACCTAAGGTTGCGGCCAGCGCCGTAGCGGCCTGATCGGCATTCACATTCATCAGTTGGCCTTCGGCGGTAATGCCGATAGAACTGATCACCGGCAGATAGCCCGCCGCCAGCAGCGTATTGAGCAGCGCAGGCGAACCTGGCTGTGCATTGCCAACGTGACCCAACGCCGGGTCGAGCTGGGTTACGGCAACGCTGCCGCCGTCGGCCAGGCTCAGCCCAACCGCACTGATCTTGTGTTTAACCGCCCACGCCAGCAGAGTTTTGTTGGCAGTACCGGCCAGTGCACCAGTAATGATGTCGATCTGATCGGCAGGCGTGACGCGCAGGCCGTTCTTCTTCACCACGGGCAGAGAAAGTTGCTTCATCAGTTCATCCACCACGCAACCGCCGCCGTGGACGATCACCAGCGGGCGCTGATGTTCCTGGCGATAGATATCCAGCGCGGTAAACAAGCGCTCCAGCGCTTCTTCACTGTCCAGTAACACACCACCGAGTTTGATAATTAATGGGTTCATCGCTTTGCTCACGGCTGTACCCTTCATCTTTCAAGCCGTAGCGTTGTTGGCTGTCTTCTCTCATCCCAGTCACTTACTTGTGTAAACTCCTGGGGTTCGTTCAGTTGCCGCCTAGCTACAACTTGAAAGCTTTTGGGTAAATATTAAATTAATGATTGGGTTTCCGGGAACCCAAAACGGATATTCAGGCACTGCACCGCCTGAGCGGCTGCACCTTTCAATAAGTTGTCTTCGGCTGCAACGGCGATCAGATGCTCGCCCTGCACGGCAAAACCGATATCGCAGAACGGCAGGCCCACCACCGACTTCAGCGCTGGCACACCCTTGTCGTACAACCGCACCAGCGGTTTATCGTCGTAAGCCGCGTGATAGGCCACAGCCACATCCTGCGCGGTGACGCCCGCTTTCAGGCGGCAGGTGATGGTTTCCAGAATACCCCGCGGGAAGCTACCCAGATGCGGTGTAAAGATCACCGGGATACCCAAGTGCGCGGTGATTTCCGGATGGTGGCGATGATTGAACAGGCCGTAAGGTTGCAGGCTGACTTCGCAGAAGCTGGTAGCAACGCTGGCTTTACGCCCGGCACCGCTGACGCCGCTGACGGCGTTGATCACCGGCCATTGGTCCAGATTCAGCAGCTGTTTGTCGATCAGCGGTTTCAGCGTCAACTGAGCCGCCGTTGGGTAGCAACCGGGTACGGCGATCAGCTGCGCTTCTTTGATTTTTTCGCTCTGCCACTCTGCCAGGCCGTATGCCGCTTTGGCTAGCCAGTCGGCATGCTGATGTTCAAAGCCATAATATTGGCGATAAAAATCGGTGTCCTGCACGCGGAACGCCCCTGAGAGATCGAACACCACGCAGCCTGCCGCTAAAAACTCAGGGGCAATATCGTGGCTGACTTCGTGTGCCGTAGCCAAGAACACCACGTCGATCCCTTTTGCCGCTTCCGCTACGCTCACCAGCGGCTGCAACGGCAGATCAACGATGCCTTTTAACTGCGGATGCAGCTCAGAAAGTAATTTTCCTGCATCTGCACTTTGCGCTGAAACCGCTAAAGCGGTTATGTTCATGTGTGGGTGGCGATTCAGATAAGCCGTGAGCTCCGCTCCGGCGTAACCGCTGGCTCCAACAATCAGCGTATTCAACATGTGGCCTTTCACCTTTTTGGCTTAAAGTAGAGGCACTTGCGCCCCATCAGCAGGGCTTGGTCGCGTTGTTGCGCCGTTCACCCACGTGGTCGAGCGTTGATGTTTTATCAACATCCAGGGTTCGTATTCCCTTACGCTCCAGCTTAATGTATTTTTATTCAGAATAAATGCATGAATATTGATACTATCCTAACCAAAGGCTGTCAACAGTGAAGATGAAATTACCCCCATTTATTGAGCTGTACCGGGCGTTGATCAGAACGAAGTCGATCAGCGCCACCGATGGAGCCCTCGATCAGAGTAATGAAGCATTAATCAACTTGCTGGCCGGTTGGTTCGCCGATTTAGGCTTCCGCGTTGACGTGCAGCCCGTACCTGATACACGCAACAAATTTAACCTGCTGGCCAGCATTGGCACGGGCAGCGGCGGCCTGCTGCTGGCGGGCCACACTGACACCGTGCCTTACGATGAAGGCCGCTGGACGCGCGATCCGTTCACTCTGACCGAACACGACAATAAACTTTACGGGCTGGGCACCGCCGACATGAAAGGCTTCTTCGCCTTCATTCTGGATGCGGTACGGGATATTGATGCCAGCAAGCTGACCAAGCCGCTGTACATTCTGGCCACCGCAGACGAAGAAACAACCATGGCCGGAGCGCGTTATTTCGCCGCCTCCACCAAAATCCGCCCGGACTTTGCCATTATCGGTGAACCAACGTCGCTGAAACCGGTGCGCGCGCACAAAGGCCATATCTCCAATGCTATCCGCATCGTCGGCCAGTCAGGTCATTCGAGCGATCCGGCACGCGGCGTCAACGCTATCGATCTGATGCATGAATCCATCGGGCATTTGATGGAACTGCGCAAAACGCTGCAAGAGCGCTACAACAATCCGGCGTTTGCCGTGCCTTATCCCACCATGAACTTCGGCCATATCAGCGGTGGAGATGCGGCCAACCGTATCTGTGCCTGCTGTGAACTGCATATGGATATCCGCCCGCTGCCGGGCATGACGCTGGATAACATCAACGAACTACTGCACGAGGCACTGGCACCGGTCAGCCAACGCTGGCCTGGGCGTTTGTCGATTGATGAGCTGCATCCGCCGATCCCGGGCTACGAGTGCCCGACCGATCACCATATGGTGGCGGTGATTGAGAAACTGCTGGGTTCACGTACTGAAGTGGTTAACTACTGCACCGAAGCGCCATTCGTACAGGAAGTGTGCCCAACGCTGGTGCTGGGGCCGGGTTCAATCAACCAGGCGCATCAGCCGGATGAATACCTCGACACGGCGTTTATCGAACCCACCCGCAAGCTGCTGGGGCAACTGGTCGATCACTTCTGCCAGCAATAAAAACACGCTAAGAGTAGGGCGTTTCCCTACTCTTTAGGCGCAGAAAATTAAGCCGATAAGCCAGACTGATAACCAGCGGCCCGTAATTAAATTTCACAAAATGCGCCGATTTTGATGTTTTTTTGCTAAAAATAGTGTCAATTAACCGTTGGGCAGGTGCATGGTGAGATAAAACAGCGGTTCTTTACCTAACACGTGAAATTTACTTACAAGATGAAAATCAGGTACCCACAGATTTCAAGTTGTGGTTAACAACACGGCAACTTGAGTGACGGAGGTATACAGAGAATTGAGCCAGGGGTTATATGAACGAACAATATTCGGCAATGCGAAGTAATGTCAGTATGCTCGGCAAATTGCTCGGCGACACCATCAAAGACGCGCTGGGCGAGCATATTCTCGATCGCGTTGAAACTATCCGTAAGCTTTCCAAATCTTCACGTGCTGGTAATGAAGCACATCGCCAGGAACTGCTGTCGACGCTGCAAAACCTGTCCAACGACGAGTTGCTGCCGGTAGCGCGCGCGTTCAGCCAGTTCCTCAATCTGACCAACGTGGCCGAGCAGTATCACAGCATTTCGCCACACGGCGAGGCGGCGAGCAATCCGGAAGCCTTAGCGCAGCTGTTTACCAGGCTGAAAGACAAACAGCTCAGCACCAAAGACCTGCAAAAGGCAGTAGACGAAATCTCTATCGAGCTGGTGCTGACCGCGCATCCGACGGAAATCACCCGCCGTACCCTGATCCACAAGCTGGTTGAGGTGAATACCTGCCTCAGCCAGCTCGACCATAACGATCTGGCCGACTACGAGCGCAATAAAATCATGCGTCGTTTGCGCCAATTGGTGGCGCAATCCTGGCATACCGACGAGATGCGCAAAAATCGCCCATCGCCGGTCGACGAAGCCAAATGGGGCTTTGCGGTAGTAGAAAACAGCCTGTGGGAAGGTGTGCCAGCGTTCCTGCGCGAATTTAACGAGCAGTTGGAAAACTCCATCGATTACCGCCTGCCGGTAGAAGCGGTGCCCATTCGCTTCACCTCCTGGATGGGCGGCGACCGCGACGGCAACCCGAACGTCACGGCAGAAATCACCCGTCATGTGCTGTTATTAAGCCGCTGGAAAGCCTGTGACCTGTTCACCCGTGATATTCAGGTGCTGGTCTCCGAGCTGTCGATGACCGAATGTACCCCAGAGCTGCGTGAACTGGCCGGTGGTGACGACGTACAGGAACCCTATCGTGAGTTGATGAAACGCCTGCGCAGCCAACTGATGAGCTCCCAGGCGTATCTGGAAGGGCGGCTGAAAGGTGAACGCGTGCTGCGTCCGCACGATTTGCTGGTAAACAACGAGCAGCTGTGGGAACCACTGTACGCCTGTTATCAATCGCTGGTGGCCTGTGGCATGGGGATTATCGCCAACGGCCAACTGCTGGATACCCTGCGCCGCGTGCGCTGTTTCGGCGTGCCGCTGGTGCGTATCGACGTGCGCCAGGAAAGCACCCGCCATACCGAAGCCATCGCCGAACTGACCCGCTATCTGGGGCTGGGCGATTACGAAAGCTGGTCCGAAGCCGATAAGCAGGCGTTTCTGATCCGCGAACTGAACTCCAAGCGCCCACTGGTGCCGCTGAAGTGGGAGCCGAGCGCCGAGACACAGGAAGTGCTGGAAACCTGCCGCGTGGTCGCAGAAGCCCCGCAGGGCTCGATCGCCGCTTATGTGATCTCCATGGCCCGCACGCCATCCGACGTGCTGGCCGTGCACTTGCTGCTGAAAGAAGCCGGTTGCCCATTTGCGCTGCCGGTAGCACCGCTGTTCGAAACCCTCGACGATCTGAACAATGCCGATGACGTGATGACCCAGTTGCTGAATATCGACTGGTATCGCGGCTTTATTCAGGGCAAACAGATGGTGATGATTGGTTATTCCGACTCGGCAAAAGACGCTGGCGTGATGGCGGCCTCCTGGGCGCAGTACCGTGCGCAAGATGCGCTGATCAAAACCTGTGAAAAAGCCGGCGTAGTGCTGACGCTGTTCCATGGCCGTGGCGGTTCGATCGGCCGTGGTGGCGCACCGGCCCATGCCGCTCTGCTGTCACAACCGCCGGGCAGCCTGAAAGGTGGCCTGCGTGTTACCGAACAGGGCGAGATGATCCGCTTCAAGTTTGGCCTGCCAGAAGTCGCCATCAGCAGCCTGGCGCTGTACACCGGCGCTGTGCTGGAAGCCAACCTGTTGCCGCCGCCAGAGCCGAAAAAAGAGTGGCGCTCGCTGATGGATGAACTGTCCGAAACCTCATGCAAAATGTATCGCGGTTACGTGCGTGAAAACCCGGACTTCGTGCCCTATTTCCGCGCCGCAACGCCGGAGCAGGAACTGGGCAAGCTGCCGCTGGGTTCGCGCCCGGCCAAGCGCCGCCCGAACGGTGGCGTTGAGAGCCTGCGCGCCATTCCGTGGATCTTCGCCTGGACGCAGAACCGTTTGATGCTACCGGCCTGGCTCGGTGCCGGTGCAGGTTTGCAGAAAGCGGTGAAGGCGGGTAAGCAAGATCAGTTGGAAGCCATGTGCCGCAACTGGCCGTTCTTCTCGACCCGTATCGCGATGTTGGAAATGGTGTTTTCCAAAACCGACCTGTGGTTGGCGGAATACTACGATCAGCGCTTGGTAGATAAATCGCTGTGGCCATTGGGCAAACAGCTGCGCGATCAGTTGGAAAGCGATATCAAAGTAGTATTGACCATCGCTAACGACGATAACCTGATGGCAGACCTGCCGTGGATCGCCGAATCCATTGCGTTGCGTAACGTTTACACCGATCCGCTCAACGTGCTGCAAGCCGAACTGCTACACCGTTCACGCCAGCAGGAGCACCCGGATGCGCGGGTTGAACAGGCGCTGATGGTGACTATCGCCGGTGTAGCCGCCGGGATGCGTAATACCGGCTAAAATAACGCCCCTTCGCCCACAGGGTGAAGGGGCTGATTAACCTTCCCTTTAAATAATAAAAAGCGCAGTGATCATACACCGCGCTTTTTTTCAATAATAATCAAATAAATCAGGCGATTGCTGGGCGAACCCCTAACGTGTGGCAGATGGCATAGCTCATTTCCGCACGATTCAGCGTATAGAAATGGAAATCCTTCACCCCTTCTCGGCTGAGGATCTTCACCATATCCATCGCGATATTGGCACCGACCATTTTGCGGGTTTCTGGATCGTCGTCCAGCCCGGCAAACATGCTGGTCATCCAGCTTGGCACCCGCACATTAGTCATAGTGGCAAAGCGCTGTAACTGCTTGAAGTTGGAAACTGGCAGGATCCCCGGCACGATTTCTACATCAATCCCGGTCGCCACGCAGCGATCGCGGAAACGCAGGTAACTTTCCACGTCGAAGAAGAACTGAGTAATGGCCCGGTTGGCACCGGCATCAATTTTGCGCTTCAGGTTGATCAAGTCTGCCTGGGCGCTTTTCGCTTCCGGATGCACTTCCGGATAGGCCGCCACAGAGATATCGAAATCGCCGACGTCTTTCAGCAGCGTGACCAGATCGGCAGCATACATTTCCGGCTTGCCGCTGTCCGGTGGCAAATCGCCGCGCAGGGCAACGATATGGCGAATACCGCTGTTCCAGTAATCGGTAGCGATATCACGCAGTTGTGCAGGGCTGGCATCGATACAGGTCAGATGCGGTGCGGCATCCAGGCCGGTGCGCTCTTTAATGCCTTTGATGATGCTGTGGGTGCGATCGCGCTCGCCAGAGTTGGCACCGTAGGTCACGGAGACAAATTTGGGTTTGAGGCTGCTCAGACGATCGATCGACTGCCACAAGGTGTCTTCCATCTCGCTGGTACGCGGCGGGAAAAACTCGAACGACACATTAATCTGGCCGCTTAACTCCGCCAGACTCTGATTCAGCGCTTCCCGCTGGTTTGCGTGAAAAAAACTCATACCCTGTCCGCCTCTTATCGATCACTGTGTTTTACTTTATTTTAGTAAGCGTCTATACGTTTAGACGTCTAGATAGAAAATGCCGTATGTGACCTAAAGAGTCAACAGGAAAGTGAGGGTAATTCGATGAGTAATCCTCACTCAACATGAGAGAATTTCATGATAGTACTCACGGAGAGATAAACCGGGCGCCATCCGCTGCGCCCGTTGAGGATTAAAGCAGTTGTGCCAAGCGGTTAAGATCCGACTGGATTGCACCAGCGGTCACATCGCGCCCCGCCCCTGGCCCACGGATCACCAGCGGGTTATCACGATACCAGCGGCTTTCGATGGCAAACACGTTGTCGCACGGCAACAGCGAAGCCAGCGGATGCTCCGGGCGTACGGCTTCGACGCCGACGCGCGCTTTGCCATTGGCGTCAAAACGCGCGACGTGGCGCAGCACCAATCCCATTTCGCTGGCAGCTTCGAAGCGTTGCAGCATTTGCTGATTTAACGCCTCACCGTTTTCGAAGAACTGATCGATGGAGCCTTGATCCGCCCCGGCAGGCACCAGCGATTCCACTCGCACCTGATTCGGTTCAATGTCGTAACCCGCCTCACGCGCCAGGATCACCAGCTTGCGCATCACGTCCTGCCCAGAGAGATCGACGCGTGGATCCGGCTCAGTCAGGCCCTGTTGCCAAGCCTGGTCCACCAGTTCAGTGAACGGCACCGTGCCGTCAAACTGTAGGAACAGCCAAGACAGCGTGCCGGAGAAAATACCGCTGAGCGCCAGAATGCTGTCGCCGCTGTCGCGCAGATCGCGCACGGTGTGGTTTACCGGTAAACCTGCACCCACGGTGGCGTTATACAGCCAGTGGCTGCCGGTTTTGGCGAACGCATCACGGATCTGCCGATAGTTAGCGCTGCACGAAGCGCCCGCCAGTTTGTTGGCGCTGATCACGTGGAAACCGTAGCTGGCAAAATCCAGATACTGTTCTGCCAGGTTTTCGCTGGCGGTGACGTCGAGCACCACCAGATCGTCAAACGGATGGGCACGCATCCACAGGAACAACGATTCCTCATCCAGTTCCTGGGCTTCTTCTTCAAAGAATGCTAACGCGCGGCTGGTATCCAACCCGTCGTAATTCAATAGGCTGCGGCGGCTATCCACCACTCCAGCCAAGGTGAATTCAAAACCGCTGCGCGCCGAGAGATTTTTCTGCTCGCGGGCAAACAGCTCCAGCCAACGCGAACCGATGTTGCCCTTGCCGAACAGCACCAGGCCAATGCGTTTTTCCGCGCGGAACAGCGTCTGATGCAGGCCCTGAATCAGCAGGCCGGTCGGCCCCTGACGCAGCACCGCCACCAGACTGATGCCATCCTCCGCCTGCCAGATGAATTCTACCGGCTGATCGTTCAACTGCTGGTAAAAACGGTGGCTGTGTAACGGATTCTTGCACACGCCAGCACCGACCAGTGCCACCAGCGCCAACCCTTCACGCAGTTGCAGTTCACCCGGCAACACCGCCTCTTGCAGAACGCGCAAGACGCTGTTCACCACTTCCGAGGTGTAGCACAACTGGATCAGATTACGGTCCGGATGGATACCCACGGCCAGCGGTTTGATCTGTGCACGTTTCAGCACCAGCTCCAACTCTTTCTGCGCCAGCTTGAAGTCATGTCGTGGAGCCACGCTGAATTCAATCAGGCAAACGTCATCATGGCTGGTCACAATTTTGGCACCGGTGCCGGAAGCCAGCACACGTTCAATGCGTGTCGACCCCTGTTCCGGTTGATAGCTGCAACGCAGTTGCAGATCGATGTCACTGCCGGAAACCGGCTGCAACGTGCGAGTATGCAATACCGGTGCTGCCAGGCGAGCCAGTTCGCTGGCTTCGTCCAAACGCAACAGCGGCAGCAGGCAGGCATCTTTCACTTTGCGCGGATCGGCGCTGTAAACCCCGGCCACGTCGCTCCAGATGGTGACACGCGCCACACCGGCCAATGCGCCAATCTGCGTAGCAGAATAGTCACTACCGTTACGCCCGAGCAGCACGGTTTCACCAGCATCGTTGCGCGAAATAAAACCGGTCACCACCAAGCGTTTGCCTGGTTGTTGCGCCAGCAACTGCTGCAATAAAGGATAGGAGCGGCCTTCGTCCACCTGCGGTTGCGCCGCACGTTCAGCGCGCAGAAAATCACGCGCATCCAGCCACGCCGCCTGCATATCCTGTTTATTCAGTACGGCAGCCATCAGGCGCGCCGACCAGATTTCACCATGGCCGACCACTTCCGCATACGCCGCATCATCAACTTTACCGTCCAGCAAAGCTGCCAGGCGCTCAAGATCCTGAATAAATTCGGCAATCAGCGGTTCAGCCGTTTCCGGCGGCAACAAGCCCCCGATCAATTCGCTGTGATAACGGCGCAGCGTTTGCTGCACCTGATGTGCGGAAAGGCGATCGCTCTGGCTCAGCTTCAACCAACCAATCAATTGGTTAGTGGTGCTACCGGCCGCCGAAACCACCATCATGTCACCCGGCTGGCTGTACTCGGCCATAATCCCGGCCACCCGCTGATAACACTTCACATCGGCCAGACTGCTGCCACCAAATTTGTGCAGTTGACGCCCGTTAACCGCCCCTGCTACCGCAATTGCATTCATGCTTACCTCGTTGCCGCCGCCTGGAAGGCTTGTTCCAGATCGGCAATCAAATCATCACAGTCTTCAATACCCACGGAAATACGCAGCAGGCTTTCGGAAATACCGGCTGCAGCACGGGCTTCTGGCGCCATCCCGGCGTGAGTCATGGTCGCGGCATGCGAGATCAGACTTTCTACGCCACCCAATGATTCTGCCAGCGTAAACAATTCCAGAGCGGAGAGGAAACGCCGCAGCAGCGCTTCGTCACCATCCAGTTCAAAGCTGAGCATGGCACCGAACCCGAGTTGCTGACGGCATGCAATCTCATGGCCTGGGTTCTCCGGCAGAGAAGGATGATACAGCTTTTTGACCAGCGGTTGCTGCTGTAAATAGCTGACAATCGCCCCGGCATTGTGCTGCGCCGCCTTGATGCGCGGTGACAGAGTACGGATGCCGCGCAGCAGCAAATAGCTGTCGAACGCAGCCCCGGTGACACCAATATTATTCGCCCACCACGCCAGTTCCACCGCCAGATCCGGATCTTTGGCAATCACCGCACCGGCGACCACGTCAGAATGGCCGTTGAGGTATTTGGTGCAAGAATGCACCACCAGATCGGCACCCAGCTTGAGCGGCTGTTGCAATGCCGGGCTGAGGAAAGTGTTATCCACTACCGTCAGCGCACCCGCTTCATGCGCCGCGTGACAGATAGCCGCAATATCCACCACGCGCAGCAGCGGGTTGCTTGGGCTTTCGATCAGCACCAGCTTCGGCTTTTGCGCCAGCGCCTGTTGCAGCGCGGCCTCATTCCCCTGATCGACAAACAGCACGCGATAGGCACCGCGCTTGCTCAGGCTATCGAACAGGCGATAGCTACCGCCGTAACAGTCGTGCGGAGCCACCAGCAGATCGCCCGGTTTCAGCAGCACGGTGGTCACCAGATGGATCGCCGACATCCCGCTGCCGGTCATGACCGCGCCTGCACCGCCTTCCAGCTCCGCCAGCGCACGCTGCACCACATCACGCGTCGGGTTACCACGGCGTGAATAATCATGGGCGCGAGGCTGATTGAAATCGGTGAAGTTATAAGTGCTCGAAAGGTGGATCGGCGGGACGACACAGCCGTACTGTTCGTCGTCATTCAGACCGCTACGCACGGCAATGGTGGCTGGTTTACGCGTCATAGGGTGGCTAGGCTCTCGGAAAGTGGGTGAATGAGGCCTAAAGATTACTCGCAGCCGAAATAGACGTCAATACATCTGGACATCTAAACTTCTTTGCGTATAGATTGAGCAAAGCGCCAATACCCGCTAAAATTGTAGCGGTTTGTTATGACGACAAGATGTTAATGCAAAAATGCATGCACAAGGTCTACTGAAGGTCGCAATTCGGTGAATATGATCGCGTGAAATTGACATTTATTAGTGAGAACAGTGAAGATCGGGCATAATTGGCCGGTTTCTAGAATGATGGTAGTTTTTCTGACAAATTTTAAGGTGTCCCATGGCTGAGTGGAACGGCGAGTATGTCAGCCCTTACGCTGAACACGGTAAAAAAAGCGAGCAAGTAAAAAAAATCACGGTCTCCATTCCGCTGAAGGTCTTGAAGATCCTGACCGATGAACGGACCCGCCGCCAGGTCAACAACCTGCGCCACGCGACCAACAGCGAATTGCTGTGCGAAGCATTCCTGCACGCTTTTACTGGCCAACCGCTGCCGAACGATGAAGATCTGCGCAAAGAACGCAGCGATGAAATCCCGGAAGCCGCGAAAGTGCTGATGCGTGAATTGGGTGTGGATCCCGATACCTGGGATTACTGATCCCAACCTGCCAATGCAGATGGCAGAAACGAAAAAAGGCGCCGAAGGCGCCTTTTTCATCTGACGGTAAGAAATCTTATTTCTTAGCGCCTGGTACGCTGAAACGCTTGTTAAAGCGGTCAACGCGGCCACCGGTAGCAACATCACGCTGCTTGCCAGTGTAGAACGGGTGACATTCGCCACAAACGTCCAGGTTCAGATCGTGACCCACAGTAGAGCGGATTTTGATCACGTTACCGCAAGAGCAGTTAGCAGTAACTTCTTCGTATTTTGGGTGGATACCTTGTTTCATGGGAAACCTCAGTTAAGGCCGTGTCGCTATCCAGCCCTGTTCCGCCAGACACCACACGTGGTTGATAAATTTTGATATGGAATTATATCAAAGGCGGCAAATTATACAGAATTAAATAGACTGCGCAAACGGATCCGTACATTTAGCGGCCCGCAGTGTAAACTAGCCACCACTTTTTTCTAGCTGGATCGCCACATGCCCGTTGTACAGGTTGCTTTACCGGTTCCCCTCGCCCGTACCTTCGATTATCTGCTGCCAGAAGGCTTGCAGCCGGTCATCGGCGCGCGTGTGGGTGTGCCCTGGGGAAAGCAACGGGCGATTGGGATTGTTGTCGGCTGTAGCGAAACCAGCGAACTGCCGCTGGAAAAGCTGAAACCCATCGACAGCCTGCTGGATAACGACTCCCTGTTCTCACCCAGCCTGTGGCGCATCCTACTGTGGGCGGTTGAATACTACCATTACCCGATTGGTGAAGTGCTGTTCCACGCGTTGCCGATCCTGCTGCGCCAAGGCAAACCAGCGGAGACAACTCCGCTGTGGCAATGGTTTGCCACCGAACAGGGGCGCGCCACACCACCGGAAAGCCTCAAACGAGCCCCCAAACAGCAGCAGGCGCTAGCGGCACTGCTGCAACGCCCGGTTTATCGCCACCAGGTCAGCGAACTCGAACTGACCGACAGCGCATTACAGGCATTACGCGCCAAAGGGTTAGCCGATCTCCGCGCTCAGGTTTTGGCAACGCAGGACTGGCGGCCCGGCTTTGAGATCCTCGGCGAACGACTGCGGCTCAATACCGAACAGGCCACCGCTGTGGGAGCCATCCGCAGTGAAGACGACCATTTCGCTGCCTGGTTACTGGCAGGGGTAACCGGCTCCGGCAAGACCGAAGTTTATCTCAGCGTGCTGGAAAACATCCTGGCCAAAGGTAAACAGGCTCTGGTATTGGTGCCGGAAATCGGCCTGACGCCGCAGACCATCGCCCGCTTTCGCGAACGGTTCAACGCACCGGTGGACGTGCTGCATTCCGGCCTGAACGACAGCGAACGGCTGGCCGTTTGGCTGCGCGCCCGCAGCGGTGAAGCGGCCATTGTGATCGGCACCCGTTCGGCGCTGTTCACCCCGTTTTCGCGCCTTGGGGTGATTATCATCGATGAAGAACACGACAGCTCTTATAAACAGCAGGAAGGCTGGCGTTACCATGCCCGCGACCTGGCGGTGTTCCGTGCCCACGCCGAAGATATTCCGATGGTGATGGGTTCTGCCACCCCGGCGTTGGAAACGCTGCACAACGTGCAACTGGGTAAATATCGCCAGCTTAAACTGACCCAGCGTGCAGGTAATGCCAAACCGGCCAACCAGCACCTGATCGATTTGAAGGGCCTGCCGCTGAAGGTTGGGTTGTCACAACCGCTGCTGAAAAGCATGCAGCACCACTTGAAGAACGGTAATCAGGTGATACTGTTCCTCAACCGCCGTGGCTATGCACCTGCGCTGTTATGCCATGAATGCGGCTGGATCGCAGAGTGCCAACGTTGTGACCACTACTACACTATCCACCAGAATCAGCGCCAGCTGCGTTGCCACCACTGCGACAGCCAGCGCCCGGTACCACACCAGTGTCCGCAATGCGGTTCCACGCATCTGGTCTCGGTCGGAGTCGGTACCGAACAGTTGGAGAACGAGCTGGCACCGCTGTTCCCGGAAACGGCCATCACCCGTATCGATCGCGATACCACCAGCCGCAAAGGCTCGCTGGAACAACATCTGGCGGATATCCACCGCGGCGGCCCACGTATTCTGATCGGCACCCAGATGCTGGCAAAAGGCCACCACTTCCCGGATGTGACGCTGGTTGCGTTGCTGGATGTCGATGGTGCGCTGTTCTCCGCCGATTTCCGCTCTGCCGAGCGTTTCGCCCAGTTGTATACCCAGGTTTCTGGCCGCGCCGGGCGTGCGGGTAAACAGGGCGAAGTGCTGTTGCAAACCCATCACCCCGAACACCCTCTGTTGCAGATCCTGTTGCAACAGGGCTATGACGCCTTCGCCAAACAGACGCTGGCAGAGCGCAACAGCGTATTTCTGCCGCCTTACACCAGCCACATTATTGTGCGTTCGGAAGATCACGATAATCAGCAGGCCCCGCTGTTCTTACAGCAACTGCGCAATCTGCTGGAGGCCAGCCCGCTGAAGGATGATTCGCTGTGGGTCATGGGTCCAGTTCCGGCATTACAGTCGAAGCGCGGTGGCCGTTTCCGTTGGCAGTTGCTGCTGCAACACCCTTCCCGACGCCTGCTGCAACACCTGATGAAAACTACGCTGCCGCTGATTGGTACCCTACCCCAGGCACGTAAAGTGAAGTGGATGCTGGACGTCGATCCGATCGACAGTTAAACCCGGAGCAATCTGATTCAGAGCACAAAGACCCTTGAATTTGCGAGGTAACACGAAAAAACCTCCCTAACTCACACTTTTTATGAAATTTAGGTAACAAAAGCCGAGCGTAATCTGTTTAGAATGTCGGTGCAGGCAAGCAGCATGATGGAAGCTTTGAACGTGGATGGCGCTAACAATAACAACACCACCGCACGCCAGAATGTATGAGTCAATCCCAGTTGTCGCGTTGGCATGGCCAACGCAAGGAGAAAGGCGTTGGAACACAAGAAAGAACTATCCATGGCCACCATGAAAGACGTTGCTGAAATGGCCGGCGTTTCAACGGCAACCGTGTCCCGTGCGCTGATGAATCCGGAAAAGGTGTCAACGCCAACGCGTCAGAAAGTAGAACAGGCCGTGCTGGCCGTGGGTTACTCCCCTCATGCCCTCTCACGCAATATCAAACGCAATGAATCCCGCACCATCCTGGTGATCGTTCCCGATATCTGCGATCCGTTTTTTGCCGACGTGATCCAGGGGATCGAGCAAACCGCAGCGCAACAGGGATATCTGGTACTGATCGGCGACTGTGCGCAACAGAACCAGCAGGAACGCACTTTCGTTAACCTGATTATCACCAAGCAAATTGACGGTATGCTGCTGCTCGGCTCTAACCTGCCGTTCGACGCCAGCAAGGAAGAACAACGCAACCTGCCACCGATGGTGATGGCCAACGAATTTGCACCGGAACTGGAACTGCCGACGGTGCATATCGACAACCTGACCGCCGCCTTCGAAGCCGTGCATTATCTGCATCAGCTTGGCCACAAGCAGATCGCCTGTGTGGCGGGGCCGGAACACATGCCGCTGAGCCATTATCGGTTGCAGGGCTACATTCAGGCGCTACGCCGTAATGGTATTAGCGTTGAAAGCAGTTATATTACCCGGGGTGATTTCAGCTATGAAGCAGGCGCTCAAGCCCTGAAATCGCTGATGGCCCTGCCAAAACCTCCTACAGCTATCTTCTGTCACAACGACATTATGGCTATTGGCGTACTGTTTCAGGCCAAAAAGCTGGGCTTGCGGGTACCGCAGGATCTCTCCGTTGTCGGCTTTGACGATATCAAACCGGCGCAGTATTGTGATCCCCCTTTAACCACGGTGGCGCAGCCTCGTTTCCTGATCGGTCAGCAAGCCATGCTGCTACTGCTGGAACAATTGCACGGGCAGACGGTGAACAGCGGATCCCGGCTTTTGGACAGCGAATTGATTATCCGCGACAGCACTGCGGCCCCGAAACGCTAGTCAAACATTTTTGGGTTAAGTAACATGGCGGACTCAAAACCTATCAGATAGGTATAATTATTGTTGTGGCCATTTCTGCCGAGACGGCAAAGGTGGCCAATCAAACAGCCTAGAGGATAGGCTTTAACCTCATCAGGACACAGCGGAATTATAGTGGCACAGAGAGACTATGTAAGCCGCGGGCGCTCAGGGGCAGCGCGGCGCAAGACCCCCAGCCGTAAACGCAGTTCTCCGAAGGTATCCAAAACCGTGGTGGCGCTTGCCGTTGCCCTTCTGGTTGTCTTTATCGGTGGCCTCTATTTCATTACGCACAACAAACCGGCCGATGCTCCGTTGCTGCCTACGCACGGCACTCGCCCAGGTAACGGCCTGCCGCCGAAGCCGGAAGAGCGTTGGCGCTATATCAAAGAGCTGGAGAATCGTCAGATTGGCGTGCAATCACCCACCGAACCTAGGGCCGGTGGCGATGATAATACCAAAACCCAACTGACCGCCGAACAGCGCCAGTTGCTTGAACAGATGCAGGCTGACATGCAGCAGCGCCCGACGCAGTTATCTGAAGTGCCTTATAACGATCCGTCACAGCTCCGCGGCAATGGTCGTCAGCAGCAACAGATACCACAACAGCAAATACCGCAGCAGGTGCAACAGCAGCAGCCGGTGAGCCAATCACGAAACCCGTTCAACAACGACGCGGCACCGGTACAGCAGCACCAACAACCGGTGCAACAGCCGAAGCCACAAGCGGTCACTCCGCCGGTTCAAACCCGGCAGCCGGAACCTAAGCCAGAACCTAAGCCACAGCCGAAACCGGAAGTGAAGCCCGAAGTGAAAGCGGAAACGGCCAAGCAGGAAGCCAAGCCAGAGCAGAAACAGAAGTGGATGGTGCAATGTGGTTCATTCCGTGCCACAGATCAGGCCGAATCGGTACGCGCACAGTTGGCGTTTGAAGGCATCGAAAGCCGCATCACGGCGGGTGGTGGTTGGAATCGCGTGATGCTGGGCCCCTACAGCAGCCGTGCTGCTGCCGACAAAACCCTGGCCCGCCTGAAGAGCTCTGGCATGTCGAGTTGCATTCCCCTCGCCGTCGGGGGTTGAAAAGCGTCACTTCTCCCCCAACTATATTCTCAATATGCCCCGTTGCTTCTGCGCAAGCAGAGACAACGGGGTCTTCTTTCCGTCTGCAACGAGGATCTGCTCGTGACAACAATTGTAAGCGTACGCCGCAACGGCCAAGTAGTGATCGGTGGCGATGGCCAGGCCACACTGGGCAACACGGTCATGAAGGGCAACGTCAAGAAAGTCCGTCGCCTGTATAACGATAAAGTGATTGCCGGTTTCGCTGGTGGTACTGCTGACGCCTTCACGCTGTTCGAGTTGTTCGAGCGCAAGCTGGAGATGCACCAAGGCCACTTGGTGAAAGCCGCCGTTGAGTTGGCGAAGGACTGGCGTACCGATCGTATGTTGCGCAAACTCGAAGCGCTGCTGGCGGTAGCGGATGAAAATGCCTCGCTGATCATCACAGGTAACGGTGATGTGGTGCAGCCAGAAAATGATTTGATCGCCATCGGCTCCGGCGGCCCCTACGCCCAGTCGGCGGCCCGCGCACTGTTGGAAAATACCGAACTGAGCGCCCGCGAAATCGTTGAGAAATCCCTCAGCATCGCCGGTGACATCTGTATTTACACCAACCAGTTCCACACTATTGAAGAATTGCCTTCCAAAGCGTAAGGATCGAATACTATGTCTGAAATGACCCCGCGCGAGATCGTCAGCGAACTGGACAGCTACATCATTGGCCAGAACAAGGCCAAACGCGCTGTTGCCATTGCCCTGCGCAACCGCTGGCGCCGGATGCAGCTCAACGAGACGCTGCGTCACGAAGTCACCCCTAAAAATATCCTGATGATCGGCCCGACCGGCGTCGGTAAAACCGAAATCGCCCGTCGTTTGGCCAAACTGGCCAATGCGCCGTTTATCAAAGTGGAAGCCACCAAGTTCACCGAAGTGGGCTATGTCGGTAAAGAAGTGGATTCCATCATCCGCGATCTGACCGATGCCGCTGTGAAAATGGTGCGCTTGCAGTCGATCGAGAAAAACCGTACTCGCGCCGAAGAGATGGCTGAAGAACGGCTGCTCGACGTACTGATCCCACCGGCCAAAAACAACTGGGGCCAGGCCGAAGAGCAGCAGGAACCTTCTGCCGCCCGTCAGGTATTCCGCAAGAAATTGCGTGAAGGCCAATTGGACGATAAAGAAATCGAAATCGATCTGGCCGCCGCACCGATGGGCGTCGAAATCATGGCCCCTCCGGGCATGGAAGAGATGACCAACCAGTTGCAGTCGATGTTCCAGAACCTCGGCGGGCAGAAGCAGAAACCCCGTAAGCTGAAGATCAAAGAAGCCTTCAAACTGCTGGTGGAAGAAGAAGCCGCCAAGCTAGTGAACCCAGAAGAGCTGAAAGAGCAGGCTGTAGAAGCCGTTGAGCAGCACGGCATCGTGTTTATCGATGAAATCGACAAAATCTGTAAGCGTGGCGGCCAAAGTTCCGGCCCGGACGTTTCCCGTGAAGGCGTGCAGCGCGATCTGCTGCCGCTGGTGGAAGGTTGTACGGTATCCACCAAGCACGGCATGGTGAAAACCGATCACATCCTGTTCATCGCTTCCGGCGCTTTCCAGACCGCCAGCCCTGCCGATCTGATCCCGGAACTGCAAGGCCGCTTGCCAATCCGCGTTGAGCTACAGGCGCTGACTACGGAGGATTTCGAACGCATCCTGACCGAACCTAGCGCATCGCTGACCGAACAATATAAAGCGCTGATGGGCACCGAAGGCGTGACGATCGACTTCACTGCCGAGGGCATCCGCCGCATAGCCGAAGCCGCCTGGCAAGTGAATGAGCGCACCGAAAACATCGGCGCACGTCGTCTGCACACCGTGCTGGAGCGTCTGATGGAAGATATTTCCTATGACGCGAGTGAAATTAACGGTCAATCCATTACAATTGACGCCGATTACGTGCGCAATCACCTGGATGAACTGGTAGCGGATGAAGATCTGAGTCGTTTTATCCTATAATCGCGCTATACCCAAGTGACTTCAAGTTGCAGGAAGGCGGCAACTGAACGAAGCCCCAGGAGCTTACTCAACTAAGTGACTGGGGTGAGCGAAGGCAGCCAACACCCCCGCAGCTTGAAGGGCGACGGGTATATCAC
>JBAQHZ010000180.1:0-3839 GCA_049288585.1 Chania sp.
CGCATCACTGTGAAATACTGGAAACGGGGAATGACTCATACCGGTTTAAATCACGAAAGAAAAGGGGCTGACCCCTGGTCAATATTCGACGCTGTTTGCTGGTCAAAATTCAACGCTGTTTGACACTCTTCTATGCCGAAAGGCATCTGCTAGCACCGGAACTGCTGCGTTTGGTGCGCGGCGTCACTTTTACTTGTGAAAGTGACGCCACAGCACGGACCCACTTCAGCCTTAGAGATAGCTGCACCCGCACCCTGGTTAGGGACGATATGAAAGCGATGGGATTTGATGTGTCCAAGAAGTTTGCCCGTTGGCTGGACAAGCTGGAAAAAGACGGCTTGTTCTCATTCGACGGTGAGCACATCACACCGTTACCGCACCGAAACAAGGTGGGGGAAGAAGTGGCCCACACTTAAGTGGGGGAAACGTTATGATCGCTTGCCTTGCTCACTCACCGTTTTATGACGGCCCTGCCTGGAGGACGAATGGTTCCTCTTATTTACGATGCAGTTCCTGTAACCGACCACACTGCTGCTGCATACCATCAAAAACACATTCCGCAAGCTCTGGTGGAAACGACTCTGGCAGCAACGCAGATACACGTTCAATAACCACAGGTGTTCTGGATATGATTTCATCCATCATTGATTCAACCTGCCGTCTGCCAAGACCGGTTAATTCCCCCTGCTTGATCCAATGCCGCCGTTGAATTCTGTACAGCTGGTAATAATTACTGCTACCACGGACTGCCATTGCCAGTTTGCACTTTTGCCAAGCAATCTGGTTATTGCCAGTGCCAATGACTGGCCATGCCGATAAAACATCATACAGAGGCGTAAGGTGATAACGACCTTGTGGCTCAATAGCGATACTGAAATTTTTGGCATGCCCATCCGTGGCCGCTATCAGCCAGAAAATAATTTGCGCCATAAAGAACAACGCCTTGTCCCGTTCAGCCTGGTCTGAATGACTCAGTATGGCCATAATATCGGCAATACCCGGCCCACCATCAGACTGGTATTTTCGTAGTGGAGAAACCCCCAAAGCCTGACACATATCCTCTTGTGGCAAGCGAACGATCCATTGCCGATCGCCCGACCATCTCCTATCAAAACGCTCAACAATCAATGCCTTCTGCTCTTCAAACTGCGCAATCTGCGTTTTTGCCACGGGGAGCCCAAACTCCTCAAGGATCCAAGAACATAGCCATTCATTTTCAACCGACGTACTCATATTCGCTTTCATATTACCAACCAGCCCAAGTGGTAACTTGAAAATATGCGTCGTTGGGGTGCTACCTTCTGGCAAACACCATTGTTCTTCATGCCACAGTAAAGCCGTTTTTTCTTGTGCTCCGGCAATTGATAAGCGCAAATCGTCAGTATCATCCTGCCGACCAGGTAACAAAGCTGCCGTGGTATTACGCAATCTTGTGGCGATCTCTGTATCAGAAAGCGGACGATAGTTTATGGAGAATAAATCTGTGGGTTCTTCATCAACATTCAGTAACTGTATCGCACCAACACAGTCTCTTCCCAACTCAGCCAACAGATCAAAAGGCTCAAGGCTTGCTGCCTGGTAACGCATGGCTAAACGCCTGCGAATACCTTCGCTGTCAGGCAATAAATTATCAAAATAGTCGCGTACCACGTTGCCGCGCCAAAGCTGATTGCCGGGAGTGAAAAGCAAAGAGAGCGATAAAGGTCTGCCCTGTTCATCAGCAATCCATTCCGGGAGGTATTGCAGCCGATCTTCGCCTCTGACCTTTTCCCAGAATCCAACCTGGATCCCATTCATCCATATCGCTAAACGCTGTTGTGTACGACGCATATCATCACCATTTTTCCCGTCGGGCAGGCGAATCTATTGGTTTTTCTGCCCCTTCCATTGTTGAAGATGACGCAGGTAAGAGCCCTCTTGGTTCAGAAGAGAGCACCACTTCAACCCCCAGTAAAGTAAACACCTTAAACAAGCGCTCAATACTGGCGCTTCCAGGGTTTGCTTCCAGACGGGCATAGGTTTGCTGTGTGACGCCTAACCTTTCAGACACTTCTTTTTGCGTCAGTCCATTCGCCTTGCGAAAGCCAATCAGCAATGGACGCAACTGATTCAAGGTTTTCAACGGATAAACAGTATTCATAAAGCACTTACCATTGTTTAGACGCTTATACATACTATAGGCTGTTTTTAAACAATACACCCTATAAGCTGTAAATACAAAATACATCAAATAAGCTGTAAAAAAATAAAACAGCTTATAGGCTGTAGAAATGTAATGAATTAATAAAGTGGCTAATGATGTCGAACAGAAAGTTTACCGCTATCCGGGTTGCCTTTCTGTGTTGCCGCAACGTGAAGATACCCTTGATGAGGTCAAATGGGCTTTGACTGCCATGACCGAAATGGATTTCTGCGCAAGGCTATAGTCCTAAAACCGTGGCCACAGACTTCAACCTTTGTGTCATACCCCATTACCCGTAATGACTTGTTCACCGTGTTTTCACTCATTGGCTTGCGTGGGTCGTGGTCGCCAATAAAGATCAGGTCATGGCTGCCACTGAACTTCTGTATTTGCTTCAGGATGCTCAACGCTTGCAGGGAAAGCGGCACCAAGCGCGGAGTTCGCATTTTAGAGCCACGATGAGAGTGTTTTACACCTTCGATCGGTTCACGCTCAGGGGGAATAGTCCACATGGAGGTTTCAAAATCGATCTCTGACCAACGGGCAAATCGCAGTTCGCTGGAGCGGATAAAAATCAATAGCGTCAACTCTACCGCCAGGCGTGTTAGCGGTCTGCCGGTGTAGCTATCAATTCGCTGGAGCAGTTCTGGAGTTCGCTTTAATTCTAGTGCCGGACGGTGCTGCCGGTTGCTAGATGCAACAGCACCAGCCATTTCCTGAGCCGGGTTGTAGTCAATCAGGCCACTCTGCACGGCGTAGCGCATTATTGCGGTCGAACGTTGTTGAAGGCGTGATGCCACTTCAAGACGCCCGGATTGTTCTACGACTTTGATCGGGGCTAACAGGTCACGGGTTTTAAGCTCGGCAATATTGCGTTTGCCGATAGCGGTGAAGAGATTGTCCTCCAGGCTTTTCAAAACGCGCTTGCTGTGATCTTCCGACCACTTCTTATTAGTCGCATGCCACTCACGGGCAACAAACTCAAAAGTGAAGACGGCTTTCGCCTGTTCCTCTTGAGCGGCTCGTTTCTGTTCACGAGGATCGATACCGGCAGCAACCAACTTTCTGGCTGCTTCCCTCCTCTGCCTGGCATCTGCCAGCGACACCTCTGGATAAACACCAAATGCCATCAGGTGTTGCTTACCACCAAAACGGAAGCGGAAACGCCAGTACTTTGAACCGTTGGGGTGAACCAGCAAAAACATGCCGTCTCCATCAACGAGTGAATATTCTTTTTCTTCGGGTTTTGCAGAACGCACCTTGGTATCTGTCAGGGCCATAGCGGTTATCCTTCCATATTACTACCGTGAGTATACAAGCAATATCGAACCAGCATATATACTCGGTTCTATACTCACAAGTGACTTGATGTGGGTTGAATCAGGTTGACTTCAGTTGAGGGGGAAATCGCGAAAAGCCTTGCGGGGACTGGATTTCAGGCATAAAAAAAGACCTCAGTTGAGGTCTATTTACATACTGTTGGTGCGAAGGCCGGACTCGAAAAATATCAGTAATTAATTGTTTTAAAACAATTTAAAATATTAAAAACAAAACAAGACCACCAATTTGACCACCATTAATCCATGTATAATTGTTATATTTCTAATGACCGGGCTCACAGGTACGTTGATACATCGTTGTAATATCTATTAACAAC
>JBAQHZ010000181.1:0-9567 GCA_049288585.1 Chania sp.
AGACTAACCAATTCCCTCTCCTTGGGGAGAGGGTTAGGGTGAGGGGTGTTTCACATCATTAAAGCCCCTTTCCCGGCCCTCTCCCACCAGGAAAGAGGGGATTTACGTTTAGCATTGTGCCGAATGATGATGCACTTTTCTGCTTAACTGACAGACTGTAGGCCCAAGCGGCCGGGATTTTTCAGGAGCCGGTTCCATGTCCCATCAGCAACACGTTACGCTGGTTGTTACTCACCATCTCGCACCCGGCCAGGAACAGGCCTATGAAGCCTGGCTAAAGCGCATTATGCCTGATGCGGCCACCTTTACCGGCCACCTGGGGGTGAACGTCATCCGCCCTTCCGGCAGCGAGCAGGCTTATACGATACTGGTGCGTTTCGATAATCTGGACAATTTGTACCGCTGGATCCACTCCCCGCAGCGCTTGCAGTACATCGAGCAAGTCACGCCGTTGCTGCTGGGCAGCGATCATATCGAAATCCGCCCTGGTGCCGAGTTCTGGTTCACGCCAACCAGTGCCAACGTACGCCCACCCGCCAAGTGGAAACAGTTTGTAATCACCCTGCTGGTGATTTTCCCTTCGACCAATCTGGTGCCCTGGTTTTGGCATCAACTATTACCGGGGCTAAGCGGTTCGCTGGCCGGGCATTTGCTGAACGATGCCAGCGTGGTTGCCCTGGTGGTGTTCCTGTGGATGCCGCTCGTCACCCGCCTGTTTCATCAATGGCTCACTCGCCATTAAAGGAAAACGTTATGAGTCACACAGCTTCATTGATCATCATCAACGGTAAATTTCATACCGTTGATCGCGAGAACCCCACCGCTCAAGCGGTGGCGATCAAAGACGGCAAATTTGTTGCCGTCGGCAGCGAAAACGACGTTATGCAGCACGCCGGGCCAGAAACCCAGGTGATCGACTTGCACGGCCACACGGCGGTACCTGGCCTGAACGACTCTCACCTGCACCTGATCCGCGGTGGATTGAATTACAACCTGGAATTACGCTGGGAGGGTGTGCCGTCTCTGGCCGACGCCCTGCGAATGCTGAAAGAGCAGGCGTTGCGCACGCCAAGCCCGCAGTGGGTCAGAGTGGTCGGCGGCTGGAGCGAGTTCCAGTTTGCCGAACGCCGTATGCCGACGCTGGATGAAATCAACGCCGCAGCCCCGGACACGCCGGTGTTTATTCTGCATTTGTACGATCGCGCCCTGCTGAATCGTGCGGCACTGAAAGTGGTGGGCTACACCAAAGACACGCCAAACCCGCCGGGAGGAGAAATTCAACGTGACAGCAACGGTAACCCAACCGGCATGCTGATCGCCAAACCCAACGCCATGCTGCTCTACGCCACCTTAGCCAAAGGGCCAAGCTTGCCGCTGGAGCAACAGGTCAATTCGACCCGCCAGTTTATGCGCGAACTGAATCGCCTGGGCCTGACCAGTGCGATCGACGCAGGTGGCGGTTTCCAGAACTATCCCGAAGATTATCAGGTAATTGCGGAACTGCACCAGAAACAGCAACTGACCATTCGTATCGCCTACAACCTGTTTACCCAACGGCCCAAGCACGAGCTGGAGGACTTTCAGCTCTGGACCGATATGCTCAAACCCGGCCAGGGCACGGATTTCTACCGTCATAATGGCGCAGGTGAAATGCTGGTATTTTCCGCCGCTGATTTCGAAGATTTTCTGCAACCGCGGCCAGATTTGCCCCAGGGGACGGAAGATGAGTTGGAGCGCGTAGTACGCCATTTGGTAGAGCACCGTTGGCCATTCCGCCTGCACGCCACTTACGACGAATCCATTAGCCGTATGCTGAACGTGTTCGAGAAAGTTAACCGCGAGATACCGTTTGCCGGTCTGCATTGGATCTTTGACCATGCAGAAACCATATCTGAACGTAATATCGAGCGGGTGAAAGCCCTTGGCGGCGGCATTGCCGTGCAGCACCGTATGGCGTTTCAGGGTGAATACTTTGCCGAGCGCTACGGCGTTGAGGCTACCAAGCAGACTCCGCCGGTGGCCAAAATGCTGGCGGCAGAACTGCCGGTAGGATTAGGCACCGATGCCACCCGCGTCGCCAGCTACAACCCGTGGACCGCCTTGTACTGGCTGGTTTCTGGCCGCACGGTTGGCGGTATGGCGATGTATGACGACAGCGCACGCTTGGATCGTGAAACCGCGCTAATGCTGTGGACACAGGGTAGCGCATGGTTCTCTACCGAGCAGGGTAAGAAAGGCCAGATCAAAGTGGGCCAACTGGCCGATATGGCGGTGCTGTCACAAGATTACTTCAGCGTGTCGGAAGAGCAGATCAAAGGGATTGAGTCGGTGATGACGATGGTAGACGGTAAAATTGTCTATGCTGCTGGCAGCTTCTCCCCATTTTCTCCACCGCCGCTACCGGTGCTGCCGGAGTGGTCACCGGTGGTCAACGTACCGGGGCACTATCGCTCGGCACCGCCAGCGGCCACCAGCCGAGTGGGTATCTTGAGCCAGGCACACCAATGCTGCGGCCCTTGCGGTGTTCATGCCCACCAGCATGATGTCGCCCGCCGCTCCAGCATTCCCGTTTCTGATGAGAATGCCTTTTGGGGCGCATTTGGCTGTTCCTGTTTTGCGTTTTGACTAACATTACGGGCTCAGCACGCTGGGTCCGTATGCATCAGCCGTGATTAATCTCCAGCCAGCGGCGCTGTTCGGCAGATGCGGCGATCGCATCCAGCACGCAGGAGACTTTCCAGCCCTCGGCAAAGTCTGGCCACATTTTCTCCCCGGCGGCGATGCCGTTAACCAGATCGCGGATCTCGACCGTTTTCTGATCGTTAAAGCCGATACCGTGCCCGGCGCTGATGCAGAATGCGGCGTAATCCGGGTGCTGTGGCCCCACCAGAATGGTTTTGAACCCTTGGCGTTCCGCTGGCTCATCGTGGCGGTACAGTTTCAGTTCCGCCATCCGTTCCTGGGTAAAACTCAGCGTGCCTTTGGTGCCAGTGACCACATAGCTCAGGCCCATTTTGCGCCCGCAGGCAATGCGTGAAGTCTCGATGGTGCCCATCGCGCCGTTGGCGAAGCGCAACAGCGCACTGGCCTGATCTTCGTTCTCCACTTCACACAGCACCGCCGGATTTTTAGGATCGGGCCGCTGTTTAATAAAGGTTTGCAGATCGCCAGAAACCGCCACTATCTCCCCTACCAGATAATGCGCCATATTGACGATATGCGCCGCCAGATCGCCCAATGCACCCAATCCGGCGGTAGCCGTGCGGCAGTGCCAGTCGATTGGCGTGCGCGGGTCGGCCAGGTAATCCTCATTATGAGTGCCGTAGAAATGCACCACTTCGCCGATCTCGCCGTTGGCGATAATCTGCCGCGCCAACTGGCTGGTCGGGTTTTTCATATAGTTGAAACCCACCAGGGTTTTTACCCCTTTGGCCCGTGCCGCCTGCTCCATTTCGGCGGCATCTTGCGCATTCAGCGCCAGCGGTTTTTCGCAGTACACGTGCTTGCCGTGGCTAATGGCGGCCAGCGCCATCTCTTTATGCAGGAAGTTCGGCGCGCAGATATCCACCACGTCAATGGCCGGATCGGCCACCAGTTCGCGCCAGTCGGCGGTTGAGCGCGAGAAGCCGAACTCCGCTGCCCGCTGTGCAGCCAGTTCGGGTGTGACCTCTGCCAACATCTCCAGCACCAGTTCCCCTTTCAAGGGGAACACCGTGTTTACCTGGGCATAGGCAATAGCATGGCACCGGCCAATATAGCCGGTGCCAATCAATCCAACGCGCACCTGTTTCATCACTTTCTCCTCGGCCACTCTTCGCTGATACCACGTCAATGGAATTATTTTTCTTATATTTATATATATGAAATTTAAATTTCAATAACAAGCTCAAGAGAGAGTTAACCTGATATTCGTGATAGCCCTCATAGAACGCTGCCAACTTTGATGTAACAGCGAATTTAGCCTTGCAAAACACAATGCAGAAGACGATGTCGATTGAATATTTATTTCAAATTATGCAATAGATACCCTGGTGTTGGTGACAAAAGCGTTAATCGTCCCCCCCCTTATTTGCGCCAAAAAGGTTTACACCCTTCATACCGCGCCTGCGCCCGGCTTAGGCCAATATCAGCCAGCTGTTCATCGCTCAATAGCAGCAGCGCTCGGCGTGTCTGGTAACGTTGCAGACAAGATTGTAACCAGCGCCATAACCCCTTGCGTTGAGCGGGTTGGCGTTCTACGGATATTGTCATCATCATGATCTCCCTATGTTTATCACCTGGGTTGATGATGCGCCGCCAGCCGAAAAGAATACAGATTCAACAAAGTGGTATTTTTTCCATACAAAGGCTGTTTTCAGGCCGCTGAATGGTCTAGTTTAAAACTATCTGTACCGGTTTTTTGCTGGTTAACACAATCCTGGACATCTGTATGACACGCTACGCCACCCTGGCCGCCATTCTCAGACAACGCATTGAACAAGGGCTGTATGCCGCAGGCGAGCGGTTGCCTTCGGTGCGCACGCTCAGCCTGGAGCACGGCGTCAGCATCAGCACCGTGCAGCAGGCTTATCGCTTGCTCGAAGAGCATCAGTTGGTTGAGCCACGGGCAAAATCAGGCTACTTCGTGCGCAGGCCGCATCTGATCGCAGAACTGCCCGCGGTTAGCCGCCCGGCGCAGCGGCCTGTGGATATCTCACAATGGGAGCAGGTACTGGAGTTGATCCGTAACGAACCGCGTAACGATCTGGTGCAACTGGGGCGCGGGATGCCAGACGTCAGCGAACCCACGATCAAGCCACTGCTTAAGGCGCTAAGCAACACCGCCCGCCACGGCGATCTGCGCAGCTTGTATTACGACAATATTCAAGGTGTCGCCAGCCTGCGCGAGCAGATCGCCCGCTTGTTGCTGGATTCCGGCTGCCAGCTTGATGCCGAACAACTGATGATCACCACCGGCTGCCAGGAAGCGATTTCCGCCGGATTACGCGCTATTTGCCAAGCTGGGGATATCGTCGCGGTCGATTCCCCCTGTTATCACGGCACTATGCAAACGTTGAAAGGCTTGGGTATGAAAGCGCTGGAGATCCCGACCGATCCCCTGACCGGCATCAGCCTGGAAGCCTTGGAGATGGCCTTGGAACAGTGGCCGGTGAAAGTGATCCTGCTGACCCCGAACTGCAACAATCCACTGGGTTACATCATGCCGGATGCCCGTAAAAAGTGCCTGCTGAGGCTGGCACAGAGTTACGACGTGGCGATTATCGAAGATGATGTGTATGGCGACATTGCCTACAGCTACCCTCGGCCGCGCACCATCAAGTCTTTCGACGATGATGGGCGGGTGCTGCTGTGCAGTTCGTTTTCCAAAACGCTGGCACCCGGTTTGCGCATTGGCTGGATCGCCCCCGGCCGCTATCTTGAACGCGTACTGCACATGAAATTTATCGGCACCGGCGCAACGGCCACTCAGCCGCAACTGGCGATTGCCGAATTTATCCGCCACGGCCACTACATACAGCACCTGCGCCGCATGCGTATCCGTTATCAGCAAAACCGCGATCTGATGACCTGTTGGATCACCCAATACTTCCCCGCCGGTACCCGCGTCAGCCAACCGCGTGGCGGGTTTATGTTGTGGATCGAACTGCATGAAGAGTTTGATACCCTGCGTCTGAACCGCTACCTGGAAGATAAAGGGGTACAAATTGCCGTCGGCAGCATTTTTTCCGCCGCAGGCAAATACCGTAACTGCCTGCGCATCAACTACGCCCAAAAACTGACCGCCGACGTTGAACGCGCGGTGCAGCAGATTGGTATGACCATTGCGCAGATTATGCAGAGCCAGTCCGAGCCCGTAAAACAACTGGACCTCAGCGTGCCAGAGTGAAAAATTATCACCATTTTCTTACCGGGAGATCAGTATGCAACCCAAGATATTAGTCAGTGCCTGCCTGGCCGGTTTCAAGGTGCGTTATAACGCATCCCATAAAACGGTAGTTAATTCCACGCTGGAACGCTGGCAGCAGGAAGGTCGGCTGGTGGTTTGCTGCCCCGAACTGGCGGCAGGATTTTCCACACCGCGCCCACCGGCTGAAATTGCTGCCGCAGCTAACGGTGCTGAGGTGATTGCCGGTAAGGCCAGCGTGATCGACGCTGGCGGCAACGATGTGACCAAACCCTATCTGCTTGGAGCGCATCTGGCGCTGGATACCGCACGCCTGCACAATTGCCGCTTCGCCCTGCTTAGCGATCGCAGCCCTTCCTGCGGCAGCCAGACGATTTATAACGGTTCATTCGGCGGCCAGACACAGCCCGGCAGCGGTGTTACCGCAGAATTGTTGCGCCAGAACGGCATTGAGGTTTTTTCTGAACATCAGGTTGAAATGTTGATCGCCCGCGTCGAGGCCGCTGAACACGCCTAGCGTTGTGCCAGATAGTCCGCCAGCCGCTGGCGCAGATGAGCGATCCCTTGCGGGTGCTGCACAAACTCAGCCACCGGCATCATTTGCCAGCGCTGCCCCTCTTCGCCGAAACGGATGGCGGCGATCTGCGTTAGCGTGATTTCACCAATCATAAACCAGGTGGGTGGGTAG
Source organism: Chania sp. (assembly GCA_049288585.1). Classification (GTDB taxonomy): domain Bacteria; phylum Pseudomonadota; class Gammaproteobacteria; order Enterobacterales; family Enterobacteriaceae; genus Chania. The sequence continues at coordinate 6,594 of JBAQHZ010000181.1, forward strand.
CCAGGGTGGATCCCGGCGTAACGCTGCTGCCACAGAATCTGGCGCGCCGGGAGCCGAATGCCGAACTCTTCCAGGGTTTCGCGCTGTACGCACTGCTGTGGCGTTTCGCCCCCTTCGCGCCCGCCACCGGGCAGATCCCAGCAGCCGGGCCACGGAATACCGGGTTTTTCGTCACGCTGGTAGACCAACACATTATCGCCGCACAGCAGTGCGATTTTCGCACCGCCAAAGTCGTGGTCAATCATCCGCATTTACTCTCAAATTTCTATCCATAAACATCATATCCTCTTCATCTAGCACATGTCGCCTTGGCGCTGGTGTATAGTAAAAACCCAATTTGATAACAGGCGGATAACAGCAATGAATTCTCCATTTTTGGTGACTGCGCAGTGGCTTGAACAACATATTAACGATGAAAATCTGGCGGTGGTCGACGTCCGTATGTCTCCGGTCGGCCTGGTGCCCAAAAAGGATATGCTGGCCGAATTTGAACGCGGCCACATTCCTGGCGCGCTCTATTTCGATATTGATGACGTGGCCGATAAAAATACTTCGCTACCCCATATGCTGCCAACGGCGGAAGAATTCAGCGCCGTAGTCGGTAAGCTCGGCATCAGTGAACAACATACCCTGGTTTTCTATGATGAAGGCAACCAGTTCTCCGCACCGCGCGGCTGGTGGACATTCCGCAACTTTGGCGCACAAAACGTCTACGTATTGGACCAAGGCTTAAACGGCTGGGTTGCCCGTGGCAATGCGCTGGAAACCAGCGCGGCCGATCCCAAACCTGCCACCTTCAACGCCCGCTTTAACGCCGATGCAGTGGTCAATATGCAGCAGGTTGAACAGGCCATGCAGGATAAGGTGCAGATCCTCGACGCCCGCGCGGCACCGCGTTTTCATGCCCAAGCCCCGGAACCGCGCCCCGGTTTACACCGTGGCCATATTCCCGGCAGCATTAATATTCCGTATGGCGATCTGTTGGAAGACGGCCGCTTCAAATCACTGGCGGCGCTGAAAAAAACCTTCCTCGATAAAGGGGTAGATATCACCGCACCGACCATCGTTAGTTGCGGTTCTGGCGTTACCGCCGCCGTGCTGGCATTGGGCTTACAGTCGCTGGATGCCCATCAGGTGAAATTGTATGACGGTGCCTGGAGCGAATGGGGCTTGCTGAGCGGCAACCAACCCATCGCCCAAGACTAGGTGGCCATAGCTTACTCGCGTAAGCGCTCAATAATAATCTGCGCCAATTGCCGGATGGCATCATCCAGCTGTTCCTCGGCCCGATGTAGTTTCACGCCAATGTACTGTAGCGCGGGCAGTGCTTCGGGGGCCAACCGGGCCAACCCCGGTGGCAACCCGGCATCGGTACGCACCGTTACGCCCAATCCGGCGCTGACCGCCGCCCAGATACCATTAAGGCTGCGGCTGGTAAAGGCGATACGCCACGGGATCCCGGCGCGATCCAACGCATTGGTCGCCGCGCTGCGCATCAGGCAAGGTGCGTCGAACACCACCAGCGGCAACGCTTCACCGCTGGCACGCCACTGGGCCAAATCAAAGCTGGGGGCGGCGATCCACTGCATCAGGCGCTGCCCCAAATCCTGCTGAAACGGCGTGCTGCTCCCGCCGTCCCAGGCCAGCGACAGATCCAGTTGCCCTTTCAGCACCCAGTCGATCAGCTCCGCATTGCGGGCAATGCGCGCTTCAATACGCACCTTCGGGTGCGCACGGGCAAAACTGCCCAGCACCTGCGGCAAAAAGGTCTCACCAAAATCCTCTTGCAGACCCAAGCGCACCCGGCCCTGCAAATCCAGCCCGCGCACCGCTGCCGCCGCTTCGTCATTCAACTCCAGCAAGCGGCGAGCGTAGCTCAGCAGCGTTTCGCCCGCTTCGGTCATCACCATGCCGCGCCCAGATTTACGCAGGATCGGCACACCCACCTGCTGTTCCAGCTTTTTCAAATGCGCACTGACCGCCGAGGTTGAGCGCCCCAGGCGCTCCGCTGCTTTAGCAAAGCTGCCCAGTTCAATACCGGCCACGTAACTGCGCAAATCGTCGAGATCGAAGGTGACTCGCCCCATGCTAACCATCCTGATTTTTCGAACTGTTTATCTTAATAATACCGATTTTATCGATAAAGATGCCGTGCCACTCTGTGGCGGTCAATTGTTTTCAGGAGCACCGCCATGATCGCCATGCAATACACTTTCCCCCTGCCCGCCGACTACGATATGGGTATTATCCGCCAGCGCATCGCTGACTTTGGTCATTTGATGGATAACCATCCGCAGTTAATCATGAAAGCCTACCTTTATGCGCTGAAAGGCGAGCACGGTAACGATAATCGCTATGCGCCGTTTTATCTGTGGAACAGCAGCGGCGGGATGAGTGATTTCCTGACCGGTAACGGGTTCCGGGGGGTCAGCCAGGCATTTGGCTGGCCACAGGTCAACCATTGGCTACCTTGGGTGGTAAAGATGGCGTCAGAAAATCTCGCGAAGGCCCGTTACGCCACACTGGAATGCCAGCCAATTGCTGCTTATAGCGATCTCACCCTGTTACGCGCGCAGCAAGAGGCTAATCCATTGGCTTTAGCCAGCATTGTGGCGTTCGATCCGGCACACTGGCAGTTGGTCAGTTTCCATCTGTGGCAGCAACTGCCGCAGCAGCGTAATGCACAGACGCAGTGCTACGCGGCGGGGCATATCTCTGCACCGTTGGATACCGCAGCGCCGTGCCATGAGGGGAAACCGAGGATATAACTGCCTAATGCCGGTCAGTTAACCGCAAAGCTGCACAAATATACAGCAGGTGCTAAAGGCGTGGTCTCCCTCTCCCTGTGGGCTGTCTCTTATACACAACGTGTTCGTCTCTGTAAGCCAGGTGTAATGGGAATTGCCGTAAAAGATCATAATCCGATGGAACAATAATGGACGGCAATTGCAGGGCCCAAGGCGGGGCCCTGCAC
>JBAQHZ010000182.1:0-6007 GCA_049288585.1 Chania sp.
TCCGACACGTTACTGAGTACCTCTGCGGAAAAAAAAAGGTATCCTTTCAATACGTGTTGTACGGCAAAGAGTATCTCTTCAACATCCTTCCCTTTACTGATGAATCCATTAGCCTTGGCCTCAAGCGCCCGTAGCGAATAGATAGATTCATTTTTAGAAGAAAAAAAAAGGGCTTTGATCTGCGGAAACTCTCTTTTTATTTTCTTCAACAGTAAAAAACAGTCATCACCTTGCAGTTCTACATCTGTAATAATCAAATCAATGTGATTTTCGCTCACAACATTCAAGCTTTGTTTGCTACTACCAGAGACAAAGACTCTCTTAAATGAATCTGACTGCATCAAGAGTGATTTGATGGCAACCAATATTGTGGGGGATTCATCGATAACCAATACGGAATACATATAATCCTCTTTTATAATATCTTGGACTAATTTTTGAGGGTAACTTCACCAGAGATCATCAAAAAATTTCACTTTCAGAAAAAGTATTCATAGACGAATAAAATGTATTCGTCACATATTTACCTATTAACCTCAATGACATGCAAACAGCGCTAACTTCATCACTTTGAATTTGTAGGAGAAGTCATTTTCCTTTAACCTATTTAGGTTAAAAACCTACCTAAGTAGGCTCTTAACCTTTAAGGTCTTACGTTATTTCTCGACCCAGCTCAACAACATCGCAGCACTGGCAATCACGTTAATATTCGAGATATAGCCATCATAACGATTATTGATTGCTGACAGTTGATTGTTAAAGTGGTCGTTCTCCGCCGTCAGCACATCCAGCAGCGTGCGTGTACCCAGGTTGTACCACTGATCGTAAAACATCTGCCTCACACGATCCGTTTCTGCTGACAACCGATCAAAATCATCCGCGCGCATAAACGAAGAATCACGCGTCTGTACCAGATTATTGATCTGATATTCCAAATCGCGATAGGCCACTTCATATTGTTGCTGGGCACCGTTGGCTTTAGCGCGCGCCGCCATCTGCGCCGCCGTCTGCGAACCCCCACTGAACGCATTCCATTGCACATTCAGCCCGGTATACCAGCCGGTTTCATCACCGTTGATATCTTTGGCCGTGTTCTTGGATACCACCCAGTTCAACTGCGGTAACCCCGACGACTTGATGCTCTCCGCTTCATACTCCGCGGCCTTGGCCTGCGCCTGTAATTTCAGCAGGTTCGGGTTCTTGGTCAACGAGGCGATCGCCGCTGACGCCGGCATCACCGAATCTCGCCAGGAGATATTCTCAGGTAAGTTCGGCTCGACGCCCAACAGACGCACCAATCTGATACGGCTGGTACTCACCTGGTGCTCAATATCATCCAGGTTGGCGCGGGCAGAAAGCAGCTTCGCCTTCGCCTGGGTAAACTCACTGGCTCGCCCCCCGTCCGCCGTCGCGATCTGCGACAGCATGTCGGTCAGTTCCTTCATGCGCGCAACATAGGCCTGCGCCACCTGGCGGCTTTCCTGATAGCGCCCCAGGTTCATCAGCTCTGACACGGTACTGTAGGCCAACTGCTCTTTGGTGTAACTCTCCGCATTCACCGCCGCCGTGACGCTGGCTTCGGCGCTGTCCACCTGATTGCTGATCTTGCCCCAATCATAGATTGGCGTGGTGATAGATACCGACCCGCTGGTATCACTGGCCTTGGCGTTATTGCGTTGCAGATCGGCATTGCCTCCCTGGGTGCCTAACGGCGTGGAGACCCCGACCTGCACCTGTGGCCAGCGCTGGCCTTTGGTCTGATCAACGTAATAACCCGCAGCCAGAACGTCGGCCTCTGAAGAGCGGATCTCCGGGCTGTGCGCCAAGGCCATCGACACCATTTTGCGCATAAACGCCCGTGACGGATTAGTGCTTTTTCCGCTGTAAGCCTCGTCAGACATGCTCTCGAAGCTGCGTTTGCCGCTTTCTCCATCAACCTCGCCGTTCCAACGCACCTTGTCATACGCCGGATCCGGTTGATACTGCTGCTGAACCGCAGGGAGGTTATCGCTATTGTTTTTCAGCACCGCCCGGTTGCCTGCCGCGGGGGCCTCCGTGGCAATATCGGCTTGGGTGCGCAGTTCTGTGCGGTTAACCAAGGCAGGCTGATTGCCAGCAACCACCGGCGCCGCAGGCGTGCTGCTGCCTGATTGCACGGGCTGGCTCAAGCGCCCAGTGTTGGTGACTACTGGCGCTTCTGTGGTTTTAATCGGCGCTGGCGGCTCAATACGCGTAATCAGCCCTGAAGAACGGGGGGCGTTGGCCGTGGCGGGCATCGCTGGCTGGCTTGTCGGCTCTGACACGCTGACGCCTTGGCCCGGCTGAACCGGCTGAACCGGCTGAACCGGCTGAACCGGCTGAACCGGCTGAACCACTTCATTCTGCCGGGCAGTCACCGTCGGTTGCACGTTATTCACCGCCACGTTGTTGCTGAACACCGGAGCAGCTTCTGTTTTCACTTCCGGCGCAGGGGCCGCCGGGCTCTGACGGGGTACCGGTGCTTTTGGCTCTCCTATAGCCGCTAACTCCTGAAGAAAATCAGGGGCTTCTTTTGATCCGGCCTCGCCTGCCGATGACGGGTCAGAATGGAACAGTGTCATGTATTCCTCCTGCGTCAGCATCGGCGGTAATCCGTTGATATCCTGCGCACCTCTTGACTGTGCGGCCATCAGGGGGGAGAACGGCAGGCAGATCGCGATTGCCATTGCCACATTTAACCGGCGGAATTCATTGTGTTTGCGTACCATCAGATCATCTCTCCCTGAACGCTTCACGGGCTTTTAATACAGGTTTTAGAATATAGGATAGGATCGTTTTCTCGCCGGTACGAATTTCAACGTTGGCGATCATGCCGGGAATGATCGGGAACGTTTTGTTTTTAACATGCAAGGCGGCCTGGTTAGTCCGCACATACTCGCGGTAATAGGTTGGTGCGTTCGGCAATCCTAACCTTTCAGCTTCGGATCCAACGCATCGCGCAACCCATCACCCAACAGGTTGAACGCCAGCACGGTGAGGAAAATCGCCAGGCAGGGGAAGATCGCTACATGCGGCGCAATCACCATATCAGCTCTGGCTTCGTTGAGCATTGCGCCCCATTCCGGCGTTGGCGGCTGTGCGCCCAGGCCAAGAAATGACAGGCTAGCCGCGGTGATAATCGAGGTGCCAATACGCATGGTGAAATAGACCACGATCGATGAAATGGTGCCCGGCAGAATATGCCGCATGATAATGGTCCAGTCAGAAGCGCCGATGCTGCGCGCCGACTCGATGTAGGTCAGGTGTTTCAGTACCAAAGTGTTGCCACGCACCAAGCGGGCAAACGCCGGAATGCTGAAAATCGCCACGGCGATAATCACGTTAGCCATTCCGCTGCCCATGATCGCCACCACGCCAATCGCCAGCAAAATACCGGGGAAGGCAAACAACACATCGCTGATACGCATCACGATGCGATCCCACCAGCCTTCATAATATCCGGCCAGCAACCCGAGCAGCGTGCCGATCGCCCCGCCTACCAGAACCGAAAATACCCCGGCAGCTAGAGAGATACGCGTGCCCATCAGAATGCGGCTGAAAATATCGCGCCCGAGAGAGTCGACGCCCAACCAGTGCACCAATGAAGGGCCGTCGTTCAGCCGATCGTAATCGAAGTAGTTTTCCGCATCATAGGGCACCAGATACGGGGCCAGCAACGCCGCAGCCACCAGCAGCAGCACAAACAGCCCGGCCAGTAACGCAATATGCTGCCGCCGGAAACGCCGCCAGAATTCATGCCAAGGCGTACGCACCGCATTAGGATTCACCTGCGGCATGGTTTTCAGTGCGGCATTACGCCGCCAATGCTTCATCATGCGGCCGCCTATTGGTAGCGAATGGAAGGGTTGAACGCCGCATACAGCATATCCACCAACAAATTAATCAGAATAAACTCCAGGGAAAACAGCAGAACTTCTGCCTGGATCACCGGGTAATCACGCATTTCTACCGAATCCACCAGTAAGCGCCCTAACCCCGGCCAGTTGAATACCTTTTCTACCACGATCGAGCCACCCAGCAGAAAGCCAAACTGCAACCCCATCATGGTGACTACCGGGATCATCGCGTTGCGCAACCCGTGTTTGACGATCACCAGCGACTCGCGCACGCCTTTGGCCCTTGCGGTACGCATATAGTCTTCCTGCATCACCTCCACAAACGAGGCGCGGGTAAAACGGGCCATCACGGCGGCCACCGCCGCGCCCAGCGTGACCGAGGGCAGAATATAGTGCCGCCAACTGTCGGCCCCCACCGTGGGCAACCAACCCAGGCTGACCGAGAATACCTGCATCAGCAGCATACCCAGCGCAAAGGCCGGGAAAGAGATGCCTGAAACCGCCAGCATCATTCCCAGTCGATCCGGCCAGCGATTGCGCCATACGGCAGAAGTCATGCCGATCGTCATACCAAACATCACCGCCCACACCATGCTGGTTAAGGTCAACCAGAACGTGGGCATAAAACGTGAGGCGATCTCTTCACTGACCGGGCGCTTGGACACCATCGACGTGCCGAAATCGCCCTGTAAGATGTTCGCGAAGAAACGTACAAACTGCTGTGGCAGCGGTTTATCCAGCCCCAGATCCTGGCGCACCAGTTGCACCACCGCTTCGTCGGCGTCTTGCCCGGCCACCAGCCGCGCCGGATCGCCCGGCAGCATATGGACAAACAGGAACACCAGCACCGCCACAATCAGCAGCGTCGGGATCAGCCCCAGCAGGCGCTTGAGAAAGTAATTAAGCATTACGTGCAATTCCCCTCACCCCAACCCTCTCCCGCAGGGAGAGGGGGCGACTCATTAGCGCGGAGGGTGCCTTATTTCAGGTCTGCGTTGTCAAAGTTGAATGACGTATCCGGCATCACATAGAAACCGCTCAACTGCTTGTTATTTGCCGAGAGCAGGCGTTCCGTGACCAGGAAGATCCACGGGGCATCGGCCCAGATACGGTCCTGCACCTGTTGGTATAGTGCCTGCCGTTTGGTGCGATCGGTGGTTGCCAGCGCCGCCGCCAGATCCTCATCCACCAGCGGGTTGCTGTAGAACGCGGTATTGAACTGCTTCGGCGGTGCTGCTTGGGTAGTGAACAGCGGTGACAGCGCCCAATCGGCTTCACCGGTCGATGCCGACCAGCCGGTATAGAACATCCGCACACCGGTCTCCTTCACGCCCACGCTTTCGACCTGTGCCGCGCGTTGGCCCGCATCCATTGCCGTGACCGTCACTTTCACCCCAACCTGCGCCAACTGTTGTTGGGCAAACTGCAGCACTTTCTGCGCGGTGCTGTGGTTGTGGGAAGACCATAAGGTGGTGCTAAAACCGTTCGGGTAACCGGCTTCTTTCAGCAGTTCGCGCGCTTTGGCCGGATCGTAGGGCCAAGGTTGATAGCGGGTAGCAAAGTCGATCGCCGGTGGTACCGGGCCTTCGGCCGGTACGGCGTAGCCTGAAAATGCGACTTTGATCAGCGCGTCTTTGTTGATGGCGTAGTTCAGCGCCTGACGCACTTTCGGGTTGTCGAACGGCTTTTGCGTCACGTTCATGCTGATATAGCGTTGCAGAATTGACGGAGCCGCTACCAGATCCAGCTTAGCGTTTTTCTCCAGCACGCTGGCCTGCTCATACGGGATTGGGAAAGCAAAGGTCGCTTCACCGGTTTGCAGCATCGCCGCACGGGTGTTGTTATCCACCACCGGACGCCAGGTGATGGTGTCGAGTTTCGGCAGCCCGGCTTTCCAGTAACCGTCAAATTTCTTCACTTTGACAAAATCGGTCTGGTTCCAGGTTTCAAACTGATAAGGGCCGGTACCGACCGGATGGAAACCGATCTCCTTGCCATACTGCTTCAGCGCCGCTGGCGAGATCATCACCGCAGCCGGGTGCGCCAGGTTGTTAATAAACGCCGCAAAGGGGGTTTTCAACACCACGTTGACGGTATCCGCTGCCACTACTTCTGTCTTGTCGATCATTCTG
>JBAQHZ010000183.1:0-23177 GCA_049288585.1 Chania sp.
GTGTCAAACTCCGTTGTGGGTGAGATGAGCACTGATGTTGAAGCCATTGAAGGCGCTGAACGCAGACACGGCGCATAAGCGACCGCGCCACGGACGGCGTGTTCATCACATTGCCAATGTGTACACAATATGTTTAGCGACCTAAATAAACACTCATTCCCCTACCTCAAGATGTGAACAAGAGACAGCCCCAAGGAGAGGGAACTGGTTAGGTAGCCCTAAATGACCAGAGGGTCACAGGGGCTTTTCTTATGCTTTGCAGCGCGTAGCAATGGCTTGAATATCAGCAGGGGTGGTTCGACAGCAACCACCGATCAGGCGGGCACCGTTGCGTTGCCAGTCTGCGAGCTGATTGATCAGATGATGTTGCTCATCGCCGCAGTGGTGCCAGGTTTTGCTCACCGCATCGTAGTGTTCACCGGAGTTAGGATAAACCAACAGCGGTTTATCGCTCAGCGCGGCAAACTGCTGCAACGCCGGGGTAACGTTTTCCAGCGCAATACAGTTAATCCCGATTGCTAACACCTGTGGGTTGCCCTGCATCGCGGCGATCGCTTCAACCAGCGGCGTACCGTCGCTCAGATGCTGGCTATCGCGCAGTGTGAACGAGAACCAGGCACCCAGCGTCGGGAATTGCCGCAACAGTACCAGCAACGCCTGCAATTCGGCGAAAGACGGCAGGGTTTCACAGGCCAGCAGATCGACCCCTGCGGCGGTTAAGGCCGCAATGCGCGGGCGATGAAACGCGATCATCTCTTCCTGCGGTAAATGGTAATCCCCACGATACTCAGAACCATCGGCAAGATAGGCACCGTAAGGGCCGACCGAACCGGCAACCAGCAACGGCGCGGCCTGCGGGTGCTCGGCCAGATAATCCGCGCGCGCCTGCTGTGCCAACTGCACGCTTTTCGCGATGAGCGCAAGCGATTGCTGCTCATCAAGCCCACGGCGCAGAAAACCCTGCGGCGTTGCCTGATAGCTAGCGGTGATGGCGCACTGTGCCCCGGCGTTGAAATAGTCCAGATGGACGTGATAAATCAGTTGCGGGTTCTCGATCAGCACTTTGGCTGACCACAGCGGATCGGTCAGATCGCAGCCACGCGCTTCTAGCTCGGTAGCCAAGGCACCGTCCAGAATCAACGTGCGGTTATTTGCCAACAGAGTGGCGATAGGATTATTAACCGACATGGTCTTCTCCGGTCTTCAGTAAGGTTTTCTGCCCGGCCCGGCGGGTCAGGTAATAGAGCAGGTAACACAGTGCGACAAACGGCAGGCCGCAGTACAAGGCCACGCGCTGTTCAGGATCAAACGCCAGGCCAACGCAGGCCAGCAAGCACAGCAGGAAGCCAGCAATCGGCGTCAACGGATAGCCGGGGGCGCGATACTTCAGCCCAGCCAGCGGCTGGCCGCTGCGCAGATAATGGCGGCGGAAAGTATAATGTGCCGCACAGATGCTTAACCAGACCGCGACGACCGCAAAGCCAGAAATGGCCGATAACGCCACAAATACCGTATCGGGAGCGATCACGCTGGTCAGCAGCGCCAAGACTCCGCCGAGCATGCTGAAGGTCAGGGCGTTGATCGGGATACCGCGCGCATTGACCCGCGAAAAATACGCTGGCAGCGTGCGCTGATTGGCCAGCGACCACAGCATGCGGCCCGAGGCATACAGGCCAGAGTTGGCAGCGGAAAGAATGGCGGTGAGGATCACGAAGTTAAAAATATCGGCGGCATAAGGCACGCCGATACGTTCAAACACCAGCACAAACGGGCTTTTGACGATCCCGGCCTGATCCATGGGGATCAGCGCTGCCAGAATAAACACCGTACCGATAAAGAACAGCATCAGGCGGATCACCGTAGTACGGATCGCCCAGGGCACCACTTTCTCCGGGTTTTCCGTTTCACCGGCGGCGATACCAATCAACTCAGTTCCCGAAAAGGCAAAGTTAACCGCCACCATGGTCATCAGGATTGGTAACGTGCCGTTCGGCAACCAACCGGAGGAGGTGAGGTTATGCAGAAATGGCGCTGGCGTGCCGTCTTTCATCGGTATCAGGCCGAACATAGCCGCACCGCCCAGCACGATAAACGCCAGAATGGTGATCACCTTGATCAGTGAGAACCAGAATTCACTTTCGGCAAAGAAACGGGTGGTGATGATGTTGAGCAGGAAGATCGCCAGGCAAAAGATCAGGCACCACAACCAGACCGGTGACTGGGGGAACCAGTATTGCATACAGAATCCGGCGGCGGTCAGGCTGGAGCCGAGGGCGACCGTCCAGGTCAGCCAGTACAACCAGGCCACGGTATAGCCGGTTGCCGGGCCCAGATAGCGCGAAGCATAGACGTGAAATGCGCCGGTTTCCGGCATGGCGACCGCCAGTTCACCCAAGCACAGCATCACCAGATAAACCACCAGTGCGCCGATCAGATAAGCCAGCAGAGTGCCGAGTGCCCCGGTGGCGGCAATGATGTAGCCGGTATTGAAAAATAGCCCGGTGCCGATCACGCCACCTAATGACAGCATCACCAGATGCCGGGCCTTCATGGTGCGCTTGAATTGCCCTTCAACGGGGTGCGCTGTTTGCATGATTTTATATCCATGTAGACGGCTAAATAGCCAGATGGCTAATGGTTATACCCCCACTAGTGGATAAAATCAACGTGATGCCAAATATGGGATAGCCGCAGTAGAAATAACCGGCTGAGCTATTGCGCAATGCTTGTCAGTTAAGGAAAGGGGGTGATGCCTTTAGCAATTGCGCATGATTATGCCGTTTTGCACTTAACTGACCGGCATTACGGCGTTATCGCGCCCGTTTCGCCTGTTGTAGCCACTTATCCAGCTCGTTGGCAAACTGCTGGCGATCGCGCTGGTTTAAGGTATTTGGCCCACCGGTCTGGATGCCGCTGGAGCGTAGGGTATCCATAAAATCACGCATATTCAGGCGTTCGCGGATGGTATCTGGCGTATAGAGCTCACCGCGCGGGTTCAGCGCGATCGCCCCTTTTTCTATCACCTCGGCCGCCAGCGGAATATCGGCGGTGATCACCAGATCGTTCGGTTCGCAACGGCGTACGATTTCGTTATCCGCCACGTCAAAACCCGCCGCAACCTGCAAGGTGCGGATGAATTTGGACGGCGGTGTGCGCAACGGCTGGTTGGCCACCAGCGTGACCGGCATGGCGGCACGATCTGCGGCACGGAACAGCACTTCTTTTATCACGTTCGGACAGGCATCCGCATCGACCCAAATCTGCATTATTGTTGCTCCTGCAACCAGTCGCGTACCGGCAGGAAGTCGCTATATAGTGCGGCCTCCGGGCTACCGGCTTCCGGTTGATGGTTATATTCCCAGCGCACCAGCGGTGGCATGGACATCAGAATCGATTCGGTGCGGCCACCGGTTTGCAGGCCGAACAGCGTACCGCGATCCCACACCAGATTGAATTCCACATAGCGGCCACGGCGGTAAAGCTGGAACTGGCGTTGGCTTTCGCCCCACGGCAATGTTTTACGCCTTGCCACAATCGGTAGATAGGCATCCAGGAAGCCTTCGCCCACCGCGCGGGTAAAGGCGAAACAGCTGTCAAAGTCTGGCGTGTTCAGATCGTCAAAGAACAGACCGCCAATGCCGCGTGCTTCGTTACGGTGTTTGATAAAGAAATAGTCGTCGCACCATTTTTTGTATTTCGGGTAAACATCGTTACCAAATGGCGAGCAGAGCTGCTGTGCCGTGCGGTGCCAGTGGATGGCGTCTTCTTTAAAGCCATAGAACGGCGTCAGATCGAAACCGCCGCCGAACCACCAGACCGGCTCTTCACCCGCTTTCTCGGCAATAAAGAACCGCACGTTGGCGTGGCTGGTGGGGATGTAAGGGCTGAGGGGATGGATCACCAGCGAAACCCCCATCGCCTGGAAGCTGCGCCCGGCCAGTTCAGGGCGATGGGCGGTAGCAGAGGCGGGCAGCGCAGTACCGGAAACATGGGAGAAGTTTACCCCGGCCTGCTCAAACACCGCTCCATTGGTCAGCACCCGGCTGCGGCCACCGCCGCCTTCTGCGCGTTCCCAACGGTCTTCATGAAAATTGGCGCGGCCATCGGCCTGGGCCAATTGTTCACAAAGGCGATCTTGCAGCGCCAGCAGGAAAGATTTTACTGCGGCAATGGTAGGTAAACTCATACGGGTTATTCGCAACGGGTGGCGGAACAGGGCGCTAAGTATATACGCATACCTTTATTACTTGAAGTCGCTGGGGCGGCTGCGTTACTCGGCCCATGCTGGGCTGCGCTCCCTTGCCGCCAACAAACAACTCGAGTTATTTTGGGTATATTGCTATTTATTACGCGAAAATTTCGTCTGGCTGCAATGCTAACGACTTTGAGTATAATCAGAGTAATCCTTTTTGTAATGGCGCATATCTAATGGAAATTCGCGTATTTCGACAAGACGACTTTGAAGAAGTCATCACCCTATGGGAGCGTTGTGATCTGCTGCGGCCATGGAACGATCCTGAAATGGATATCGAACGCAAACTGAATCACGATCCAGACCTGTTCCTGGTGGCAGAAGTGGGCGGCGAAGTCGTGGGTTCGGTGATGGGGGGCTACGATGGTCACCGTGGATCGGCGTATTATCTGGGCGTTCACCCTGATTATCGTGGCCGTGGCATTGCCAATGCGCTGATTAACCGGTTGGAGAAGAAGCTGATTGCGCGCGGTTGCCCAAAAATTCAACTGATGGTGCGTGAAGATAATGATACCGTGATCGAGATGTATGAAAAGCTGGGCTATGAGATCCAGGGTATTACCAGCCTGGGCAAACGGCTGATTGAAGATCAGGAATATTAGGCATCAGGGCGGTATGATGCCGGTCAGTTAAGCGCAAAACTGCATAATAATGATGCAGCAGATGCTAAAGGTGTGGCCTCCCTCTCCCTGTGGGAGAGGGCCGGGGTGAGGGGCTTCGTTCAGTGATCTTCCCCTCACCCTAACCCTCTCCCCGAAGGAGAGGGAACTGGTTAGCCTTAACTGACCGCCCATCGGTTATGGCAGCTTTTTGATGTTCTTCACATCGACTTCTACGCTGCTCCACTCTTTATCCACTTTCCCTTCCAGCTGTACTTTGTCTTTCGGGATGATGGTTTGGCCGCCCCAGCGTTTTTTATCGATCTCGACCGTCAGGGTACCGGTAGCATCGCGGAAGGTATAGGTATCATCACCCACGCGCTGTTCAATGTTGCCCTGCAACATCACCCAGGTATCGTCGCTCATCGATTTTACTTTATCCACGGTGGTCAGCGCTGCGCTTGGGCCGGAAAAACCGCCTTGTTGGCTGTTTTGCGTCTGGGCCTGTGGGGCGTTTGGATCGAGGAATCCCCCCTGCTGTGCCAAAACCGGTGCGCTACACAGGGCGATTAAGAGTGCTAAAGTGATTTTTTTCATCGGTGTTTTCCTTATCTTTCATGAGAATCAATAGCCTTACTCATCAGGCTGTCGGTTTGATAGTGAGGATTAAACCATAAGGATCTTAAGAGCTTCTTAAGCTGGAGATTGAAAACGGTCAGCGCTGTCGCCATTTGTATGAATGATTATGGCATCAGCAAGGAATGGCGTTTGAAGAATTCATCACACCGGTTTTCGCCGGACGATTACGATCAGCATGGCGTACTGCGCCTCCCCCTATGGTTTTGGGGCGTATTGATACTGCAGGCTCGCACCTGGATATTGTTTGTGATGGCGGGGGCTTCGCGCGATCAAGGAACAGGGCTGCTGCAACTGTTTTATCCCGATACCCAGCGTTTTTGGTACGGTATTTTGCTGGGCCTGCCAGCGGCACTGGCTTTCCTGATTGGTGGCCGCCGCCAGCACTGGCCGCGCTTGTGGCGTTGCTGGCGCTGGGTGCTGGCGTTTTCTCTGGCGGCCGCTTTACTGGTATCGCTCTACAGCCTGTGGCAACAGGGCGGTAATGAGCCACCGCTGGATATGGTATTGGTGCTGTTAGATGCGTTGGCGCTGGGTTATCTGCTGCTTAACCAACGCCTGAAGGCCTGCTTTATGCCAGCGGAAGAACTGGACTAATTCCTGTTTTTGCGGCACTTTTCCCAATTTGCACACTCCAAGCTCGCAACCAATGGCGTCGTCCAGGCAGTTATGAGAGGCTGAAACGGCCGATGTGTTTGATGTTAAGGAGCTATAAGATGAATATTCGCCCACTGCTGTTAGGGCTACCGCTGCTACTGACCGGCTGTTCGACCTTGAGTAGTTTCTCTTGGTCCAGCCTGTCGCCGTTCAACTGGTTCGGCGGCAGCGTGGAAGTCAGCGGCAAAGGCGTCGGCGGTATTAATGCCGGTACCTCAATGACAGAAAGCGCGCTTGGCGAAGGTCTGAACAACAACTACCGCATGCGCGGCGGCATGGCGACCAGCAACGGCCAGATCGTTGCCTACTATCAGGCGCTGGACGGCGATAATGTGAAACTGGTGATCACCGGTCAGCCAAAAGGCTATGCGCAGCGCGTCGACGTCATGGATCCTAATGTTGCCACCGAATGGGGCAGCAAGCTGGGCACGCCATTCAGCGATCTGTTCAGCAAAGCCTTTGGTTCCTGTAAACCGGGTGAGGGCGAGGACGCGGGGAACGTGGAGTGTGTAGCTGAGCAAAGCCGCTACGTCAGCTATATCTTCAGTGGTAAGTGGGCTGGCCCACAGGATATTATGCCACCTGATGACACGTTGCAGAGCTGGACGGTGAGCAAAATCATCTGGCATGCCAAAGCGCAATAATTCTCTTGCGGGTGCTCTTCGCGGCATCCGCATCTTTTAGCGTTAAATCCCGCTTTATTCTTTGCGCTCCGCTAAGGTAATTTTTTTCGCGTGCGTTAAGATAATGCGCGTTTGTAACAGGGAACCCACGCGTCGAACGCGAACCTGTTACCCGATTCAGGTATCGAGGATAACTACATGACACAGATTCAGAGCGGGATCCTGCTGGAGCATTGCCGTTTTGGCATATTTATTGAAGCCATGGTTCAGGGTGAATTCGCCGATTTGCGTCAGGGGTGTAAGCAATTCTGCCAGTCGCTCAACGAGCTGCAACAGCAGTTCAAAGATACCCATCTGGGGGCAGTGATAGCTTTTGGCGCTGACGTCTGGCACGACCTTTCCAACGGCCAGGGTGCCAAAGAGCTGAAGCCTTTTACCCCACTGGGCAAGGGTTTGGCACCGGCGACCCAGCGCGATTTGCTGATCCATATTCAATCTCTGCGCCATGACGTTAATTTCTCTTTGGCGCAGGCGGCACTGGCAGCCTTTGGCAATACCATCCGCGTTGAAGAAGAAACTCACGGTTTCCGCTGGGTAGAAGAGCGCGATCTGAGCGGCTTTATCGACGGCACAGAAAACCCGCAGGGTGAACAGCGCCCGGTGGTGGCGGTGATCGGTGAAGGTGATGAAGACGCAGGCGGCAGCTATGTGCTGGTGCAGCGCTACGAGCATAACCTGCGCCAGTGGCAGCGTTTCACCACCGAGCAGCAGGAGCAGATCATTGGCCGTACCAAGCACGACAGCGAGGAACTGCCGCCGGAGCAGCGGCCAGAGACGTCGCACGTCAGCCGCGTCGATCTGAAAGAAGAGGGCAAGGGGCTGAAAATCCTGCGCCAGAGCCTGCCTTACGGCACCGCCAGCGGCAAACACGGCCTGTACTTTATTGCCTACTGCGCGCGCCTGCACAATATTGAACAACAACTGCTGAGCATGTTTGGTGAGTTGGATGGTAAACACGATGCTATGCTGCGTTTCAGCCGTGCGGTGACCGGCAGTTACTACTTTGCGCCGTCGCTGACGCGTCTGCTGTCGCTTTGATGCCTTACCCTGGGCCAGCTACGCTGGCCCAGGTTTCCCTCCCCCCACTGCAAAACCGCTCCCTTCCTGCCTTAGAGCATTTGATGCTTGAAAATCACTAAACGGTATATAAAAGCGTTACAGCTCTGCATCGAGTTATAAATACACTGGTTAGCATCAGGGCACAGGCCCGGCGGTTTGACTGAGTGATAAGGTGCAGAATGAAATATAAAAATAGTGTGCTGAAAGGAGGTCTGGCGGCGTTGTTATTGGCCAGCGGTAGCCTTTCTGCGGCTGAATTGCTCAACAGCTCTTACGACGTTTCCCGTGAATTGTTTGCCGCGCTGAATCCAGGCTTTGAACAGCAGTGGAATCAACAGCATCCGAACGACAAACTGACGATCAAACAATCCCACGCCGGTTCTTCCAAACAGGCGTTGGCGATCTTGCAGGGACTTAAAGCCGACGTGGTGACCTATAACCAGGTTACCGATGTGCAGATCCTGCACGATCGCGGCAAGCTGATCCCGGCCGACTGGCAGCAGCGTTTACCCAATAACAGTTCGCCGTTCTATTCCACCATGGCGTTTCTGGTGTACAAGGGTAACCCGAAAGGTATCCACACCTGGAACGATCTGGTGCGTGATGATGTGCAATTGGTCTTCCCGAATCCGAAAACCTCCGGCAATGGCCGCTATACCTATTTGGCCGCCTGGGGCGCAGCCAGCCAGGCGAATGATAACGATCAGGCCAAAACCCGCGCCTTTATGACCCGTTTGCTGAAAAATGTGGTGGTGTTTGATACTGGCGGCCGTGGCGCGACCACGACGTTCGTTGAGCGAGGTTTGGGCGACGTGCTGATCAGCTTTGAGTCGGAAGTGAATAACATCCGCAAGCAGTACGGTGAAGACAAATACGATGTGATCGTGCCACCCGTCGATATTCTGGCGGAGTTCCCGGTGGCCTGGGTGGATAAAAACGTTGAGAAAAACGGCACCGAGCAGGCAGCGAAAGATTATCTGAACTATCTCTACAGCCCGGCGGCTCAGCAGGTGATCACCAGTTTCTATTACCGCGTCTATGACCAGAAAGCGATGGATGCGGCGAAAGGCCAGTTCCCACAGACCAAACTGTTCCGCGTGGAAGATCAGTTCGGCAGTTGGCCGCAGGTGATGAGCACACACTTCGTGACCGGTGGCGAGCTGGATCAACTGCTAGCGGCAGGGCATCAGTAATGTTGGCGTTGTCCAGCAAGCGGGTTCTGCCCGGCTTCACCCTCAGTCTGGGCAGCAGCCTGCTGTATACCTGCCTGATTTTGCTGTTGCCACTCAGCGCGCTGGTGATGCAACTGGCGCAGATGAGCCTGACGCAATACTGGGAAGTGATCACCAATCCGCAGGTGGTGGCCGCCTATAAAGTGACGCTGCTGGCGGCGGGCGTGGCCAGTGTTTTCAACGCGGTGTTTGGCATGCTGATGGCCTGGATCCTTACCCGCTATCAATTTCCTGGCCGTTCTTTGCTGGATGGCCTGATGGACCTGCCTTTCGCGCTGCCAACGGCGGTGGCTGGCCTGACGCTGGCCGGGCTGTTTTCTACTACCGGCTGGTACGGGCAGTGGTTGGCGCAGTTTGATATCAAGGTATCGTTTACCTGGCTCGGCATCGCAGTGGCGATGGCGTTCACCAGCATTCCGTTCGTGGTGCGCACGGTGCAACCTGTGCTGGAAGAGTTGGGGCCGGAATACGAAGAGGCAGCCGAAACGCTGGGAGCAGGCCGCTGGCAGAGTTTCCGCCGCGTAGTACTGCCGGAAGTAGCCCCGGCGCTGCTGGCCGGCACGGCACTGTCGTTTACCCGCAGCCTGGGCGAGTTTGGCGCGGTGATCTTTATCGCCGGTAACATCGCCTGGAAAACCGAAGTGACCTCACTGATGATTTTTGTCCGCTTGCAGGAGTTTGATTACCCGGCGGCCAGCGCTATCGCTTCGGTGATCCTGGCTGCATCGTTACTGCTGCTGTTTGCGATTAACACTTTGCAGAGCCGCTTCGGCCGCCGTATCGGGGGGCACTGATGGCTGATATTACCGCCTTCCGTGGCGTAGAACGCCCGCGTGTGAACTGGGGAAAATGGACGTTGATCGCTATCGGCGTACTGTTCTCCATCCTGCTGCTGGTGGTGCCGATGGCGGTGATTTTCATCGAGGCATTCTCTTCTGGCGCGGGGGCCGTGTGGCAGAACCTATCCAATCCAGACATGTTGCATGCGATCTGGCTGACGGTGCTGGTGGCGCTGATTACCGTGCCGGTCAATCTGGTGTTCGGCACTTTGCTGGCTTGGCTGGTAACGCGCTTTACCTTCCCTGGCCGCCAATTGCTGCTGACGCTGTTCGATATGCCGTTTGCCGTGTCGCCGGTGGTGGCCGGGCTATTGTATCTGCTGTTTTACGGCACCAATGGGCCGATCGGCGGTTGGCTGGATGCGCATAACATCCAACTGATGTTCGCCTGGCCGGGCATGGTGTTGGTTACGGTGTTCGTCACTTGCCCGTTTGTGGTGCGTGAACTGGTGCCGCTGATGTTGAGCCAGGGCAGTCACGAAGATGAGGCCGCCGTGCTGCTAGGGGCTTCTGGCTGGCAGATGTTCCGCCGCGTCACGCTGCCGAACATCCGTTGGGCGTTGCTGTACGGCGTGGTGCTGACCAATGCGCGCGCCATTGGTGAATTTGGTGCGGTATCGGTGGTTTCCGGTTCGATTCGCGGTGAAACCTACACCTTACCGCTGCAAGTTGAATTACTGCATCAGGATTACAACACCGCCGGGGCCTTTACCGCCGCCGCGCTGCTGACCCTGATGGCCATAGTGACCTTATTTCTGAAAAGCGGCTTGCAATGGCGTTTAGCGCGCCAGAACGCACGTCTTGAGCGGGAGGAAAATCATGAGCATTGAGATCAACGGTATCAACAAATTCTTCGGTCGTACCAAGGTATTGAACGATATCTCGCTCGATATTCCTTCTGGTGAGATGGTGGCTCTGCTGGGGCCATCGGGGTCCGGTAAAACCACCCTGTTGCGGATTATCGCCGGGCTGGAAAGCCAGAGCGGCGGCAAGCTGGGCTTCCACGGTACAGACGTCAGCCGCGTGCATGCGCGCGATCGTCGCGTCGGTTTCGTATTCCAGCATTACGCGCTGTTCCGCCATATGACCGTATTCGACAATATCGCTTTTGGCCTGAGCGTGCTGCCGCGCCGTGAGCGCCCGAATGCCGCCGCGATCAAACAAAAAGTGGAGCAACTGCTGGAGATGGTGCAGTTGGGCCACCTGGCGAATCGCTATCCTTCGCAACTTTCTGGTGGTCAGAAACAGCGCGTGGCGTTGGCGCGGGCGCTGGCAGTGGAACCGCAAATCCTGCTGTTGGACGAACCCTTTGGCGCGCTGGATGCCCAGGTGCGCAAAGAACTGCGCCGCTGGCTGCGCCAACTGCATGAAGAGTTGAAATTCACCAGCGTGTTCGTTACGCACGATCAGGAAGAGGCAATGGAAGTGGCCGATCGTATCGTGGTGATGAGCCAGGGCAATATCGAGCAGGTGGGTTCACCGGTCGAGATCATGCGTGAACCGGCGACCCGTTTCGTGCTGGAGTTTATGGGCGAAGTTAACCGCCTGAACGGCGAAATCCGTGGTTCGCAGCTGTTTGTGGGCGCGCACCAATGGCCGCTGTCGTTCCAGCCGATGCATCAGGGTCGTGTCGATCTGTTCCTGCGCCCGTGGGAAATGGAGATCAGCACCGAGAGCAGTGCCCGTTGCCCGTTACCGGTGCAGGTGCTGGAAGTCAGCCCGCGCGGCCACTTCTGGCAATTGACCGTGCAGCCGATCGGCTGGCATCAGGAACCAATCAGTGTGGTATTATCGGAAGACAATACGGCACCGACTCGCGGCGGCCGTTACTATGTCGGCAGCCTGAACGCGCGCCTGTATGCCGGTGAACAATTGTTACAACCGGTTGCGTTAGCGAAAAGCGCCTGATAGTTTTTAACCCCCCCATTATTCGTATTTAAGGCAACCTTGGGGTTGCCTTTTGACATTATAAACAGGCAACGATTGTGACCACGCTGGAACAATGCATCGGGAATACACCGTTAGTAAAACTGCAACGATTGGCTGAAGGGCTGAGCGCGGAAGTCTGGGTCAAGCTGGAAGGCAATAATCCGGCAGGTTCGGTCAAAGATCGCGCCGCGCTGGCGATGATCCAACAGGCGGAGTTGCGCGGTGAGATCACGCCGGGCGATACGCTGATTGAGGCAACCAGTGGCAACACCGGCATTGCGCTGGCGATGATTGCCGCGATGAAAGGTTACACCCTGAAGCTGCTGATGCCGGAAAACATGAGCATGGAGCGCCAGGCGGCAATGCGCGCTTACGGTGCCGAACTGATCCTGGTCAGCCGTGAGCAGGGGATGGAAGGGGCACGCGATCTGGCGTTGGAGATGCAGCAGCAGGGGCAGGGCAAGGTGCTGGATCAGTTCAATAATCTGGATAATCCCTACGCCCACTTCACCACCACCGGCCCAGAAATCTGGCAGCAAACGGCGGGCCGCATTACCCATTTTGTTTCCAGCATGGGTACCACCGGCACCATTACCGGCGTTGGGGGTTACCTGAAAAGCCAAAATCCGCAGGTTAACATCATCGGTCTGCAACCGGCCGAAGGCAGCAGTATTCCGGGCATTCGCCGTTGGCCTGCGGCTTACCTGCCGGGTATTTTCCGCCCTGAGCTGGTGGATCAGGTGCTGGATGTGAGCCAAAGCACCGCTGAACAGACCATGCGTCAACTGGCGCAGCGCGAAGGGATCTTCTGCGGCGTCAGTTCCGGCGGTGCCGTGGCTGGCGCATTGCGTATCGCAGTGGCCAACCCAGGCAGCGTGATTGTGGCGATTATTTGCGATCGCGGCGATCGTTACCTTTCCACTGGCGTGTTTGACTAATGCCTCTTCCCGACCGTCGGTATATTGATATCGCTGTGTGATATGTAAGGATTAAGTAAAACTGGCTGCGCCATGAATCAATCAGCGGGAGAATGACGTGAATCAGCGAGGGAGAAAGGCATGAAAATTTTGTTGGTTGACGACGATCTTGAACTGGGCACCATGCTGAGCGAATACCTGACCGCTGAAGGATTCAACGCAACCCTGGTACTGACCGGTAAAGATGGAGTCGCTGGGGCGCTTTCCGGTAACTACACCGCGATGATCCTCGATATTATGCTGCCGGATATGAGCGGTATCGATGTGCTGCGCGAGGTACGCAGAAAAAGTCGCTTGCCGATCATCATGCTGACCGCCAAAGGCGACAACATTGATCGGGTGATTGGCCTGGAGATGGGGGCTGACGATTACGTGCCTAAGCCTTGTTATCCACGTGAGCTGGTGGCACGCCTGCGCGCGGTGCTGCGCCGTTTTGAAGAACAGCCGGAAGCGGTGAATAAGGATTTGGTGCTGGTATTTGGCGGGCTGGTGCTTAACCCTTCCACCCGCAGCACGGAATGGCAAGGGCAGGCGTTTGATCTGACCGCATCGGAATTCAATCTGCTGGAACTGCTGCTGCGCTCGCCGGAGCGGGTAGTTTCTAAAGACGAGCTCTCGCAGAAAGGGCTGGGACGCCAGCGTGAAGCCTACGATCGCAGCGTTGATGTTCATATCAGCAATATCCGCCAAAAGTTGAGTGTGCTGACCGGTAACCAGCTGAGTATCGAAACGGTGCGCAGTATCGGTTACCGCATCAGGTGAAGCCTATGCGCGGAAGACTGTTCTGGAAAATCCTGCTCGGCTTTTGGCTGACATTTATCATCATGACCCAGGCGTTGTGGGTCACCTTCACTTTTTATGGCAATCGCCATGAATCACCGGAAACCAGCATTGCCCGACGTATGGTCAGCCTGCAAATAGCATCGGCTGCTGCCGTGCTGCAAAGCGGCGGTATGCCAGCGCTGAACGCCATGGTGGCTGATTGGCCGCCGAACGATCGCCGTTTCTTCACCGTGACTCCGGCGGCACAGCCACCGGCAGAGGATGCGGTGGAAAGCGCTGAGGCGGGGCGGCTACCACCAAAGGTGACTAAATGGGTGAGCGGGGTGGATAACCGGGGTTATTTGCTGAGTTATGATCTTGAAGGGCTACGGCAAGAGTACCGCCCCGCCAAGCGCTGGCGCTTTCTCAATATCCCAGCTCCGTTTCTGTGGGTGGGTGCGTTTGGTGGGTTGCTGTTCAGTGCCGTATTAGCCTGGAACCTGACGCGCCCGATGCGCCAACTGCGTACCAGTTTTGAGCGTGTGGCACAGGGGGATTTGGCAGTACGGTTGTTCCCTGCAATGCGGCGGCGGCATGATGAGCTTGCCGACGTGGCACACGATTTCGATACCATGGTTGAACGCCTGGAACTGCTGGTCAGCGCCCGTGAACAACTGCTGCATGACGTTTCTCATGAGCTACGTTCACCATTGGCGCGCTTGCAGTTGGCAATTGGTCTGGGGCGGCAAAACCCGGATAACGTGGAAAACTCGCTACAGCGTATTGAGCATGAAGCGGGGCGCCTGGACAAAATGATCGGCGAACTGCTGACCCTGTCGCGTGCCGAGAGCAATAGCCTGCCAGATGAAGAGTATTTTGATCTTTACGGGCTGGTGGGTGCGGTGGTGAACGATGCGCGCTACGAAGCGCAAATCCCCGGCGTAGAGATTGTATTGCAGGCCAGTTTAGATGTGGAATACACGGTGAAAGGCAATGCGGAACTGATGCGCCGTGCGGTGGATAATATCGTTCGCAATGCGCTGCGTTTCTCCAGTCAGGGGCAACAAGTGATGGTGGAACTGACGAGTATTGACCAACTGTTGCAGATTGAGGTCCGCGATCAGGGGCCTGGGGTAGAGGAGTCGAAGCTTTCCAGCATTTTTGATCCGTTCGTGCGGGTGAAATCGGCGCTGTCTGGCAAAGGATATGGGCTGGGGCTGGCGATCGCCCGCAAAGTGGTGTTGGCGCACGGTGGGCAGGTAGAGGCACTCAATGGTGTACAGGGGGGGTTACTCATCAGGTTGCGGGTACCGCGCTGGGTTGCGTAGGATCGGGCGCTGCATACCAGCGCCCGATCATGCATTTGAAACGATTAGTTAAAGGTGACTAGCATATCGGTTGAGGCATCAACAGGGCCGACAGGTAAAGCGGCGCCACCAGAACACAAACGCCAGGTGACCTGGTTATTGGTGACTTTAGTGGCCTCGGAACTGGTGATACTGCCCACTTTGAGCTGGGTATTATCAAAAGGAATGCCGGTGGTTAAGTTACAAGCACCGCTGCCCGTCACGCCGTTATCGATTTCACCCGTGACATAGCCACCGCCTTGGGTCAGCGCCAGCCGGGTCGGGGTCGATTCGTATTGGCCGCTGGCAGCACGGAACTGAACGTTGATATTGGCATTAATCTTGTCGGTATCTTGCGAACAGGCAACGGTGAGCGGATAGGATAAGCGTGCCAGTTCGCTTCCAACCTGGGTATTACGTTGTACACCGCCAAAGTTGATATTGGTGGTGGTGGCTACGGTGCAGGCCAAGGTAGAGATCCGGAGGGTTATTGGCCCGTTTAAAATCACTGTACTTCTGTCCCAGCCTGCTGCAGAAGCAGTGAAGCTCCCAGCGTACATGGTAGGAATAGTAAATTCTCCACTGCGTTGACTACCATCGGCTACCATGACCCAAGTCCCTGATATATTGACAGTCCGACTAAAGCTATCGTCATAAAAATAGGTTGTGCTGATTGGAGCTGTTCGCGAAGGTAAGCACCAATGTTTTGGTGGAGAGAAGAGGATCGGGTTGGTGATTTCGAACCCGGTATTTGTTCTACCTCTCGTTTCGGGCATACCTATGGTACCGGTGAGAGTCTCTATGGTTCTACCATCAAGTATACGGTATGTCGCGGTCCCGACAGCTCTGGGGATTAATCCTATGCCTATTTTGTTATTTGCAGCATCACGAAGTGGTAATGCATCATAACCCGCGATTTGATGACCAGTGATAAGGCCTTCATCCATGCAGGATACTGATTTATTAGATATAGATATGATCCCAGCAGTCACCAGCAAGGTAGTGCCTCCGAAATGACCCGTCAGTGTGGCGTTAAATGGCATTCCTTCCCAGATTATCCCGCTGCCTTTGCCAATAGTGATGGTTTCGGCCCAGGATGAAGAGGCGCTCATCAGCAATAAAGTGAAGATAGTCAGTAGACGCGCAATACCACTGTTTGGCCGGTTCTGACGAATCGATGCAGGCATAGGCATGTTTTTCATTGTCTTCCTCTTTCTGTTTTCACGCTCTGTGGCGATGTTCACTGCTTTTGATGTTGTCATGATGTGTTTATTTCCCTTGGCAGACCACGGTCAACACGCGCACCGGGTTATTGGCTGACGGCAGCGTGGCTTTTGTCAGGTTAAACGCCGCCAGGCACTGCTGGTTGGCTTCTTTGCCCCAGGTCACTTTCAGTTTCCCTTGCTCCGATAATCCGCTCAGGTATACCTGACCTGCTTCACCGACAATCCCGCTATTAGGCTCTTGTGCGACCCTGTTCTCTATGGTCACCAGCGCCCCGAACGGTACCGGGGTGTTGTTCGCCTGCAACAGCGTCATCAGCACCTGATAACCGACCTGTGTGGCAAAGTTAGCCATCACTACGGCCCCTTTGGTTGGGTACAGGTTTAGGCTTGACTGGCTGATATCCACATCGTCTGGCAAGGTGGCCGGGTTCAGGCTGACGCTGTTGGATTGATAGCTCGACAGGTAGGGCACTACCGCATAGCCACGATAGTCCGTCTGGATATTACCGCTCATCACGCTGGTGCCTGCGGACCCCGGGGCATTCACAATGGCTATCGAATTGCCCAGCATCTGGCTCAAGGTGACCCCTTGCGGATGCACTACCAGCCCACCATTGCCGCTGATGTTTAGCGAGCGGTTCTGGCGGCTGTAGCTATAGCCCATGCTAGCGGCCCCTTTGCTCCCTTGATAACCGGCGTTTAACGTGCTGTTGTTGCTGCCTTGCCCGTTGGACCAGCCCTGCATCGCGCTATAGGAGAGTTGGCTATCCAACGCGCTGCCGTTAATCCCAATCTGCTGCTGTACCTGCCCCTGATTGTCGTGGGTCATCTGGTAACTGGCATAGGCATTACGTAGGGTAGATGATGCAGTGAACAGGTTGAGTGGCACCTGTACGTTTAGCGATAGCTGGCGGTTTTCTGGCCAGTTACCCTCCCCTTTTAGCCTGTCAATACTGTAGGCCAGGCCGTAACTCACACCGCGGTAACTGCCGTTGTAACCGGCCGATACCGTGTTAAGTATCTTGTCATTACCCCAGAAATCATTGCGGGAAGCGGACAGATACAGTGAGCCCCATGAATTAAGTTGCTGACTGAGCCGCACCTGGAAATTGGAACGCTGGCGTTCCAGCGCCCATGGCACTTGGCCTTCAGTGAGTTGGAAACCCAGGTTGTTAAAGTCAGAGAAACTGTAATAGTGGCGAGTTGAATAGCGGTAAGCGGTCAGGTCCACCGCCGTACCGGTACTCAACATACTTTTGGAGTAGCGCAGCCGGTAAGAATACCCTTGCTGACGATCGTCTCGCCCAGGCAATTTGGTATTGGAGGCGGTGATATCCGCAGACAGCGCGCCAAAGTTGCCCAGGGAGAAACCGCTGCCAGCCACGGCAGAGACATAGTCTTTGGCGATGAGCGTACCTCCATACAGGGTGATATCGTGGGGCAGGCCATAAACGGCGGTGCCGAGAATAAAGTTCGACCGCTGCGAATCTACCGTGATGCCACCATTATAACGGCCTGCAGTTACCTCATATTTCAGGCTGCCTTGCCGCCGCATCACGGGGAGTGATGAGAAGGCCAGCGTTTGGGTGCGGACAGTACCATCGGATTCGTTAACGGTGAGGAGCAAGTCACCTGCCTGCCCGGTCTGGAACAGGTCAGTAATACGGAATGGCCCTGGAGCGACATAAGTCTGATAGACGATATTACCGTTTTGGCTCACCGTCACGCGTGCGTTGGTTTGCGCAATACCGCTGATGATGGGCGCAAAACCACGCAGGCTGTTGGGCAGCATATCGTCACTGGAGTTGAGCTTGACCCCGCGAAACGGGATGCTGTCAAACACGTCGTTTTCGGTGTTATTTTCCCCTAGCAGAATTTCCGACCGCCAAGGCTGGATATCACGCTGCAGGAAAGTGTTGGAAAACTGCGTGCGCTGGGTCGTCTGCGACGTCATATTACTCTGATTGCTGGTATTGCGCGTGTAGGTCATGTTGCTGCGCAGACGCCATGCTTGCAGGTTGGCTCCCCCTTGTATGCCGACAAACAGGTTGGTCTGGGTACTATCCCCCATTCCCGGCTGGTCATCCTGCCAGTTGCGCCCGCCGTTCAGGTTATAATTGAACAATAATGCAGGTACGCCGTGATCCCATAACGCCGGGTCGACTGCCCCCTGAGAGTTGGGCTGCATTGCTACCTGCGGGATGCTGATATCCAAGCGGAGCTGGGCAAAATCAAATTTGGCTTTTGATTCTGGGATCAGCGTCGCAAGATTTTTAACTGGTACTTCCGAGGGTAAGCCGACAAAAGCGGGTAAAACCTTGGTGTTCACCCCTAGCTTGTGCAGGAAAGTAGGCGTGAGTTCAGGTTGAATATTCCCTTGGGGATCGGTCTTGAATACCAAAGTGTGCTGACCCTGATCGGCCTGATTGACAAACAGGGAGACGGTATAGGTGCCTGGCGGTGTTTTCCCGGAGGTTTCAAAGGCACTCAGGTCCACTTTGGCTGCATCAGTGCCCCCCAAAGACAGTAACCCCGGGTCGAAGTAGTCTCGTGCCAGAGCAGGGGTACCGCTCACCAGTAGGGTTGCTCCTGCCAGCACAGGCAATAATGTGAAATCAGTATGTCGTGTTGTCATTATTATCGCGTCCATAACGAAAGCTAAAATGTCACTTTTCCATGTATTACTTCAGAAAAAGCCTACAGGGGGCGCTGCTCGGTAGGGGTATCCCAACCATCTTCATCAATCAGTTGCCATGTCACGTTGCCAGAGGCAGTGCTTGGTAGGGTGTAACGCTGCTGGCCTTTAGGAGGAACCATCAGACGCAGTTGTGCCTTATCCAACTCAGCTGTACCTACCGCTAAGCGTGAAAACGTCAGCCAATAGGGGGTTGGGTTCTCTGCAATCAATTGGTTACCATCACGACGGAATTTCAGCTTGGGGGCCATGTCAGCAACGGCACGTTTAACCAGCCCCTCCGGGCGATAAAACACCTTTATATTGCTGGTGACCGTCAACACCATTTGCTTCTCTTCTGTGCGCTGGTCTGGTGCTGCCTGTGAGGGGATCGCTTTCATCGAGATAAAAAACACTGATTCCCGATCGGCCGGTAACGGCTCACCGTTACGCCGGATACGTAACGTCAGTTCGCTGTCAGCTTCCAGCCGCGTCAGCGGTGGGGTGACAATAAACGGCATGGCAGAATGTTCTTTATTCGCCACGAGCGGATTGCCATTTGCAGGATCAACGGGCTGTATCCGAGACTGCATCAGATAGGGGACAGAGGTCGTATTGTGGGCCGTCAGGGTGACCCCTCTCTTATCACTTTCAAGATAAATCACTCGCAGCACATAAAAGGAAATCCCCTTTGGTGCCGTGGGAGCCTGAGCCTGAACAGTACTGACATAGGCCGTTAGCAGACAAAAGATCCAGCCGACAGAACGCCAGCGAAATAAAGAGTTCATTACGGTGTTTCCTGTGTAGATGAGACCGTTTGTTGGCATGGTGTGGATAACCCGCCGTAGTCAGTGACAGTCTGCCATTCGGCCTTGGTAACTCGTTGTTGATTGACGTAGTTCTGCCCGCTCAAGGGGGCCAGCATTGATGACTGAGCGTCCAGATTGACCGAGGTCATGTTGAGCTTCAGATTCGCCAACGTCTGAAAATAGGGGGTCGGGTTCTCGATACGTATCCAGTTGGCGGTGGGGCTCAAACGTAGGTTGCAAATGGCTTTACTTGGCGGCATCTTTAGATTTGCCGGGCGGTAAAACAGCTTAATGATAAAACGTATCCCCATTGATACCTGCGTTTGGGGATTGTCGTTGCTGGTCTGAGCGGGAATGGCTAATACCGTAAGGTAAAAGAGTGATTCCCGGTCGGTGGGCAAGGAAGCGCCCTGCGGTATGATACGCAGCAACTGCTGGCTTTCAGGTTTTAGCGGGAAAAGCGGCGGTGTCACCACAAAAGGTGCTGAAGCGGTATCATCAGGCCCCTGCTGTACCCGACTTTGAATCAGATAACTTAGGCTACCGGTATTTATCACCGCCAGGGTTTGCGCCTTATCTGTAGACACAAATACCACCCGCGTTTGGCTCAGGCTGACTCCACCGTCAGTAGCTTGCGCTGCCAGTGCCTGCTCTGATATCAGCATACACAGCCCGGTAACCGCTATTGCACGATAGGTAGGTGTCAAAAACATATCAGCCTCAGCGATAGGCGAGGTTAAACAGAACGCGGGCCGTTAGCGTGCCCGGGCTCAATGGCCCACTGGCACATGCCAAGCTGCCGCAGGTTATCCCAGCGTAAAATTTGATATTCTGATCGGGCGGATTAACCCCGGCTGCGGCCAATGGAATATTGTCGCCATTTTTGACTTCGATATCGCCATAGCTGGGTGTAACGTCTGTTTTCACCAGCATGATGCCCATACCAGAAGCCGTGGAGTCACTGCTACGAAACAGCCATTTGCCATCTTGAGTAAGCCCGTCACCGCTGATATCAACTACTGGCGCAAGGACGGCATCGGTTCCGCTGCAATCCTTAACCATCAGGGTAAAGGGTTGCGCTACCCGCAATGTTGAAGATGTCAATTGCGACAGGTTAATTGAGTCAAGCGTCAGCGTGCTTTTATCCAGACTGAAGGTGCATGTTCCCGGGTTGAGCACGGCAGAGAAGTTGAGTGTTACTGCTGGAGCAGACTTACTCATCAACGCTGACAGTGTCACAAGCATCAGCAGAGATGATTTTTTACGGCAAGTTATGGTTGAACGCATTGACTCCCCCTTCATCATTAATAGTTTCCCAGCGCACTGCGCTTTGTGTGGCTGTCGTTGGATAGATATGGCTGCTGAACGGTGCAAGCATCAACGCTGCAGGGGTATCCAGTGTGATTGCTTGGCTCCCTAAACGCAGGCTGGCAAAACTGACAAAGTAGGGTGAGTTATTCCTGACATGAAGCCCTCCCTTTACCCGAGAAAACTGCAGATTCTGCTGTGCGGCCATTGATGTGGAAGGCAGATTTTTTGGGCGATAAAACAGCTTGATAATATTGCCGACGCCAAATTGAGCAGTACCAGATACCCCGTTGTCTTGCGCATTGGATTGGGGAGTTAGACTGGCTGGAATAGCGCTGGCATGAAAATAGAACACGGACTCACGATCTGTTGGCAGAACAGCACCTTGTGCCAGAATGCGTACCTGGTTGACGCTGCTTGGCTCTAGGCGAAACAGAGGGGGCCGAGTAATAAAGGGTGCTGGCTGGCTTCCGTCTTGGGAACCACTGATCCTGACCTGCACCAGATAAGGTTGTGTTGTCATGGTATTGCGCACTGTCACGCTGATACTGTCAGCATCCTGGGGGTAAATCAGGCGGGTGGCGTTAATACCAAAGCCACCTACCTGTGCCGTAGCAGGGAGCGTCAGCAGAGCAAGTAATACTGGAAGCAGTGAGAAGATACGGGACATATACAGTTCCTGGGTGCTGGAAAAGGGGGCTAATGCCCCCTAGGAGATAAATCAGTTGTAGGCAAAACTGAACAGAACAGGTGCGTTGACGGCACCGATATTCACCCCAGTGCTGGTGGTGCTTGATGCCAAACCAGCCTGCAGGCTCAGGCTTTTACCGTTGAAGTCGCCAGATGCTGGAGTTGCACCAGCAGTAGCCACCAACAGTTTGTCGCCGTTCTTGATATAGGTACCTGCTGGAGCAGCAATGTCGCGCAGCATGACGCCAGCGTTAGTGCCGGTGCTGTTAAAGATATTCGGGTTACCGCCCAGAGTTTGGCCAGTGACTACCAGATTGGCTTTATCACCAGCAGCCAATGGGGTTTGGCAGTTGTTGATACCCACGGTGAATGATTTCTGGCTGGCCGCAACAGGTGTTGCTACTGCGGTGAAATCTGCAGGGGTAAAGTTGCCCAGATCCAGGTTGTTGGTAGACAGGCTGACGTCACAGGTGGCCGCAACTACGGTACCAGTGATAGTCATTTGAGCGTTGGAAGCAGCCTGAACATTACCAGCGGTAGCCAAAAGTAACAGGGCAACTGGGGTCATGGTTGATAGGATCTTACGCATCATATTTCCTTATATATAGATAATAATATTCCGGATACCCGGAGAGGTTACGTGGCACATGCGCCACAGACAGCATGAAAAACCTTTGCACGAAATAATGTTTTAAACATTTCGTTCGTAATTAGTTAAATGAGTTTGTTACATTCACTTTTTTAATTTATCGCCCGGCATGATGTACAGGTCCTTATATTCATAAGTCCTTTTTCCCAAGTGAAAAATGTATGTGTGACCACCGTTAAATCAAAGTGTGATCATTTTTCAGTAAAATAAGTGATTGAGTAACTTTGTAAATTATTACTCCGTTCTGCGAGGATAGATTTGAGTGGGTCTTTTTTCCCTGTTATTACTTTTCATTATTTCCTCCTGAAATAAATAAAATCAATTTTTAATCTACGGCTTGTTTTAATAATATTCCCCCCACTGTCACACTATGTGGGAAATGTTAAATAAACCTTACTTATTGTAGGTATTTAGTGTTGTGGACTATAGGACATATCTCGGTTTCTTGTAAGATGATATTTTGTTTCATGCTATGCATAAATGTCATTTCACCTGTAATGATTAAGCTTTAGAAATGTCTTATCTTGGTGAAACCCTATAAAAACATTTCTTTTAGCATAAATTTTAGACAGTTATAGGGTGATAGATTAATTTTATAAACCGTATAAAGTTTGATGATATTTGCATTTTAAAACTTTTTTGTGCATTAACTCGGCATACTGAGCAGTAAGACGATATAAGAGTTATCTTGCTCTGTCGCTTTTTATGGTGAAAATTTTGTCTGGCGGCGTACTGGCGCTGTTTTGTTGGTTAGTTTTAAGCTGCCCGAGATGGAGACAATGAGGCATAGCAGGGGGGCAATTTGAGCACAGGCAGCTTATGAGTGGCAGAAGCCAGAACAGAGTTATGT
>JBAQHZ010000184.1:0-3401 GCA_049288585.1 Chania sp.
GAGTCATAATGGGTGAACCAAGTTTGACCGTCATTGGTGGTATTACTTTGGCGGGAACCAGTGCCATGGCACCCTTTGCCGGTATTGATTACGGCGTAGTATTCGGTGCATTTATCGGGGCGATGTATTTCGTTACGCGAGCTAAAGACATTTCTCACTTACGCCGGGGGATTTATTTCGTGGTGTCATTTGGGTCTGGTGTATTGGGGGCCGGAGTCGGGGGTGACAAACTCGAACACTGGCTTAATTACAGCGACAAACCGCTGGATGCATTGGGCGCATTAATCATCTCCGCCATAGCCATTGAACTGCTGCAGTTTGTCAGCGAGAAGATGGAAGACCCGGCATCACTGCTGGCAAAGTGGCGAGGAGGTTCAAATGGTAAATGATCCGTTGGTGATTCTGAACGTGATGCTGTGTACCGCCATCGTCATTCGTATGGCGTTTTTTCAGCGCCAGGGCAAGCGGCATCGCGTCTTTGTCTCTTGGTTGGCGCTGGGGATTATCATTCTGTATGCGTCTGTCCCTATCCGTTTTTTTTATCAACTTTATACCGAGACCCATTGGTGGATGGTGGCCTGCAACCTGGTCATCTGCATTGCGGTATTTCGGGCAAAGGGGAACGTGGCAAAGCTTTTTGCTGTACCTAAGGCATCAGAGTAAAACGCCGATGAACGATTAAAACGCACCTGCCGCAGAACGTCGTGGCACCGATGATAAAATTGATTGTTTTTAAAAGGAAAAAAAACGAGCTCCATATTATTGCGGTTACCGATCTGGTTTGAGAAAAGCCGGAAGCGAGTCTACGCTAACTGATATCCAGAAGGAGTTTTCCTCGGTGACATGCAAACCTATTGTTGTGTGGATTAATATAGTCTTACAACTGCTTTTGCCGTTGAGCCTATCTTTTTACCCAGCAATAGCCAAAATGCTGACCCCTTCTCCCCAGACAGTAACACCTTATGAAACGGTGCCCTACACCATGGCAGCGGGTGAAACGGTTTATCTGGTGGCAAAAAAGCACCATCTTACGGTCGATGAATTAAAAAAAGTTAATCAGTTTCGTGCATTTTCAAAGCCCTTCGAACGGTTGGGTAGCGGCGATGAAATTGATATTCCGCGC
Source organism: Chania sp. (assembly GCA_049288585.1). Lineage (GTDB taxonomy): Bacteria > Pseudomonadota > Gammaproteobacteria > Enterobacterales > Enterobacteriaceae > Chania. The sequence continues at coordinate 1,124 of JBAQHZ010000184.1, forward strand.
AGTACCTCGTTACCTGTGAAAACCCACCAGGACGATGCTCAAACGACGCCGCCTGCTCAGTATCAAGAGCGCTTGGCGCACAACCTGTTGAAAGGTGCGACGCTGGTGGCCGACGACAACACGCCGCTGGCCGCTGCCGGTATGGCGCGCTCGATGGTGGTCGGCGAAGCCAACGATTCCGTGCAGCATTGGCTGAGCCAGTTTGGTACCGCACGTGTCCAGCTTAGTCTGAATGACCAACTCAGCCTTGAGGGCAGCTCATTCGACATGCTGGTGCCGCTTTATGATGACCAGCAATCCTTATTCTTCAGCCAGTTTGGCCTGCGCAATAAAGACAGCCGCAACACCGTCAATATTGGCGCGGGCATCCGCACCTTGCAGGATAACTGGATGTACGGCGCTAACGCTTTTTTTGATCGGGATATGACGGGCAAGAATAGCCGGGTAGGTTTTGGCGCCGAAGCCTGGACGGATTACCTCAAGCTCTCGGCGAACAGCTATTTACGCATGACGGGCTGGCATCAGTCCCGTGACTTTGCTGATTACAATGAACGCCCGGCCAATGGCTACGATCTGCGTGTCGATGCTTATTTACCGGCTTATCCGCAGCTCGGCGGTAACTTGATGTATGAACATTACTGGGGCAACGAAGTGGCGCTGTTCGGCAAGGACGACAGGCAGAAAGATCCTTACGCCTTCACCGCCGGGATCAACTACACGCCAATCCCCTTGATCACCATTGGGGCAGAGCACCGCGCCGGTAAAGGTGGCAGAAACGACAGCAATATCAGTGTCCAACTGAATTATCACCTTGGGGAGCCTTGGCAGACACAGATCGATCCTTCCGCAGTGGCCGCCAGCCGCACGCTGGCCGGTAGCCGTTATGATCTGGTGGAGCGTAACAACGATATTGTGCTGGAGTATCAGAAACAGGATCTGATCCAGCTGGCATTGCCAGATCAAATGACCGGCAGCGCATATGAAATCATCAAAATCGATGCGCAGGTAACGGCTAAATATGGGCTTGAGCGAATCGATTGGGATACCGCATCGTTAGTCGCAGCGGGTGGCGTGGTGCAACAAGTCTCCTCGCAAAGTATCTCGATAAGACTGCCGTCTTATACGGCAGGCAGCAATATTTATACGCTGGGCGCCTTGGCCTACGACAGCCAGGGTAATGCCTCAAACCACAGCACGACGCAGATTATCGTCACGCAGCAAGTGGTCAGTAAATACAATTCTACCTTGGAGGTTTCCCCGGCGGAAATACTTGCGGATGGCGTTACCACCAGCCTGATTACCCTGAATTTAAAAGACGTGAATAATCTGCCGGTGAAGGGAATGGCGGATCAGCTGACGCTGGATTTACATTTTACGCCAGGCGCTACGGCGGCCCAGCCAGCCAATCAACCGCTGTTGAGTGAGGTGGCTGAAACCGCTCCGGGTGTTTATACCGCCCAGCTAACGGCAGGTTTCACCCAGGGGGAAGCCGTTATTGTTCCAACTATTCAAAACATCTCTCTGGCATCAGCTAAAGTTATTTTAACTGAGAGCAATCATGCACCGATCTTGGATAACTCTTCTTTCAGCGTTGAGCCAGCAGAGATTATTGCTGATGGTGTGCACACCAGCACCCTGAGTTTTAGCGTCCAGGATAATAACCATCAACCGATTACAGGATTAACGGTAGCCTTTGACGTTAACGGCGAGCCGGAGGTGACTCTGAGCGCCGTTACGGAAATTAACGGCGTGTATAGCGCAACACTGAGCGGGGTTGTGGCAGGCACCGTAACGGTGGCTCCTACGGTGAATGGTGACCCTGTGGCTGTGGAATCACACGAGGTTATTCTCACCGCCGATCACAGCACGGCCACTATTGGCCTGACGGTCATTAACGATGAGGCATTAGCGGATGGGGTTGATGTCAACAAAGTCAAAGCGCGCGTGACAGATCAGCACGGCAATCCTCTGGCAGATGTGCCGGTAGGGTTTGATGCCGATAACGGTGCGACGGTGATACCTCCTGAAGGCATTACGGACGCCGAGGGGGAGGTGACGGTGCAACTGGCCAATATCAATCCAGGGGTGACCACGGTAACCGCCATTACCGGTGGGCATGAGCAACGGGTTGAAATTTATTTTATGCCAGAAACACCAGAGAAATTGTTGATCTACCATAACGGCGCTGAATTGACTGAGCACCCGGTGGTTGGGGATACCCTGGTGGCAGTTGCGATGTGCTCGATTGCGCTGTGTAACGGGGTATCAATGAATTATC
>JBAQHZ010000185.1:0-8156 GCA_049288585.1 Chania sp.
AAGGATTGCCCGATCGCAAGTATTTGTGATTCAGCACAAAATAAACCGGTTTAAATAGGGTTTAAATGCGTAAAAAGTCATCCCCGCCGAGAGCAGCGTGAGCAGAAAACAAAATTTAAGACAGAACGTGGTGAATCAGATGATTGATGGCATCGTGCAAGGCCATATCCATTCGCCACTGCCTTCCCAGGCCGCGCTGGCAGAGATGTACAACATCAGCCGTACCACGGTACGCCACACGCTGGCCTATTTCTCTCAGTTGGGCGTACTGGAAAAGGTTAACGATAGCTATGTGATCCTGCGTATGCCCCAGGTTGCAGACGGCTTTGAATGTATAAACTCTTCTCTGGACGATCAGGCGAAGGTCTTTGAGAGAGCCTTCTTTCAGATGATTAATCAGAAGCAGTTGCGGGCTGGTGATTCCTTTACCGAACTGCAACTTGCTCGCACGGTTAACGTCAGCCCGGTGGTGGTCAGGGAGTTCCTGCTGCGCTTTAGCCGCTACAATCTGATCGACAACGTGCGGCGTGGCCAATGGTGCATGAAAAGGCTGGACCGGAGCTATGCCGAGCAGCTTTTTGAACTGCGCCAGATGCTGGAAACCCACGCACTTTCACGCTTTATCAACCTGCCTGCGCATGACGAACGCTGGTTACAGGCCAAGGAGTTATTGAGCCGCCACCGCCAGTTGCGCGATACCATCAGCGATAATTACCGTCTGTTCTCCCTGCTGGATCGGGATTTTCATGGGCTGATCCTGTCAGCCGCCAATAACCTGTTTTTCAATCAGTCGCTGGAAATCATCTCGATGATCTTCCATTTTCACTACCAGTGGGACGAGTCCGATCTCAAACAAAGAAATATCATTGCGATTGAAGAGCATATGGCTATTTTGAGCGCCCTGATCTGTCGCAACGATCAGGATGCGGCCCGCGAGTTACACTGCCACCTCGATACGGCCAAGCAGTCGATGATTAATTCTATTCAACAGCACATCGCCTGAACTCTTGGCGTTTTTTATCGATAAAAAACACAGCAAGCATGAGCAACGGGAAACTGGGAGCAATAGCCCTACGCGACTGCTCCATAATGACCTGGCAGATTATCAGAAACGGACCTCTTCTGCCGGAACCGCGCGGATCGGGATGCCAAAACTTTGAATATTCGATAGCGTCGCGTTGTGATGGGCGCGGATCTGTAGCCCGCTGGCGTGCGGTTTATCGTGGCTGGTGTGCGCATCCGCTGCCAGCACCACCGGATACCCCAGCCCAGCGGCGCGGCGGGTGGTGGTATCGACGCAAAACTCGGTGGAATAGCCGCAGATCACCAGTTGCGTCACGCCGTTAGCAATCAGCAGTTTGCCCAAATGAGTACGCAGGAATGAATCCGGCGTGGTTTTTTCTATGCGATGATCGCTGGCTTGCACCTGCAAATCGGGGTGAATTTGCCACGCGTCGCTGCCATGCAGCAGTTCGTCATGCGCGGTCTGGTGCTGAATAAAAATCACCGGCACCCCAGCCTGACGGGCACGTTGACTCAGTTGGTTAATTCGCACGATAACCGCATCGGCTTCAGCCGGTGGCGGCACAAACAATCCTTTCTGCACATCAATAATCAACAGCGCTGATTTCATGACCCTCTCCGTTAGTTTTATGCCTGCCTCATACTATGCCGAATCACGATCGGCCAGAAAGTAAAAAACCACCGGCACTTAGGCGGGTGGTTTATCTGGTGATCTTTGCACTTTATGCGATCACGCCAGCGGCTGGCGTGGGCGGAAAATGTGGTCAACCCCTTGCTCACGCAGTTTGTTCACCAATTCGTGCCCGCCGTTTGGGGTGGCCTGCGCCCGTGCACGTTCAGTGACAAACACCGGGCTGGCCCAGAAAATATTCACCGGATCGCCATACTGCTGCGGCAGTACCAAACGCCGATTGTCAGGGTAAAACGAGGACGAAAGCACATAACCTTCATAGCCCAGCGGAGCCACTTCAGACACCAGCGTATGCCCTTCGCCAAACCAGGTGAGCTTCGCCCAAGGCACGTGAGCAAAACCGGCCAACGCACTGGCCATCTGAATGGCATACTCTTCGGTCAGATACTGCCCATCGACGGCGATGCCCATTTCCATGCGGCGATACTGTGAGGCATCGTCATTAAACAGGATCTCCACCCACGGCATGGGCCGGATGCTGACCCCGATGGTCAGAAAATAGTAAATACCGTCGCGCTCATGCTGGGTGATGGCCATCGGCGGCCACTTACCCTGATCGATAGCGTAATACTTCACCGAAGGGCCAAAATGCTGTGCGTAACGTGCCTGATACTCACTTTGCATTTTCGGCCACGGGTTGCCCTCTTCACGCTGCCAGCTACGCCAGAACTGCCGGGTATTATCCGCCAGCGCATATTGGGTATTGGTCGAGGCACAACCTAGCGGGTAAACCAGCGCGCTTTCTTTGATACAACTGGCGGAATAGCACACTGAGTGATCGATATACAGGCTCCAACCCGGTATCACCGCCAGCAACTGACCGTGATACCACAATGCGGCACCATCATCGCTTTCCGTCCAGATCACCGTCAGCCCTTCTGCCTCCAGCGGCGCTTCACCGGCCGGATTGCGGCAATACTCTGCGGCCAGCATCGGTGGCTGTCCGGCTTCCATCGCAGCGCGATCTTCCTGCAAGGGAGCAAGACCCAGGTTACGCAGCCAGCAGGCCCGCACCTGAAAACGCTCGTCCTGTTCCTCCGTAGGGTAGATATAAAAATAGGCAGCGCGACTGTCTTGCTGAACCACTGCGACCAGTGTCTGGTTCTCATTACTCACTTCAGCAAGTAGGGTTGATTCGTTCATATCACCTCGATCAGATTAGGGCGCAGAATAATGCTGTGCACTATACCCAAATATAGCGGTGTGGCACAGATTCTGCTGGCCGAGATGGTTTCAGTGCCACTCGCGTTAACCCGCCGTTTTCGCCATCCGCCGCATCGCACGCGGGTAAGCGCCATTGCGTACCGCCGATCGCAACACCCGCCCGACACCGCGGATCCCAACGCGTACCAGCCGCCGTTTGAGATTTCCCGGATTGTACCCCAGTTGCTGCTGCGCCCAATCAGGCAGCAGATCGATGCCCGCCTGCATCACCAAAGCACCAAACGGCCGCGCCAGCGCACTGGGAGCCGGGGCCGTCAACAGAATACGTGCCACCTCCAAGGTGCGTTCATCACAGACCAGGTGCGGGCGCATCTGTTGCAGATAATCGGCCACCGCGGCGCAGGAAGTGGGAACCTCACGCGCGCCCAAGGCTTCGGCGACGCGGGCGGCTTCGCGGTAATACTCATCCTGTTGAGTGAGGGAAAGATGCGGGTTCCGGTAACGCAGGTGTGAAGCCAGAAAACTGCTGCTCTCTGCCACATGCACCCAGGTCAGAAGATAGGGATCGCTGGCGGCATAGGGGTCACCATGGCTCCCCGTCCCCTTGACCTGCAAGTGGATGGCTTTGACCTTGGCGATCAGACGTTCGGCCTCCGCCGTCGGGCCAAACGTGGTGACAGAGATAAACTGGCTGGTGCGGCGCAGGCGGCCCAGCATATCTTCGCGGAAATTGGAGTGATCCCAGACTCCGGCCAACGCCAGCGGATGCAGCATCTGTAGCAGCAGCGCGCTGACGCCACCGCACAGCATTGAGGTAAAATCACTGTGAACCTGCCAGGTGACCGACTGCGGGCCAAACAGCCCTGGATCGCCGGGCGGGTTCTCAAAATCGACTCCGCCGAGTGCCAGCCCGGTCAGGCTGAGCACCTGTTTTTCAATCGCAGCACGTAGCACTTCCATCCCACCGCCCTTCTCTGTTCAGCCCATCCAGCCCAATAATCTGAACCACAGGTAATCCAGCGGCACCAACAGCCCAAAGGTCAATGCCGCCAGCAGCAGGCACAGCTTCAATCCTTCACGCGGCGGCACTCTACCCATGCCCATTGCCACCACAATCGGCGATGCCTGATACGGCAGCAGTGGCGTAGCATAACCGATCACCTGCGTCATCAGCACCGTGATCAACGGCAGGCCGCTGCCATCCGCCAACACCTGCGCCAATGGGGTAAACAAGGCAGGTACACCGTTGGCCGTCACAACAAAATTCAGCATGGTGGTGATGCCAATCAGTGACGCAAAAGCGACAAATGGCCGATCCGGATTTTGCGGTATCACGCCCAGCAACGCATTCCCTAACCAATCGCCCAGCCCGGAATGGCTCACCAGCGCCGTCAGCCCGAGGATACCCGCCACATAAATACAGGTGCGGATGTTGGCCCCGGCAGCAAATTGCTCACCGGTCAGGAAACCGATGCGCGGTAACAAACAAAAACAGGCAGCGGCCAGGCCAATCCAGGCCGGAGCGATACCATGCCAGCGATCGGTGAGCCACAGCAGTACCGTGGCCAACAGCAACAGGATTAACCGCCACTCCGCCGCGCTGAGCGCGGTCTGCTCCGGCATTTTCTCCACTTTCTGCGGGGTAGCAGGGAACAGCCAACAGATACACAGCGTCAACAACACACCCTTTGCTACCCCAAGTATGGGCGCGTGCAGCATCAGGTAAGCAATATAGGTGAAATGAATGCCGAAGGCGCTTTCTGCCGCCCCGCTCATCACCAGATTAGGCACGTTGGCAGGCAAGATGCTGGCAGACAGCTGGAAAGTGCCAAAAACCACCGCCAGTGCCAAACCAAAGCGGCCACGTGTGCCTTCCGCCAGCCCGGCGCGTTCCGCCAACGCCATAATGATCGGCATCAGCAGGGTAATGCGCCCCATATTCGATGGCATGACAAACGCCAGCGCATAGCTGATCGCCACCACGCCGCCCACCAAACGTAACCAGGAACCGGCCAGATAAGGCAAAATACGGTTGGCAAGCCGGTCGGCCAACCCGGTTGAGCGAATGGCGGTACCCAAAACAAAGCCACTCAGCACCAGCCAAAATGCCGAAGAGGCAAACCCAGAAAACACCACACCGGCGGGTGCCAGTTGTAACAGCATGACTGCGGCAAAAAACAGCAGCGCTACCAGGTATTCCGGCAGACGGGACGTCGCCCACAGCGCGATCACCAGCAGGGTGACCAACGCAGAAACTCCCATCGGGTGCCACATCATGCCCGTTACTCCCTGTTCACGTTGCTCTTTTGTTATCAATAGGTTGTATATTTACACAAGGACAACGGCCGTTCGGTGAAGGCGCTCACAGTTCGACGAGCCATACTGCTTCATATTAAAGTGGTCTGCCGCCATTTTTAGCGCACCTCAAGTGGTTATCGAAAGGAATATTTAGACGCTGAAATCAATCAGACTGGTATTAAACAAGTTGCCAGGCACCGAGTAATGTTATTTTATAAAACCCATATTGACAGCACTCTATCTTTAATGCCAACGTAACTAAATAGATACGCTCATTCAGAAAAAAGAGAGTCATCTTAGACAGAAATCATTAGTCAGTAATATTACTTAATGGAGAATGCATAGCAGATTAAATCGAAATAATAGGGCAGTTAAAAACCAAATAGTGGAACCGGTGGTATCAAACATTCTGATTTCGCCACTTCCAAAAATTGATAAAGATTAATTAAATTTCATTATAACTGTAGGATTTTGTTATGAATGTGAGGTTTTTTTTAAACTCCCTTTTGCTTCTCTCCTTAAGTTACCTTTATTGTGGTGACGTAAGTGCGGTCAGTACTGGCACACTTACGGTAAGATTTGGCCAGACAACGGAGGATTCATTTAAGGAAAGTCACCCTAATGCCGTAAGAATAGGTTTTAATAAAGAACTGAATGGTAATATCTACAAGGAGTCACCTAACGAAAATAAGGATGTGCGTAGAGACATCGTTTTTGAAGACCTCGGAAATGTTTATGTCTTGTTTGATCAGAATAAAGATTTAATCGCGTTAGAAATGCAATTTAAAAGTGATTACTTTGGTATTCTCAGCACCACTCTGACTAAAAAATATAATCAAGTCATAAAGAAGCAATCACTTATCGGTAGCAACTATATGGAACTGTACAACGATGGTGTTTCTATTTATCTGGTAACACCGTCTTACTTCTCAAACACCTCGCTATTCTTTGTAAGAACCGAGGAGAAAGAGGAACTGTTAAAAACCATCCCCAATAAAATGCTTGAAAACGAGAGTAAAATTCTGGATTTCATCGTGAAGAAATGTTTTCCTCTGCGATAGCGCCATTAAGCGGGCCAACATACCACCGCTAAAGTCAGATAACATTACGCGTGGGCCATATAGATAAAGAGTGCTTTACCTCTGGTGCAAATGCTCCTATCTCGCCCGGCGTAATAACCTGTTGCTGCCAAGTAGCCATGCGCTTATTCCCCTTTGACCTAAATTAGCTCATGCTAAAGCCTGATAGCGGTTTTTAACCGCGCTTATTTTTTGGCTAACTGGGATGCTGGCTCATGACAAAAAAAACCACGCTGCTGCAATTTTTCCATTGGTATTACCCTGGTGGCGGTAGATTGTGGCAAGAGACCGCCGAACGGGCACCTGCTCTGGCAGAACTGGGCATTACGCATCTCTGGTTGCCACCAGCCTATAAAGGGGCTTCCGGCGGTTATTCAGTGGGTTATGACAGCTACGATCTGTTCGATCTCGGTGAGTTTGAGCAAAAAGGCACCCGCGCCACCAAATACGGTGATAAACAGGCGCTGGTTCATGCCGCCACCGTGCTGCGAGACCATGGCATAAAGGTGATTCACGACGTCGTGTTCAACCACAAAATCGGCGCCGATGAAAAAGAATTAGTGCATGTCTATAAGGTCGATCCCAATAATCGTAACGATATCGCCGACGAAGGCATCGATGCTCTGGCCTATACCCGTTTCACCTTCCCTGGGCGAAAAGGGGCATACTCTAGCTTTATCTGGGATTACAAATGCTTCAGCGGTGTCGATTACATCGAACAACCGCAAGAAAAAGGCGTGTTCAAGATCGCCAATGACTATGGTGATACCGGCTGGAACGATCAGGTTGACGGCGAGAAAGGCAATTTTGATTACCTGATGGGAGCCAACGTAGAGCTGCGCAACACCTCCGTCGCCGAGGAACTGAAATACTGGGCACGCTGGCTGATGGAAACGCTGCCCTGCGACGGGTTCCGTTTGGATGCCGCCAAACATATCCCGGCCTGGTTCTTTAAGGAGTGGGTCGATCACGTGCGCAGCGTGGCACCGCGCGATCTGTTTATCGTGGCGGAGTACTGGTCACACGATCTGGCGACGCTGCAACAGTATTTGGAACTGATAGATGGTAAAGTCATGCTATTCGATGTGGCGCTGCACCTGAAATTTCACCTGGCATCGAAACAGAGCGATCGGTTCGATATGAGGCAGATCTTCACCGATACGCTTACCGCCGCCGATCCGACCCATGCGGTGACAATGGTCGCCAATCACGATACTCAGCCGTTACAGGCGCTGGAAACACCGGTCGAACCCTGGTTCAAACCGCTGGCCTATGCCCTGATCCTGCTGCGTGAACAAGGCGTTCCCTGCGTGTTTTATCCAGATTTGTACGGGGCCAGTTATACTGACAAAGGTGATGATGGCGATGATTATCATATCCAGCTCCCCGTCATCCCAGAGTTGGAGAAGCTGATCCAGGCGCGCCAGCGTTTTGCCAACGGCGCGCAGATCGACTATTTTGACGATAAAAACTGCATCGCCTTCAGCCGCAGTGGCACTGCCGAAGCCCCGGGCTGCGTGGTGGTACTGACTAACGGGGTAGCAAGCAGCAAAACCATCGCCTTGGGCGAAAATTTTGCGCATAAATCCTGGCGTGACTTCCTCGGTAACCGTCAGGACGATATCATGACCGACGAACAGGGTAACGCAGCCTTCCCGGTCAACGGTGGCAGCGTTAGCCTGTGGGTATTGGCAGAATCAATGTAAACTCTGGCCGGTGTGGCAGCATTTGATATCATACCGGCGGTAAACTCACTTTTGCCTTTCTGGTCTATACCCAAAATAATTCGAGTTGCTTGTAGGCGGCAAGCACTGGAGACCCCAGGAGCATAGCCCACTATGTGAATGGGGCGACAGAGCGCGGCCAACACCCAAGCAACTTGAAGTATAAAGGGTATAAAT
>JBAQHZ010000186.1:0-4049 GCA_049288585.1 Chania sp.
TATCTGCGCGAAGGCAAGTGTGAAAACGACCGTTTCTTCTTTGATTGTTTAGCTGTCTGCGTCAACGTAAAGCCCGCACCGGAAAAGCGCGAGTTCTGGGGATGGTGGATCGAACTGCAGGCTGACCAATCCCGCTTTACCTATACCTATCAATTTGGCCTGTTCAACAAAGATGGGCTGTGGAAAGCAGAAAAGATTAAAGACAGTGAAGTACAAGAGAAGTTGGAAACCACGCTGCGCGATTTCCATCGTCGCTTGGGGGAACTGATGACCAGCCTGGAACTGGTGCTGGAGCCTGCTGCTGACTTTAATGAAAAACCGATCAAACTTTCCGCCTAGATCATTTTCGCTTCATAATTGCGCTGAAATCGCGTTGTGCCTGTTGGCATAACGCGTGTCTCCTGTTACAAAGTCCTTTGCATCCCCTTCTTATTTCAACGGCAGAGATATTATGAGCAGCAGCCAGACATTGGTTGTGAAATTGGGCACCAGCGTGTTGACCGGCGGATCGCTGCGTCTGAACCGCGCCCATATTGTCGAACTGGTGCGCCAGTGCGCGCAGCAGCATGCGGCAGGTCACCGTATTGTTATTGTCACTTCCGGGGCGATTGCTGCCGGGCGTGAGCACCTGGGCTACCCCGAACTGCCCGCCACCATTGCGTCCAAACAGCTGCTGGCGGCGGTAGGGCAAAGCCGCCTGATCCAACTGTGGGAACAGTTGTTCTCCATTTACGGCATCCACATCGGGCAAATGCTGCTGACGCGTGCCGATCTGGAAGACCGCGAACGGTTCCTCAACGCGCGTGACACCATGAGCGCGCTGCTGGATAACCGCATCGTGCCGGTGATCAATGAAAATGACGCGGTGGCTACCGCAGAAATCAAGGTTGGTGATAACGACAACCTCTCGGCACTGGCGGCTATTCTGGCCGGGGCGGATAAACTGCTGCTGCTGACCGATCAGCAGGGCTTATACACCGCCGATCCGCGCAATAACCCCACGGCTGAGCTGATCCGTGAAGTGCATGGCATTGATGATGCCCTGCGTGCCATCGCCGGTGACAGCGTATCCGGCCTTGGCACCGGCGGTATGGGCACCAAATTACAGGCCGCCGATGTCGCTTGCCGCGCGGGTATTGATGTGATTATCGCTGCGGGCAGCAAGCCGGGCGTGGTTGCCGATGTCATTGAGGGCAAACCGGTGGGCACCCGTTTTCATGCGCTGGAAACCCCGCTGGAGAACCGTAAACGCTGGATCTTCGGTGCCCCGCCTGCGGGGGAACTCACCGTGGATGATGGTGCGGTAGACGCGATGATGGCGCGTGGCAGTTCGCTGTTGCCAAAAGGGGTCCGTGACGTCAAAGGTGATTTCTCCCGTGGTGAAGTGATCCGCATCTGCAATCTGGCGGGGCGCGATCTGGCCCATGGCGTCAGCCGCTATAACAGCGATGCGATGCGTATGATTGCCGGGCATCACTCACAGGAAATCAACGAAATTTTGGGTTATGAGTATGGTCCGGTGGCAGTCCACCGCGACGATATGATTATCAGCTAAGGAGTGAGCATGCTCGAGCAGATGGGGAAGGCCGCGAAGCAGGCTTCCTGGCAACTGGCGGTGCTAAGCACGGCAAAGAAAAATCAGGTGTTGGCGATGATGGCCGACAGGCTGGAAGCTAACAGCGAAGTGATCCTGCAGGCTAACGAACAGGATATGGCGCAGGCGCGCGAGGCCGGGATGAGTGAAGCCCTGCTGGACCGGCTGCTGCTGACGCCCGCCCGCCTGGCGGCGATCGCCAATGATGTGCGGCAGGTGTGCCGCTTGAGCGATCCGGTGGGCCGTGTGCTCGATGGCAGCCTGTTAGACAGTGGCCTGAAGCTGGAACGCCGCCGTGTGCCGCTCGGCGTGATCGGAGTGATCTATGAAGCACGCCCTAACGTCACGATCGACGTGGCCAGCCTGTGCTTGAAAACCGGCAACGCGGTGATCTTGCGCGGTGGCAAAGAGACGCACCATACCAATCAGGCCACGGTGAAAGTGATCCAGCAAGCGTTGGAGCAATGTGGCCTGCCTGCCGCTGCCGTGCAGGCGATCGAAAGCCCCGATCGTGCTCTGGTGAACGAACTGCTGCGTATGGATCGTTATGTCGACATGCTGATCCCGCGTGGTGGTGCCGGTTTACATAAACTGTGTCGCGAACAGTCGACTATTCCGGTGATTACCGGCGGCATTGGCGTGTGCCACATCTACGTGGATGACAGCGTGGATTATGACAAGGCGCTATTGGTGATTGAAAACGCCAAGATCCAGCGGCCAAGCGCCTGCAACTCGGTGGAAACCCTGCTGGTTAACCGCACTATCGCTAACAGCTTCTTGCCGGCGTTGAGTGCGCGTATGGCAGCGGTGGGGGTGACGCTGCACGCCAGCGATAATGCCATGCCGCTGTTACAGGAAGGCCCGGCACGGGTGATTGCGGTAGAAGCGAAAGACTACGACGACGAATGGCTGTCACTGGATATGAACGTAACGCTGGTGGACGATATCGATCAGGCGATCGACCATATCCGCACCCACGGCACCAGCCACTCGGATGCGATTCTGACGCGTTCGCTGAGCAACGCCGAGTATTTTGTGCGTGCGGTGGATTCTTCAGCGGTGTACGTCAACGCCAGCACCCGTTTTACCGACGGCGGCCAGTTTGGTCTGGGAGCCGAGGTGGCGGTGAGCACCCAGAAGCTGCACGCTCGTGGCCCGATGGGGTTGGATGCGCTCACCACCTATAAATGGATTGGTTACGGCGACGATCTGGTTCGCAGTTAACGTTTTTCCATGCAGGTCGAAAACTAGGGGCACGATGTGCCCCAATGACATTTAGCTTTAAATCCTAGGCTGACGCTAAATGCAGCAGATGGTTAGCTGCCTATTGACTCCCCCGGTGCTTTTGCATAATTTGTTCAGCGTACTCCGGTATGCATCTGTACACCCGCCCCAAAGCCGATATAGCTCAGTTGGTAGAGCAGCGCATTCGTAATGCGAAGATCGTAGGTTCGACTCCTATTATCGCACCAGCTAAATCAATTAATTATGATCTCCTTAGGTACTCAACGTTGTTAGGCTGTGCCATATTTGTGCCATTCTGCTGCAAAATGTTGTCCAGTTTATTGGTGTTGGTCGTGCTGCCAAATGTGCATCATTTCCAGGCTTTCCCAGCCGCCCATTTCTTTCAGGGTCAGCAGGGATACACCAGACTGAACCTGCCAGCTAAACCAGAGTTTTGGAGGACCTATGCTTGATTCCTTTTACTGGATTAATGAACCACAGCGATGGCAACTTGAGAACGGTACCTTAACCGTTGTCACGGATGACAAAACCGATTTCTGGCGAAAAACCTGGTATGGATTTGAGCGCTTTTCAGGGCATATCTTTGCCACCGACGTGGCTGAAGACTTTACTTTTCAGGTGAAGGTTTGTGCGGATTTCAACACGTTGTATGATCAGGCCGGAATTATGGTTATGTCCGACCAGCAGCATTGGTTAAAAGCGGGCATTGAGTTCAATGACGGTTCGCCTGCAATCGGCAGTGTGCTGACGCTTGAGCATTCAGATTGGGCAACCGGCATCTTCACGGGAAACCCACGGGAATTCTGGCTGCGGCTGACACGCAAAGGCGACAGCCTGAGATTGCAGTATTCGACGGAAGGGCACCATTGGCCGCTGCTGCGCTTATGCTATTTCCCGCGCGGTGCCGCCAAGATCGGAGTGATGTGCTGTACGCCTGAACGTCGCGGATTATCGGTGGATTTTCTTGATATCACGCTGACGCCGCCGGTGGATAAAGCGCTTCATGATCTGAGTTAACAGGCATATTGACCGAGTGAGTCAATTCTGGGTAGGAACAAACCTCTTTTCTTACCCCATGCCGGAATATACCCGTCGCCCTTCAAGCTGCATGGGTGTTGGCTGCCTTCACTCACCCCAGTCACTTGGTTTACCAAGCTCCTGGGGCTTCGCTCAGTGGCCGCCTACATGCAACTTGAAGTCACTTGGGTAT
>JBAQHZ010000187.1:0-2000 GCA_049288585.1 Chania sp.
TTGAAGCCATTGAAGGCGCTGAACGCAGACACGGCGCATAAGCGACCGCGCCACGGACGGCGCGTTCATCACATTGCCAATGTGTACACAATATGTTTAGCGACCTAAATAAACACTCATTCCCCTATCTCAAGATGTGAGCAAGAGACAGCCAAAGGAGAGGGAACTGATGAGCCTTAACTGGCAAGCATTATGGTCAAAGCCATCATAAAATTCCAACTGGTACTTTTTGCCGTCAATGATTCTTTGGTGTGCAATTTTCATGGTTAGCGGCCTGAATTAAAAGATATTGCTACAGAAGTCATGTGTTTTACTGAAGATGTCTGGCCTGATAATGTTAAGGCCATCGTAAATGGCCTGATGCTTATCATCAGTATCAATAAATCGAACGGGCTGGTGAAAAAATGCACATCCCTTTACCATTTTTATCGGCCGTCCATAAAGTAGAACCAACGAGTGTGCTATGACCAGAGCAGTTGCTTTCAAGCAGGTGGATGTTTTTTCCCAATTGCCTTTTAGCGGTAATCCGTTGGCAGTTATTCTGGATGCTAACGCGTTAAGCGATGACGAAATGGCGGCGATCGCCCGCTGGACGCATTTATCTGAAACTGCCTTTGTGTTAACCCCGACGGATAAACAGGCCGACTATCGGGTGCGTATTTTTACTGTTGAAGGTGAGTTGCCGTTTGCTGGCCACCCTACGCTGGGTACCGCGCATGCGTTGCTGGAGGCTGGGCTGGTGCCACAAGTGCCAGGGCAAATCGTGCAGGAGTGTGGCGTTGGTCTGGTGACCATCAAGATTGATTCCTCGGGGGCGCTGGCGTTTGCGGCACCGGAGGCAGTTCTCACGCCGTTTGACGATGTGCTGCTCGGTACTGTGTTTGACAATGAGCTGTTGGATACGGAACAGGGGGTAACTATCGCTGATATGGGGATTCGCTGGCTGTTGGTGCCAATGGTATCAGCCGAAGCCGTGTTAAAAGTGAAACCCAACGTCAGCGTTTTAGAGCATCTGCTGAAACACGCGCAGGTGAATGGTCTAATGCCTTTTGGGCCACGTAGCGATGGCGACGAGCAATTCGAGGTGCGTGGTTTGATGGTTGAACATGGAGCACTGACGGAAGATCCGGTCACTGGTAGTGCCAATGCTTGCTTGGCGCGTTATTTCGCTTCGCGGGGATCTCTGGAGGATTATCACGCTCGTCAGGGAACCGCAATCCAACGCAATGGCCGTATAACGGTTCAGTATCGTGAGGATGGCATTTGGATTGGTGGGCAGACGGTAACGGTGATTAACGGCACCATTAATCTTTAACAGTGACAGACCCTTCTATTGATTGCCGCTGTGGCTTTTTTAGCGAGGATGAGCAGCGGCTTTTTCAAGAAAAACAGCAGAAACCGTATCAGACAACGGTCTACTGTGCGAAATACAGTAACCGTTGCGCTGGTACAGGCGAATATTCGCGCTGCTTAAGCTACCCGTAAAGAGTTCATAGTGGGATACCAACGGGAAATGAGCTTCGATAGCAGCAAGAAGCGCAGAACCAATCCCTTGCCCTTGATAGTCTGGCTGAACAATCAGTTTACCGATAAAACAGCGGTTGTTATCCACTTTTGCCCTAACAGAGCCTACGATTTCCCCGTCAGCTACGGCCTTAAGGATCAGATGATCGGCAAATTCCGTCATCAAAGAAGCAAGAGATTGGGTTAGCGGCGGAATGGTCCAGTCCTGGTAAATGATTGCCTCAGATTGGTAAGCGATCTTCTGTAAAGCGAGAATACTATCGGCATCAGCAACAACCGCACGGTAAATAGGGTACATAAACTGGCCACTCCCTGAAAAATAGACCTCATCAATATCTATAAAAAACATAGCTATGTGGAAATATCAAACATATTGCATGTTTTTCATCCATAAATTGAGTGTTAATAATTACTTTACAACGATAATCCTAGTAAATACATTTCTTTAATGAATGAATTGCCTTTCAAAATTACCC
>JBAQHZ010000188.1:0-11874 GCA_049288585.1 Chania sp.
CCCAAAATAATTCGAGTTGCAGGAAGGCGGCAACGCAGAGAATCCCCAGGAGCTTACTCAAGTAAGTGACTGGGGTGAGCGAGGAAAGCCAACGCACATGCAACTTGAAGTATGAAGGGTATAAAGCAAATAATTGCAGAACAGGGAATAAATGATGTCGTTGTTGCACATTTCGCAAGGTTCATTTCGTTTAAGCGATACCCGCACGTTGCAGCTCGATCAACTGGAGATCAAATCTGGCGACAGTTGGGCATTTGTCGGTGCCAATGGCAGTGGTAAATCGGCTCTGGCGCGCGCGTTGGCGGATGAATTGATATTACTGCAAGGCGAACGTCACAGCGATTTTCACCGCGTGATACGGATTTCGTTCGAGCAATTGCAAAAGCTGGTCCGCGATGAATGGCAACGCAACAATACCGACCTGCTCAGCCCCGACGAAGACGACACCGGCCGTACCACTGCAGAAATCATTCAGGAAGAAGTGCAAGACCCGGCTCGTTGCCAGCAATTGGCTGCACAGTTTGATATTACTCCCCTGCTTTCGCGCCGCTTCAAATATCTTTCCACCGGCGAAACGCGTAAGACTCTGCTGTGCCAAGCCCTGATGCCGCAACCGGACTTGTTGATCCTCGATGAACCCTTCGATGGTCTGGACGTCAACTCGCGGGCTCAGCTTGCTACGCTGTTGGGAACACTTTCACAGCAAGGCTATACGCTAGTGCTGGTGCTCAACCGGTTTGATGAGATCCCGGATTTTATTCAGCAGGTCGGCGTGTTGGCAGACTGTACCCTTACCAGCCAGGGGCCGCGTGAACAGGTGATGGCCGACGCGCTGGTCGCTCAGTTGGCACACAGCGAGAATCTCAGCGGCCTGACGCTGCCAGAAACCGAGGATCCGACGCAGAAAACCACGCTGCCAGCCGATCAGCCGTTGATCGTGCTGCGCGATGGCGTGGTGAGCTATAACGATCGCCCGATCCTCAACCAGCTCAGTTGGCAGGTGAATCCCGGCGAGCACTGGCAGATCGTCGGCCCGAACGGTGCGGGTAAATCCACGCTGCTGAGCCTGATTACCGGCGATCATCCGCAGGGCTACAGCAACGATCTGACACTGTTCGGCCGCCGACGCGGCAGCGGTGAAACCATCTGGGACATCAAGCGCCATATTGGTTACGTCAGCAGTAGCCTGCATCTGGATTACCGCATCAGTTCCAGCGTGCGTAACGTAATTCTGTCGGGCTTTTTCGATTCGATCGGTATCTATCAGGCGGTTTCCGATCGCCAGCAAAAGCTGACCACCCAATGGCTGAGTCTGCTCGGGCTTGGCGGGGCGCATGGTGATGCGCCATTCCATAGCCTTTCCTGGGGCCAACAGCGGCTGGCGCTGATCGCCCGCGCGCTGGTTAAGCACCCGGCGCTGCTGATCCTTGATGAGCCCTTGCAGGGGCTGGATCCGCTGAACCGCCAACTGGTGCGGCGCTTTATCGATGTCCTGATTCAGCAAGGTGCTACCCAACTGCTGTTTGTTTCGCACCACGCCGAAGATGCGCCGCAATGCATCACCCACCGCCTGACGTTTGTTGCTGAAGGTGACGGTTATCGCTATCAGTACGACCGGCTGGCATAAACTTCCTACGGATGAGGGGCTAGCCCCTCATCCGATGACATATTCGGCAACACTTCCCCGCAGCACATCGCACTCAGCCTTTTATCATAAAAGTATGCAGAGTTATTTTCTGGAGAGGATATGTCCGCCGCAGTGATTATTATTGACCTGATTGAAGACTTGGCTGGCCCGAAAGGGCGGGCCAATCACTGCCGTGAACAGTTGGTAACGCAGGATATTATTACCCACACCAATGCGGCTGCCGCTTACGCGCGGGTGCGCAAAATTCCGGTCATCTGGGTGCGGGTCGGTTTTGCCGATGACTATCACGATATTCCGCCCCATTCACCGTTGTTCAACCACCTGAAACACCTCGGCGCGCTGCGTTTAAGCAACGGGGGTTGCCAGTGGCTGAAAGGGCTGGAGGTAAAACCAGAAGATTTGCAGTTCGAAAAAAAAGCAACCTCGGCCTTTGCCGGTAACAATTTGTTAGCGTGGTTACAGCAACACCGCTGCCATCATTTGTTGCTGGGCGGCATCAGTACGTCACTGGCGATCGAAAGCACCGCGCGGCAGGCCCACGATGCCGGTTTCCAGGTCACGGTATTACAAGATCTCTGCACGGCACCAACGGAAGATATCCACCAGCAGAGCCTGGAGACGTTGCAAAACCTCGGCAGAGTCATACGTTCGCAAGCCTGGATGCAGGGCTGAGTGCCGGTTTGCTCCTGCTACCATTGGCGAACAAGAGGGGTAACGCCTCGATTTAATAGCACTTTTCATCGCTGTCCTAACCATTACATTAATTTCCCTGTGCTACTATCCCAGTTAGCACTCATTTCACAAGTCACTAACACGCCGAACCTTCGGCATTGGGTGCGGTGTTTCTAGATAAAGGGATAGCAACTATGTGGGGCGTACTATCGGCTTCATTGTTTTTTTTACCGTTTAATCGGCTGTTTGCCTGGGCAGTTTTGGCCGCCGCGGTGGGGATGGGGATCTACCATCACATTCTCACGCCGCTCAGCCTGGCTTGCCTGGCACCGATCGCCCTTGCGGTC
Source organism: Chania sp. (assembly GCA_049288585.1). Lineage (GTDB taxonomy): Bacteria > Pseudomonadota > Gammaproteobacteria > Enterobacterales > Enterobacteriaceae > Chania. The sequence goes on from JBAQHZ010000188.1 coordinate 2,668, forward strand.
TGGCTGCGTCACCAATACCGCGAGCAGCGCGCTGTCACACTCATTCTGGAAATCTTTCTGGTTGCCTGTTCTCTGGCGCTGTTTTCTCACCTGATACCGGGCTTCAACAACCCGTTAATGGTCGTGCAGAAAAAAGTCGGGCCACTGAGTGCGCCCTATTCCCTGTATTACAACTTCGACAAAGCGTTAGTGCCCTTCCTGCTGGTTGCCTGCCTGCCGACGCTGTTTAATGCATGTAAGGCCGACAAAAAGGTAGGGACCAGCGCCTGGGTGCTGCTGGTGCTGGCGGTTCCAGCACTGTTGCTGCTGGCGGTAGCGCTCGGCGGCCTGAGGATTGAGCTGCATATGCCGCCGTGGATCCTGGCATTCATGATGGCCAATCTGTTCTTTGTTTCTCTGGCCGAAGAAGCGCTATTCCGTGGCTATTTGCAGCAACGCATACGCCAGTGGATCGGCGCCTATCCGGCGCTAATTATCACTGCCCTGCTGTTTGGTGCCGCGCACTTTGCCGGTGGGATGCTAATGGTGGCATTCGCTACGCTGGCCGGGGTGATTTATGGCCTGGCCTGGATGTGGAGCGGCCGCCTGTGGGTGCCGATTATTTTCCACTTTGGCCTTAATCTGACCCATCTGCTGTTCTTCACCTATCCTTTGTATCAGCATCCATAGCCCTCTCTGTTCGGCAGGCTCTCCCTGCCGAACAAGAGCATGAAAGCGTTACCACTCACATTCTCTTCTTTGACTTCAATCTGCGGTTAGGCCCCTTACTATTGAGATCATCGCTCAATGTAAACGATTCCATTATTGGCGATGGATCACCTTTTTCTCTCCACGAGCATGCTATCTTTTCCCCCATTATTTTCCGCAATGCGTTGAGTCGCGATCGGTCACGTAAACAGTGAAAGCGATTACACAACACCGTACAGGTAGATGAAGGAAGCGCTATGCCCGATTTTAACCCCATCGATCACCCACATCGCCGTTTTAACCCGCTCACGGGCCAGTGGGTATTGGTTTCTCCGCACCGGGCCAAGCGCCCATGGCAGGGGCAGCAAGAAACCCACGCTCAGGAAACGCTGCCCGCGCACGATCCCGACTGCTTTCTGTGCCCCGGTAATCAACGCGTTACCGGCGATAAAAACCCTGACTATCCCGGTACCTACGTTTTCACCAATGATTTTGCCGCGCTGATGCCCGATACACCGCTGGCACCAGAAAATCCCGATCCGCTGATGCGCAGCCAAAGCGCACGCGGCGTCAGCCGGGTGATCTGTTTCTCGCCCGATCACAGTAAAACGCTGCCGCAGCTCTCATTACCGGCGCTGGAACAGGTGATCGCCACCTGGCAGGTGCAGACTGCCGATCTGGGCCTCACTTATCCCTGGATACAAGTATTTGAAAATAAAGGGGCGGCGATGGGTTGCTCGAACCCCCATCCGCACGGTCAGGTATGGGCCAACAGCTTCCTGCCCAACGAGGCCGAACGGGAAGATCGCCTGCAACAGGACTATTTCCTCCAGCACCATTCCCCCTTGTTGGTGGATTACGCACAGCGTGAACTGGCAAATGGCAGCCGAACCGTGGTGGAAACTGAGCACTGGCTGGCGGTGGTGCCTTACTGGGCGGCGTGGCCGTTCGAAACTCTGCTGTTACCGAAAGCGGGTGTGCAACGCCTCACCGATCTCACGCCAGCGCAGAGCAGCGATCTGGCAATCGCCCTGAAGAAGCTCACCAGCCGTTACGACAATCTGTTCCAGTGCTCTTTCCCCTATTCGATGGGCTGGCACGGTGCGCCATTCAACGCCGCCGATAATCGCCATTGGCAACTGCATGCCCATTTCTATCCACCGCTGCTGCGTTCCGCCTCGGTACGCAAATTTATGGTGGGCTACGAAATGCTGGCGGAAACCCAGCGCGATCTCACCGCAGAACAGGCCGCAGAACGCCTGCGTGCCGTCAGTGATGTCCATTACTGTGAAGCCGGAGTGAAATAATGAGCCTCAAAAACCCTACCCAAGCCCTCTTTACTCAACACTTTGGCTATGCACCGACCCTCACCATTCAGGCTCCGGGCCGGGTCAACCTGATTGGCGAGCACACCGATTACAACGACGGTTTTGTGCTGCCCTGTGCCATTGATTACCAAACGGTAATTAGCTGTGCCCCGCGTAACGATCGCCAGATCCGCGTGTTGGCCGCCGACTACGACAATCAGCAGGATCTGTTTTCGCTCGATGCGCCTATCATCAGCCACCCAGATCTACGCTGGGCCGACTACGTGCGCGGGGTGGTAAAGCATCTGCAACTGCGCAATGCCAATTTTGGCGGTGCCGATCTGGTGATCAGCGGTAATGTGCCGCAAGGGGCCGGGCTCAGTTCTTCGGCCTCATTAGAAGTGGCCGTTGGCCAGGCAATACAAGCCCTATATCAATTGCCGCTCGACGGTGTGGCCCTGGCGTTGAATGGCCAGGAAGCCGAGAACCAGTTTGTCGGCTGTAACTGCGGCATTATGGATCAGCTGATATCAGCGCTGGGTAAACAGGATCATGCGCTGCTGATCGATTGCCGTTCGCTGGAAACGCGTGCGGTGCCGATGCCGAAAAACGTGGCGGTGGTGATCATCAACTCCAATGTGAAACGGGGATTGGTAGACAGCGAATACAATACCCGCCGCAAACAGTGTGAAGAAGCGGCACGCTTCTTTGGCGTTAAAGCACTGCGTGATGTCAGCCCGGAGCTGTTCTTCCCAATCCAGCACGAACTGGACCCTATCGTAGCCAAGCGGGCGCGCCATGTGATCAGCGAGAATGAACGCACACTGGCCGCTGCCGATGCGCTGGCAGCAGGGGATCTCAAACTGATGGGGAAACTGATGGCAGAATCACACGCTTCCATGCGTGATGACTTCGAAATTACCGTTCCCCCGATCGATACGTTGGTTGAGATCGTTAAAAAAACCATTGGCGATCGCGGTGGCGTACGCATGACCGGCGGCGGTTTCGGCGGCTGTATCGTGGCGCTGATGCCGCTGGATTTGGTGGAGCCGGTACGCGCAGCGGTATCTCGGGAATATCCGTTGCAGACCAATGGCTTGCAGGAAACTTTCTACGTCTGTGAAGCATCGCAAGGAGCGGGCCCATGCTGACAGATTCATCCTCAATCGCCCCCGACGGCCAGCCGTTTATTCTCACCACCCTGCGTAATGCCGGGGGAATGACGGTCACGCTGATGGACTGGGGCGCAACCTGGCTTTCCGCCGTGCTGCCGCTCAAATCGGGCGAAAAACGTGAGTTGCTGCTGGGCTGCAAAACACCGGTGGATTATCTGCATCAACGTGCCTATCTGGGTGCAACTGTCGGGCGCTATGCCAACCGCATCGCTGATGCCAGCTTGCTGATCGACGGCAAGCCGCATCCACTGGTGGCTAATCAGGGGGAGCACCAGTTGCACGGTGGACCGGAAGGTTTCCATGCCCGCCGCTGGCAGATCGCTGCACAAAATGAGCAACAGGTGGTGTATCAGTTGCATTCCGCAGATGGCGATCAGGGCTTCCCTGGCAATATGTACGTTACGCTGACCTACCGGCTGACCGCCGATAACCGGCTGGAGATTGGCTATCAGGCTCAGGTTGACCGCACCTGCCCGGTCAACTTGACCAATCATGCCTACTTCAATCTGGACGGCGCGGGCCACGATGCGCGCCAGCAGCGGTTACAATTGTTTGCCGATCGCTATCTGCCGGTAGACAGCGAAGGTATCCCCAGTGCCGATTTGACCGAGGTTGCAGGCACCGGAATGGATTTTCGCCAGCCGAAAACGCTATTGCAGGATTTTCTGCGCGATCGCGATCAGCAGCGGGTCAAAGGCTATGACCATGCCTACTTGCTGTACCGCACCTGTAGCGCGCTGGAAAACCCGGCGGCACGTCTGTGGTCGGCCGACGGCAAAGTCGAGCTGACGGTGTTTACCAGTGCACCAGCGCTGCAACTGTATAGCGGCAATTATCTGGCTGGCACGCCAGCGCGTGATGGCGGCACTTACGCCAGCTATGCCGGTGTGGCCTTGGAAAGCGAGTTCTTGCCCGATAGCCCAAATCACCCAGAATGGCCGCAGCCGAGCTGTTGGCTGCAACCAGGCCAGCGTTTTCAAAGCGCCACGCATTATCAGTTTAATCCTATTTGACCCGCCACGCCCCTCGCCACGCGGCAAGGGGCGCTATCGTTATCGTATCGCCCTTCTATCCCGTCGGTAGTGCCCTTTCCTTATTCCAAAGCCAGGACTAGAATCAGACAGCGGTGATAAGCACAACATATTGTGCTTAGTCACAATTTTCGGCCATCCTGGCCGGTCAATAGCTGAAGGAACACCTATGCGTCTGATTACTGCACTTCCATTACTTGCAGGTTTAATGCTGAGCACCAATCTGATGGCTGCCGATACCGCAGCAAAAACGCCTTCACCGGCGCAGGCTGCCCAGCAGAAACGCATGACCGATTGTAATCAACAGGCCTCCAACCAATCGCTGAAAGGTTCTGACCGTACCACCTTCATGAGCAGTTGCCTGAAGTCCGAAGGGCACAAAACAGAAAAAGCCCTCACCCCGCAGCAGCAGAAAATGAAAAACTGCAACGCTGAAGCCTCGCAAAAGAGCCTGAAAAGCGATGAGCGTAAAGCCTTTATGAGCAACTGCCTGAAAAAATCAGCCTAACAGCATTAACGCTTCGGCGTGTTTGCATTGAACGCACTCACGCCGTTGCCTCTTCCCCCACTTTCCCTGCTTTCCTCCTATGCCTTGTGGCAAGAAATTGACTATGGTTAAACCAGATACCCAATAGCGCAATAGCCGGGTATATCGATTGCCGAGCCACCGGCTGCAGTAATATAATGATTCTCGTTATCATTCAAATATCAGATTATTGAGGAGTTAAGCTATGGCTGTAACTAAGCTGGTTCTGGTGCGTCACGGCGAAAGCCAGTGGAACAATGAAAACCGCTTCACCGGTTGGTATGATGTTGATCTGTCCGACAAAGGCCGCAGCGAGGCGAAAGCAGCAGGTAAACTGCTGAAAGATGAAGGTTTCGCTTTCGATTTCGCTTACACCTCCGTACTCAAGCGCGCTATCCATACTCTGTGGAACATCCTGGATGAACTCGACCAGGCCTGGCTGCCGACCGAAAAATCCTGGAAACTGAACGAACGCCATTACGGCGCTTTGCAAGGTCTGAATAAATCTGAAACCGCTGAAAAATATGGCGATGAGCAGGTGAAACAATGGCGTCGCGGTTTTGCCGTGACGCCGCCAGAGTTGAGCAAAGATGATGAACGCTACCCTGGCCACGATCCGCGCTATGCGCAACTGACCGATAAAGAGCTGCCAACCACCGAGAGCCTGGCGCTGACTATCGATCGCGTGATCCCTTACTGGGACGCAGAAATCCTGCCGCGCATCAAAAGCGGTGAGCGTGTGATCGTGGCGGCACACGGCAACTCGCTGCGTGCTCTGGTGAAGTACCTGGATAACCTGAGCGAAGATGAAATCCTTGAGCTGAACATCCCAACCGGCGTGCCGCTGGTGTATGAGTTCGACGAGAATTTCAAACCGGTTAAACGTTACTATCTGGGTAATGCCGACGAGATCGCCGCCAAAGCGGCGGCGGTAGCCAACCAGGGCAAAGCGAAATAATGATTCGCTGCTGAAAACAAAAAGCCCTCGGTTTTATCGCCGAGGGCTTTTTTTAGCTGCTGCCAGGAGTTAAGCGCGACGTGCCTTCACCGCTGCGGCCAGTTCACGCAGGACGGTTTCGGTATCTTCCCAACCAATGCAAGCATCGGTAACGCTCATGCCGTAAACCAGCGGTTCGCCGCTTTCCAGGTTCTGATTCCCTTCCACCAAATGGCTTTCGATCATTACGCCGATAATGGCTTTTTCACCACCACGGAGTTGTTTGCAAACGTCTGCATTGACATCCATCTGTTTCTTAAACTGTTTACTGCTGTTGGCATGGCTGAAATCGATCATCACCAGCGCTGGCAGGCCCGCTTTCGCCAGCCCTTCTTTCACTTCTTTGACATGTGCAGCGCTGTAGTTTGGCTCTTTACCACCGCGCAGGATGATATGGCAATCGCCATTACCTCCGGTGTTAACAATCGCCGAATGGCCCCATTTGGTGACAGACAGGAAGCAGTGTGGCGCACCAGCGGCGTTGATCGCGTCAATTGCCACTTTGATGGTGCCGTCGGTGCCGTTCTTGAACCCTACCGGGCAAGACAGGCCGGAAGCCAGTTCGCGGTGCACCTGGGATTCTGTGGTACGCGCACCGATAGCGCCCCAGCTCATCAGATCCGCCAGGTATTGCGGGGTGATCATGTCAAGGAATTCACCCGCCGCAGGCAAGCCGCTATCGTTGATATCCAGCAGCAGTTTACGTGCCAAACGCAGGCCATCGTTGATCTGGAAGCTATTGTCCATCTGCGGATCGTTGATCAGCCCTTTCCAACCAATGGTGGTACGTGGTTTTTCGAAATAAACACGCATCACCACTTCCAATTCACCGCTCAGTTCCTGGCGCAGTTTCAGCAGGCGTGCCGCGTACTCTTTTGCCGCTTTGGTATCGTGAATCGAACAGGGGCCGATCACCACCAGCAACCGATCGTCATTGCCACGAAGGATTTTGTGAATCGCATTGCGCGCCTGTGACACCGTCTCCGCTGCCTGCTCGCTAGCCGGAAACTTCTCCAGCAGGGCCACAGGGGGCAGGAGTTCCTTAATTTCTTTAATGCGTAAATCGTCGTTTTGGTAATTCATAACTTTTCCATTCGGTATCGGGAGGTGTATTTCGCAGCATTCAGCATGACATCACAACAATCTAGCCTGTGAAACTGGCGCTGTAAATCACCTTTGGCGTGGCAAATGCGGCAAATGGGGGCGATCGCCGTATGCTTCCTGTGTGAAGCGGTATGGCGTTTCTGCTAAATGCAGCCAGTGGTGGGTGCCTGAATGCCGTTAATCGCCATAGCAGGCTTGCTGCTCAAGCTGCTTGGCTTGTGGCGGCTGTATCGCTCCAGCTTGTGTGATTACCAGGTATTTTGAACTCAGAGGGCCAGCCTCTGAGTTCTCATTGCTGCATTATGCTGCGGAAGATAATGGCCGCGAATGATTCTGAGAAGCACTGCGGATCCACAACCAGGAGCCGTTGAGCGCAATCAGCGTCAGAATGACGTATTCCAGCGCCATCGCGTAAACCCCTTGGTAGGCAAAGATTGCCACGCTGATCACATCAATAACCACCCACAGTAACCAGTTTTCAACGTATTTACGCGTCATCAGTATCATTGCCGCAATCGACAGCACCATCATCGTTGAATCCCAGAACGGGAAGGCGTCCGGCTGCAGTTCTGGCATCTGCACGCTAAGGCCAAGTGCCTGCATCACCGTTACCGCGATCTGCGTCAGATAAGCAAACACGCGATCGATATTAAAGGTCATCAAGGCAATGCCAACAATACATAGCGCGCCCCACATCAGCGCCTTAGGTAACGACAGCCAGCGGATCTTCAGTTCGGCCTGGTTGTCCTGCGTCTGGCGGCTCCAAGCATACCAGCCGTAAATATTGGCCACGAAGAAAAAAAGTTGCAACAGCAGGCTGGCATAAAGCTGGATCTGGAAAAAGATGACGGCAAACAGCGTCACGTTAATCAGACCAAACAGGTAGTTGATGATTTTCTCTTTGCTGGCATACCAGATGCACAGCAAGCCAAACAGCGTACCAATGGCTTCAATCCATGACAGATCGTAACCCCCGGCACCAAGCGGAATATGAACCAAAATATTGCTGGTACTGAAAAAACTCATCTCGCTATCCTTATCAAACGGTTAATCGGCAATCAGGCATTCCCTTTCACCGGCATTTTCAACTGCGCGGCAAACGCCAACATACGGTTGAGCGGGATCAGCGCTTTTTCACGTACTGCGCTATCAACAAAAATTTCATGCAGGGCACCGCCCTGTTCCAATCCTTCGGCGATCGCTTTCAGGCCGTTCATCGCCATCCACGGGCAATGAGCACAGCTGCGACAGGTTGCCCCTTCGCCAGCCGTCGGAGCCTCAAACAGTTCTTTGCCTGGGCAAGCCTGCTGCATCTTGTAGAAAATACCGCGATCGGTAGCGACAATCAGTTGTCGATTTGGCAGCGTTGTTGCCGCCTGAATCAGTTGGCTGGTAGAACCCACGGCATCGGCCAGATCGACAACTGCTTGCGGAGACTCTGGGTGCACCAATATCGCCGCATCTGGGTACAGCGCCTTCATACGTATCAGCGCCTGGGTTTTAAACTCGTCATGGACGATACAGGCGCCCTGCCAGCACAGCATATCTGCGCCGGTCTGCTTCTGCACATAGTGGCCAAGGTGGCGGTCAGGTGCCCAGATGATTTTCTCACCCAAACTGTCGAGATGCTCTATCAGCTCAACCGCAATGCTGGAGGTTACCACCCAATCAGCACGCGCTTTTACTGCTGCCGAGGTATTGGCGTAAACCACGACGGTACGATCTGGGTGGCTATCACAAAACGCGTTGAACTCCGCCTCTGGGCAACCGAGATCGAGCGAGCATTCGGCATTCAGCGTCGGCATCAGCACCTGTTTTTCCGGGCTGAGGATCTTGGCGGTTTCCCCCATAAAACGCACCCCGGCGACCAACAGGGTTGAAGCCGGATGGCTGCTGCCAAAACGCGCCATCTCAAGTGAATCAGCCACACAGCCACCGGTCTCTTCGGCCAATGCCTGGATCTCTGGATCGGTATAGTAGTGGGCTACCATTACCGCATCACGCTGTTTGAGCAAGGTTTTGATTTTCTGCCGATAGAAAGCCTTCTCGGCTACGTCCAACGGCACCGGCTTCGGCGGGAAGGGATACACCGCCGCGTTGACATCAAACATTTCACTCATCGCTGTCGTCTCTATGCTAGGCTGTTCGTCTGCTTATCAGGCAACATTTTGCCTTCCACAAACGCTCTCGTTTTGTATACTAAACAAAATACCTAAAATTGATTGAAAAGTCGCTGATGTTTTTAATTAAAAGCGACTTTTGTTTAATGGATTGAAATTTTTCGAGAGTAAAACACAATATTTAAGTCGATAAAACGGCAGTTAGGAGGAAAGGGCCTCACCTTTTGCATTGGTTACATGATTATGTGACTTTTTGCTTA
>JBAQHZ010000189.1:0-6159 GCA_049288585.1 Chania sp.
GTCTGATACTGGCGCAGTTGCTCGCGGGCGCGGGTACGTTCCGCTTCCGCATGTTCCAGGCGTTGTCGCAGCTTATCGTTGAGATCGTTATCGGCATTCTGCATACCGGCAGAGTCGGTATAGCTGAAGTGCGCACGGCGTTGCACCACTTCGGTGAGCGCAAAGGCCTGCTGTTTGGCCTGACGTTGCGTTGCCTGCGCCTGTGTGTAATCCAGTTGCAGCTGTTCGTGCTGTTCCGGATCGCTTTGCAGCACCGACAACAACGGCTCCAGCTTGGCCAGCGAAACCCCATGCTGCTGAATATAGCGCGCAGCGTCTTGGGCTTGTTCCAACTCTTCGCGGATCTCTTCAACGCGATCTTGCAGCGTATCGTCATTCAGCAGCGAAACCAGCGGCATCAGGCGGTTCAGCGCAGAAATGCCCTCCTTCGCCTGTTCGTATTGCTGACGCTGCTGCTGATTCTGCGCTTCGTGGTTGTTGAGCGAACGCTCAACCTCACCACGGCGGCTGTTCATGGTGCGGATTTCCGCCTCAGGATCGGCGTCAAACGCGACTGCCAGATGGGAACCGATAAAACGGCTGAAAGCCTGGTGGGAACGCTGAGTTTTCTGCACGTCAAATGACAACGTGGCATAGCGTTCAGCCAACGAATCACGTTCGGCATACAGCACTTCCAGGCGATTTTCACGCGCCGCACGGCCAAACAGTGGTACTTCCGGGTAACGCGAATAACGCCATTGGCGATCGGCAGTCTTCACCACCACCGCTTTTTCATGTTCTTCAACGGCGAATACGCTGTCATCGAACGACTGCGGATCCCCTTCGATCAGGTAGAGATCTTCCGGGCAATCGTCCAGCCCTTGTAGCATCTCGCGCACCAGCGACAGATCCGGTACTACGATCGCATGGCGTGATGGGCCATACAACGCGGAGAAATACGGCGCGTCGTCAATGGTCACATCGTCATAAATCTCTGACAGCAGTACGCCGCCGAAACGCTCAGCCAGCGTTACCAGCCGTTGATCTTCGGCACCGCTTGGCTGGCTGAGGCGCTCAATTTGCGCTTCAATCTCACGCTTACGCGCAGCCACTTCGTCGCGCTCAACGGTAGTTTCACGTTCGCGTTCCAGCAATTGCTGCATGTACTCGGTAACTTGCTGGCCGTCTTCGAAGGTTTCTCCGCTTTGCTCACTGAGTTGGCTCAGCGCGTCCTGCGCACCTAACCAAATTGGCGCACGCGCGGTCAGTTCTTTAATGCGTTGTTGGATTTGCTCCAGTTCCTGACGCATTTCCATACGCCGCTCACCGGCTTCGCTAACGCTTTGCGACAGCGATTCCAGACGCTCTTCCAGCTCTTGCTGCAAGGTATCAAGTTCGTCAGGCTGGTATTCCTGCCCATGGCGTTTACAGAATTCCTGCAACAAACGCTCAGCATCCTGCTGTGAACGCAGGCGTTGCTCCAGTTCGTTCAGGCGCATACGCAACGGCTGTACACGTTCGGCCTGATGCTGCTGTGAAGGCCAGTCACGCAACAGTTCGCGCGCGGTTTGCCAGGCTTCACTGCGGCTCACTTCACCGGCAATTTTACCCACCAATTGATAAGCCTGTTCAAACTGGCTATGGGCGGCATCCGCCACGCTCAGTTTCTGTTCCAACAGTAGCAGGGCTTCGGTAGCCTCCTGCTCACGCGCCTGGAAGGTCTCCAGCCACTCTTCAGCGTTCTCGGCGGTCAGCTCCGGCACCTGACACAGCGCACGGGCACGTTCGAGCGCCTGAAGGGCCTGCTGGTATTGGATGGCACGCGTCTGCTGCACGTCCAGCGCCTGCTGGTAATCGGCAAGCTGGCTTTTCAGTTCATCCACTTCCAGCTCAGCGGCTTCGGCACGCGCTTCATTTTCTGCCTGCTGCTCACCCGCTTCTGCCACCACTTCATTCTGCTCTTCCAAGCGGTAGGTCAGTTCTTCCAGATCGCCTTCATAACGCTCGATCTTTTCCTGCTGACGCATCGCCGTCTGCACCAGATTAAGGTGATCGCTGGCGGCCTGATAATCGGTTTCCAGATCGGATTCGGCACCGCTCTGCTCAGCCAGTTCGCGTGCCATTTCAACATGGCGGAACTGCTCTGCGGCCAGCTGTTTGCGGCTGCCCAACAAATCGCTGCGCAACACCAATGCGCCATCCAGGTGGATACGGCGTTCATTGGCGTGGCGCATATAGTCCGCCGCCACGTAGGAAGTGGCTTCGGAGATCAAATGCTTGAACAGATCGCGGTCTGACTGGGTAACGCGGATCGCCTCCAGCGTCATGCGGTTCTCGCGCAGCGCCGCTTCCATGTCCTGAAACGCTTTACGCACCCCGCTGTTTTCTGGCAACAGGTAGTCACGCAGTGAGCGGGTAATGGCGCTGGAGATCCCGCCGTAAAGCGAGGCTTCGATCAGGCGATAAAATTTGCTGCGATCGGATGAGGAACGCAGACGTTTCGGGATCACCCCGAGGTCAAACATTAATGAGTGGTAATCGGTGATGGAGTTGAACTGCTTGAATTGCACCCCTTCCATCTCTTCGACGCGCTCTTTCAGCTCCTGCAACGAAAGCACGCGCGCTTGGCGATCGCCCACGGTCTGGGTCAGCAATTCGGTGGGTTGTACCGCCGTCGGCAGCCCCTGGATGGTGAAGGGTTTGATATCGACTTTGCGATCTCGCCCCGCCACCTGTTGCAGACGCACGCCTACTACCACTCGCTGATGGCGCGAGTTCACCACGTCCAGCGTGGAGTAACAGACACCGGCGCGCAGCTTGCCGTGCAGGCCTTTGTCACGTGAACCACTGGTGGCCCCCGCTTCGGTGGTGTTACGGAAGTGCAGCAGCGTCAAATCGGGGATCAGCGCGGTAACGAACGCCGCCATGGTGGTAGATTTACCCGCGCCGTTGCCCCCGGACAGCGTGGTGACCAACTCATCCAGATCAAAGGTTCGAGCGAAAAAACCGTTCCAGTTAACCAGCGTCAGTGAGCGAAATTTACCGCGTTCAATCATTCCTGTTCATCCTCTGCACTGTCTATGGCGTTATCGGCCTGCACATCTTCAGCCTCGCTTTCATCATTCAGCGACAGGCTGTTTTCAACCGGCATCGCTTCACCGTCGCGAATCATCCGCAACTGGGCTTCACGCGGATCGTCACCGCTGCGCACGTCGGCACCAAAGCGGAACACCGCTTCGGTAATACGGAATTTACTGCTGTCGTTGCCCATGAAATAGACCATGCCCAAGCGGCGCAGACGGTTCAACGATGAGCGCACTTTTTCATGCAGCTTTTGCCGATCCAGATCCGAACCGGTAGAGCGCTGGTTAACAAACTTCAGCAGTTTGTTCTCATCCGCCAGGCTCAGCAGCTCTTCGTACAGCTCTTGCTGGCTGAAGATGCCTTCATGCGCCAGGCGCTCCGGGCTGAGGTAGAGATAACACAGGATCTTGCCGACCATCATATCCAGCTCGGAAAGCACCGAACGCGGGATCAGCGTGGTAGAACGCGGGCGCAGGTAGAAAAAACCCTCCGGCGCGCGGATCAGTTCAACGCTGTAACGGGCGTAGAACTCTTCCAGTTCATCCTGAAAATCCATTAAGAAAGCGTGGTTGTCCAGCTCGTCGATACCGATGTGACGCCCCGCGCGCAGTTGGCTATCGAGCGCCGGAAACAGCGTGTTCGACAGTGCCTTGGCCAGCTTGACTGGCATTACTTGTTCAATATTTGTCGATGACATGGGCCTGTACCTTGGCTCCGTAATCATTGATTGCCTGCCACTGTGCCGGCAACCCTGAAAAATCAGCTTCAGCCACACCAAGGCGCACTGCCTGGTCGACCACTATGCGTGCTACGTCGAAGTGACGTGCACGCGGATATTGCGCCAGATAATCGCGCATCACCGCTCCTAAATTAAGCGGCATTTTTTGTTCTTTATAGACCTGCAATGCCTGTTCGATCATCGCTGCCAACTGTTCGCGAATTTCGCTGAACTCTTCATATTCCAGATCGGGCGGCAGTTCCCCGGTCACTTCTTCACTGCGCAACGCCAATTCTTCATCGCGCATATCGAACAGACGTTCGGCATTGGCGTGGGTTAGCGTCCAAGGGTTGTCGAAGTAGTTTTGCACCGACTGCCGCAGGCGTTGTGCAAACACGCGGTTTTTATCCATGTCGATCGCGGTGCGGATAAATTTGTGAACGTGGCGATCGTAACCGATCCACAGGTCGATCGCCTGTTGACCCCAACTGATAATGCGATCCAGCTTGCTTTGCAGGTCAAACACCAGCTTGTCGACAAAGCCCAGTTCCATCCCACCCAGCGTTGCATCCTGAATCCGCAACAGATTGGCCTGTAGCTTATCGCCTGCGGCTTCCAGCGTATCCTGCAGCTCACGCAAGGTTCCCGAGGTTTCCGACAGCAGCATCTCACAGCTGGAGATCGCCGCGCGCCAATCCTGGTTCAGCAAGGCGGCAATATCTTCTTTTACGCTCTGCTGCTGTTCATCCATCAGGCGCTGCGTCAGATCGATGCTGTCAAAGATCTCGGCCACCGAATACTTCAACGGTGCAAAAACGTTACGGTGCCAGTGGAAATCATCACCGCCCTCTTCGGCGGCGTCGGCGGCGCGCTTGAGCTCTTCCGCCACGATAGACAGTTGCATGGAAAGGCGCAGGGTCGAAAACTCACGCTGGCGGATGTAATAATCGGTAATGCCGATGCCCAACGGCGTCAGGCGGTAGATGGCATTACCATCCGCCAGTTCGCTGATAAAACGGTTCAACAGGCGCTGGCGCACCATATCGTTGATCGCATTGTTGGCGCGAATGGCCACCGTTTCATGCGTCTGTTCAAAACCTTTACTGACATGGCGAAATGCATCAACCAGCTCACCTTCACTCATCTCACCGTCCAGCCGTTCGCCATTTAACGTGGCGATAGCCAGCAGGAACGCAAGACGCTCAGTGGGGAGCGAAATAGAGAAATCATTTTTCCGTGCCCAGGCAACCAGTTCGGGTACTGTCTGGGAAAATTCACTCATAGTTCGTCCTTCAGGTTTGGTTTATGCGCCATGACGTGAATATAGCGACCCAAACTCACATACGGCTCCTGCCGGCAATAAAGCTGTTCAAGCGCCAGTAGCTCTTCAAATTTTTGTGTCTGTAATTGCCTACTTTGCAGATAGTCATGGAAAACCCTCACGCCGGTTTTCCCTGAAATCTGCATCCCCAACTGTTCCAGCCACGCGTACACCTGCGGCGGACTATGTGGGTACTGTGGCGACAAAGAGCGCTTGCGGCGCCTGCGGACCTCGGGATCCACCAGTTGGAAATTCCCCAGCACCACGTTGCGCATCAACAGGCCATTGGCATTGAAGAACATCAGCGACAGCGCCCCTCCTGGTAACAGGCAGTCGAACAGCGCCGCCAATGCCACCTGTGGCTCGGCGATCCACTCCAAAACCGCATGGAACAATATCAGATCAACCGGCTGTTCCAAGTGCTGCCCGATGTCTTGCGCCGAACTTTGTATAAATTGCATGTTCTGGCTCACACCTTTCTGCTCTGCCAACAGCGCGGCGCGTTGGATCATCTCACCAGAAAGATCGCACAACAACACCTGATGTCCTAATTCTGCCAACTGGCAGGCCATATGGCCTTCGCCACCGCCAGCGTCCAGAATACGCAGCCGGCGCTGCGGCAATTGCGCCAGCAGCGTGGTCAGATCCTGCCAAACCACCGCCTGGCGGATTTTCCCCTTGGTCGTGCCGTAAATATTACGCGCAAACTTCTCCGCAATATCGTCAAAATTGCGATCCTGCATGGACAACGGCTCCGCTGATTTCATCTTGGCTTGAGGCAAAGCACCAGCCCATTCAAACCTGCTATTTTGGCACAGACTGGCTTAGAATGAATCTTCTTGCGGCGTGAATACGCCCAGATGTCGTTTTTTCGCCCAAAAGGACCTGATTTTTGATGCTGTTTAATCTGAAAAAGTTCATCGGCAACCTGTTTATGCCGTTACCCGCCCTGCTTTTGCTGATGGGATTGGCGCTACTGCTGCTGTGGTTTACCCGCTGGCAAAAAAGTGGCAAAGCGATTTTGAGCCTGAGTTGGCTGTTTTTGCTGCTTTTAAGC
>JBAQHZ010000190.1:0-3120 GCA_049288585.1 Chania sp.
GGTGTGAGGTACAAAGGAAGAAACAGCGCCCCTGATTGGCTTCAATCAAAGGCCGCAGCATACGCGCCAATTGGCGCGCACCGCCGGGCTGATTGGGCGAAGGCAGGAAACGCGGCACGCACAGCAACGCCTGATTAGCATAATCAAACGGGCTGGCTAGCAGCAGCGTCTTGGCTTTATTCAACCCCAGACGCTCGGTGAAATGGCCCATCTGTTCGTTAACCGACAGCGTTGCCGAGGTAAAGATCCAACTGCCCGGCTTATCGTCGAGCATTTCACGAAATCGCTCGGCCACCGTCAGCGGGGTCAGCGCCAGCACAAAATGGCGCGAATTACATTCATACCAGTAGCTGAATCCTGGTTCGTTGACCTCTTTCAGCCGTTTGAGACGGGCACGATACTGCGTCGCGCGCTCAAACGCGGCATCCAGCAACGCCGAACGACCTAGGGAAAGTTTGACTACGTCGTAACAGAGTTCCAATGCGTCATCGAGCAACACCAGCGCACGCTGAACGTTCGGTTGTGCCAGCACTTCGCGCAGATTGCCGCGAAAACCCGGTTCCCCCAGCGCCAGACGAAAATCTTGGGTGCTTTGGCTGAGACGATCGGCACTTTTTTGCAACTGCGCCGTGTCACGCACTTCGGTGCGGTAAGCGATGGTGATATCTTTCGCCAAGTCCAGCAGTTGGCGGCTAGTGAGTTGCTTGCCGAAATACTGGCTGGCGATATCCGGGATCTGATGCGCTTCGTCGAAAATCATCACGTCCGCTTCCGGGATCAGTTCGGCAAAACCGCCCTCTTTGACCACCATATCTGCCAAAAACAGATGGTGGTTCACCACCACGACATCGGCGTCCATCGCACGGCGGCGCGCCTTGACCACAAAGCACTCTTTATACAGCGGGCAATCGCTGCCCAGGCAGTTGTCGTTGGTGCTGGTCACCAAGGGCCAGACGAAACTGTCTTCCGCCACGTCGCTACAGGAGCTGATGTCTCCTTCTTCCGTTTGTGACGACCAACTGCGCAAACGCACCAGATCCACCAGCGTTTGCCCCGCCAACTCACCACCGGCCATCGACTGCTGTTCGAGCCGTTCCAGGCACAGGTAGTTAGAGCGCCCTTTCAGCAGCGCCAACTTGCCTTTATATTTTAATGCCTTGGCAACGGTAGGAAGATCGCGCGCATAGAGCTGATCCTGCAAGGCTTTGGAGCCAGTGGAAATAATCACCTTGCGTTTGGAGCGCAGCGCCGGAGCCAGATAGGCATAGGTTTTGCCGGTACCGGTGCCCGCTTCCACCACCAGTTCTTGTTTGAAATTGATCGCTTCTGTCACCGCTTCGGCCATCAAGCGCTGCGGTTCACGGGGTTTGAAACCTTTAATTGCCTGCGCCAATGCGCCTTCTGGTGCGAAATCGTCTGCCACGCTATCTCTCTGTCGGTATTATTCAGCGGTGATTATGCCAAGCCAGCTACGTCGCTACCATCGACTTTATTGCAGCACACATCCTGCGATGGCTATGTTACCCTTATGCGGTTGATGATAGGGAGATAATTGAATGAATATCGAACGTATTGATCCAGCGCAGCGCTGGTCCGAAGCCGTGATCCACAATGACACCATTTATTACACCAGCGTGCCGGAAAACCTTGATGAGGATGCCATGGCGCAAACCGCCAACGCGCTGGCCGCTATTGATATCTTGCTGACTCGCGTGGGGTCGGACAAAAGCCGGGTATTAGATGCGACCATCTTCCTGGCTGACGGCGATGACTTTGCCGCCATGAATGCCGCCTGGGATGCCTGGGTGGTTGCTGGCAGTGCACCGGTGCGCTGCACCGTGCAGGCCAAGCTGATGAATCCGAAATTCAAAGTCGAAATCAAGATTATCGCGGCACTGTAAAAGAAAACCGCAGGCGACAAACCTGCGGTTTTCTGTTTCAGGCCAGTTTGATAATCACCATACCTACCAGCAGCAACGCCAGGCCAATCCAGCCTCTAGTATTTAAGCGCTGCCCGAACAGGATCCAGCCTGCGGCGATCGTGGCGGCGATACCGAAACCACCCCACAGCGCATAGGCCACCGACAGCTCGATCCCCTTAACCGCCTGCGCCAGCGCACTGAACGCCCCTAGTACTGTCAGCAGTGATAACAGCCCCAGCCAGACTTTACTGAAACCGTCTGACATTTTCAGAAAGATGTTAGCGATAATCTCAAGCACGATGGCCAATGCCAGGAACCCTATGTGATACCACTCAAGCTGTTGCATGGTTGTCACCTCGAGGGCTGACCTGTTTTCGTGCTTTACGGGTGCCAGATTTCACCAGCAGGATCCCGGCTATCAATGTCACTAACCCCAGCACTTTCAGCGCAGAAATCGGTTCATCAAACAGCATCACGCTGAACAGGGTAATAAACAGAATACCGATCCCTTCCCACAACGCATAAGCCACGCCCAGCGCCACGCGTTTTACCGCTAACGACAGCATCACATAGGAACCGGTAATCATCACATACATCACGATATGCCCGGTCATACCCCCGCTGACGCTGGCGTACTTCATGGACAGGGTACCGATAATTTCAGCAACGATGGCAAAGCCTAAAAATATCCAATAAATCATCATTTTTCTCCCAAACGGCGAATAACGCACGCTAAGGCGTATTTATCCCGATTTATCTCGTCAAACAGGCGCACAGCGGCGCTTGAGATGCAGAGATCACTGGGGATAAACCTACCCGAATGCTGTAAGAACATTGGCCCGGTTACGCCAAATAAGCAGGAGTAAAACCTGTCATCAGCACCGGTTAAGGGAGAAAGACGCTATAGCTCGCTGCACCAGTGATGCTCACTGGCAAGGATGGCAGAAAGGAAAAGCTGGCAAGGAGAAGTTCTGAGGGTGATTCCATTAAATTTCATCATAATTATTCTCTATTTTCAGCCGCACACCGTGCGATTTGCCCAATATCCTCATGAATGCAATATTTTCAACTGCCTTAGTTTTACCACAGCAAAAATGATAAAGCAAACCGCCGTTTTCACAAAATGCAGTAAAAAACGGTTTAAAAATAAGAATGTTAATGTTTTTAAAAATTAAAAAAGCCCGGTTTGACACCGAGC
>JBAQHZ010000191.1:0-5533 GCA_049288585.1 Chania sp.
GCTGATTACCAAAAGAATTAAGCTATTATTGCTATTTTAAGAGAGATTTACAGAAAAAAGAGGTAAAAGAGGGTTGTTTCTAATTTTTATCTCTATTAATCAGCAGATTGATAGATGGGGATGATAATAAAACCTGGCTTTGGACAAGGCTTAGCGATGAAAAACCATTAAACCCCGATGGAGATTTAATGGTTTGCTGGCGGATTTTAATGATCGAGTGATTGTAAGGCACGTTTGATCAACTCAGCTGCCAGTTTCCTCTCTGCTTCTGAGATCCCATCGAGATTGAGATTAGCCAGCTCAGCCACCAATACACTGCGATCTTTACCACTGATGGAGGCATCCAGGGTTGAGAGCAACCTGCCCAGAATTTTCAGCAGTGTAGCGTTTTCCGGTACTGCTTCGGCGGCCGTGGTGTCTTTATCAGTCATTAAAAATCCTCTCTGTCGTGGCGGAAGGGGCGTAATGCATCCCCTGGGATCTATCAGCCCAATCGCTACCCTAAGGCGGGGATATGGATTTTTACTTATGCCCGGTAGTTATAACAACTCAATGCGATATGCTCCAGCATAACTTTGTATCAACCCCCGTGGCCGGTGCTAAATGGCGAGCTCAAACCTCTCACCTTGTTCTAGAGAAAACCATGTTAAAATCCACGCCAGCATTGCTTATTCCCTGAACAATCAAGGTGATGAATTACGTTGTTATCTATTAAATCGTTAGCACGTTTGGTGCTGTTAACCACCAGCGTAGCGGCATTATCTGGCTGCGGCAGCATCATCAGCCGCACGATACCCGGAGCTGGCCATGGGCATCAATACTATCCAGGGGTACAGTGGGATTTACGCGACACGCCTTGGCGCTATGTCACGGTGATTGATGTACCGCTGTCGATGGTGGTGGATACTTTTATGCTACCGTTTGATGCCCAGCATGGGCCTTATGAATAAGCGCTGTGGATAGGTAAAGGGCAGATATATTGTCTGCTTTGCGACGATGATTGTCCGTTAAGCGGGAGCAAGACGTGCTCAGGCAGGAAATAATGGCAGGGTACAGCCCTATTTCTTGAGGAGAATCCTGATGTTAACCAATCCTGCAACCAAGTATCGTCCATTTCCGACGATAGATTTACCTGGCCGTCAATGGCCTGGCCGCCGCCAGCAATCGGCTCCACGCTGGTGTTCCAGCGATCTGCGCGACGGCAATCAGGCCCTGGCCGATCCAATGGACAATACCCGCAAGCATCAGTTTTATCAGTTACTGCTGGAATGTGGCTTCAAAGAGATCGAAGTGGCTTTTCCTTCGGCATCACAGACCGATTTTGATTTTGTCCGCAGCCTGATTGAGCAACGGCTGATCCCCAATGACGTGACAATCCAAGTGTTAACTCAGGCGCGAGACGAACTGATCGATCGCACTTTTGAGGCTCTGCACGGCGCGCCGCGTGCGATAGTGCATCTGTACAACGCCACCGCACCGATGTTCCGTGACATTGTCTTCAAGCAGGATAAGGCGGCCACCGTGGCGTTGGCGGTCAATGGCGCACGTCGTATTCGTCAATGGTGTGAACAACAAACAGAAACCACCTGGACCTTCGAATATTCACCGGAAACCTTCAGTGCTACCGAACTGGATTTTGCGCTGGAGATTTGCGAGGCGGTGGCTGACGTCTGGCAGCCTTGCTCGCAACGGCCAATGATTATCAACCTGCCTGCTACGGTGGAAATGAGCACGCCAAATATCTATGCCGATCAAATCGAGTGGTTCTGCCGCCATTTCAGCCAGCGTTCACAGGTGTGTATCAGCGTACATCCGCATAACGACCGTGGCACAGGCGTGGCCTGTGCTGAATTAGCGATGTTGGCCGGGGCCGATCGGGTGGAAGGTTGTCTGTTTGGCAACGGGGAACGGACCGGCAATGTGGATCTGGTGACGCTGGCGCTTAATCTGTACACCCAAGGGATCGCTCCCGAGCTGGATTTCAGCCGCTTGAAACAGGTGGTTGAGGTGGTTGAACAATGTAATCAACTGCCTGTGCATCCACGCCATCCGTATGCCGGTGAGTTGATTTTTACTGCTTTCTCCGGTTCGCATCAGGATGCGATTAAAAAAGGCTTTGCGGCCCAGCAATTGCGCAAGGACGGCCTGTGGCAAGTGCCTTATCTGCCGCTGGATCCGGCGGATGTCGGCTGTAATTACGAAGCGGTGATCCGGGTTAACAGCCAGTCTGGCAAGAGCGGGGCCGCCTGGTTACTGGAGCAGAATCACGGATTGGTGTTGCCACGCGGGTTGCAGATTGCGTTTAGTAAAGTGGTACAGCTTGCCACCGACGAAAGCGGCAAGGAAATGACTGGTGCGCAGATCTGGCGTTTGTTCCGCGACAGCTATGGCTTAGTGGAAAAACCAGTGCTGCAGTTGCTCAGCTATCAGACCCATAGCCAGGGCGCTAATGACCACAGTTTTAGTGCGCAGGTTAACCTGCATGGTGAACAGTTGCAGTTACAGGGGGCGGGCAATGGGTTACTTTCCAGCGCGGTGGATGCCTTATGCCAACGTTTTGGCCTGGTGCTGGCGATAGACGATTACCACGAGCACACGTTAGGGCACCAGAGCCACAGCCGTGCGGTAACCTATATCCGTTGTACGGTGGAAAATGGCGAAGCCACCTATGGGGTAGGGATCGACGCTGATTCTGCCAGCGCTTCGTTGCAGGCATTATTCAACGTTGCTGGCTGCTATTTGAGGTAATGACTGGCTGAGCCTGGGAAAAATAGGTGCTGGGCGAGACGCCAAGCAGACGGCGGAACATGGAACTAAAGGCACTGGGGCTGTCATATCCCAGATCCAGTGCGACTTCCAGCACCGAACTGCCCGCTGCCAGGGCGTTTAACGCGGCGAGCAAACGTGCTCGCCGCACCCAATCAGCAAAGCTCAGGCCAGTCTCACGCTGGAAACGGCGCGACAGTGTCCGGCCACTGATATTGATTTGTTTGGCCGCCAATTCCAGCTCCCAGGTTTGTGCCAGTGACTGCTGAATATCTCGGCATAAGGTCAGCAATGTACCGTCACGGGGTTCTGGCAAGTTCAGCGGCAGAATCGGCAATAGGCGCAATTCATCAAGGATCAGCTCCATAATTCGCTCCTCACGCCCTCCTGCGCGGTAATCGGCAGCAATATCCATGGCGCTGACGATCAGTTCGCGCAGTAATGGGGAGATCTGCACCACCTGACAGAGAACCGGTAAATCAGCTCGCGCCAGCGGATCGACAAACAGCGTTCTCACCGCCACATTGCCGGTAAAACGCAGGTTATGCATCACGTTAGCAGGCAACCAGACGCCGCGGCTTGGTGGCACAACCCAACTCCCCATACGGGTATTGACCTGCACGACACCGCTGAGGCTGTGGATCAACTGCGCATAGTTATGCTGGTGATCGGGCTCGTAGTCACCATGCTGGTAATCTTTAGCGAAGGGGACAATAGACTGATTTTCTGGCAGATATTGCATCGGGAAACCTGTGTCCATCCATGAAGCGGTCATCGCAGCATGCCATGACCGGCATCATGACACCAGATGCTGGCCGCAGGAAAACGCATTTACTGAACGTTGGTCTAAGGGGGAAGGGGCTATGCTGTTTCCACGCTAACAGGAGAGAAAATGGACATGCGCAATGCCGTATTACGTATCGCCCGCCCAACCGATCGGTTGCCGGAGATCGCACAGATGTACTGCCGTGGCCTGGGTTTTGCACCGCTTGGCGAGTTTGAAGATCATCAGGGTTTTGATGGCATCATGCTCGGCCATCCGCAGCATGCCTATCACCTGGAGTTTACCCACCATCGCGGTGTGCGGGTAGGGCAAGCCCCTACGCAGGACAACCTACTGGTGTTCTATCTGCCAGAAGAGGAACAGTGGCAGGGAATGTGCGAACAGATGCTGGCTGCCGGGTTCCGGCGTGTGCAGGCCTATAACCCTTATTGGGATGCCAATGGGCAAACCTTTGAGGACTTGGATGGTTATCGCGTGGTATTACAGCAGCAGGCCTGGCAGATATAAAAAAGCCAGCGACAGGCGCTGGCTTTAAAGCTTTGCGGAGCACTCATTAAGCGTTTGCTTTGCCTTGAGTATTCTCCAGCATACGGCGAATCGGCACGATCAGCAGAATCAGCACTGCGGCACAGATCACCAACGCGATAGAGCAACGGGCGAACAGGGTCGGCAGCAGTTCCAACTTGTCTGCTTTCACATGGCCACCGATCAGGCCAGCCGCCAGGTTACCCAAGGCGCTGGCGCAGAACCACAGGCCCATCAATTGGCCGCGCATTCTGTCCGGTGCCAGCAGGGTCATGGTCGCCAGGCCAATCGGGCTCAGGCACAGTTCACCCAGTGTCAGCATCAGAATACTGCCTACCAACCACATCGGTGATACACCCGCACCGCCACTGTTCAGCACATGTTCAGATGCCAGCATCATCACGCCAAAACCTGCGGCCGCAAAGAGAATGCCGAACACGAACTTGGTGATGCTGCTCAGGCGTACCTTATTGCGAGCCAGAGCTGGCCACATCCAGCTAAAGATAGGTGCCAGCAGGATAATAAACAGGGCGTTGACTGACTGGAACCACACTGCCGGGATCTCGAAATCACCGATCATGCGGTTGGTGTAGTCGTTAGCGAACAGGTTGAACGACGTCGGTTTCTGTTCGAAGGCAGACCAGAAGAATGCGGCAGAGACCAGCAGGATAAAGCAGACCAGCAGGCGCGCACGCTCTTTGCGGCTCAGACCAGCGAAAAAGAACAGGTAGATAAAGTACAGTGTGACTGAGGTGGCAATCACATAAACCAGCATGCTGGCAACGGCCACCGGGTTGATCACGATGATGCCTTGAGAAATCAGGCCAACGATGATGGCAACACCCACGGCCAACGCCACGAGCCAGGCACCGACGCCATTTCTCTTGACTACCGGGCTGTTCCAGGTTGAATCCAGGCCAACTTCGCTGTCATAGCGTTTCATTGATGGCACGGCAAAGATGCGGAAGATAATCAGTGCTACCAACATCCCGATCCCACCGATGCCAAAGCCCCAGTGCCAACCATGTGAACGAACCAGCCAGCCGGAAATCAACGGGGCGAGGAAGGAACCCATGTTGATGCCCATGTAGAACAGTGAGAAGCCGCCGTCACGGCGTGCGTCGCCCTGTTTGTACAGCGTACCGACCATCACCGAAATACAGGTTTTGAACAGGCCGGAACCGAGCACGATAAACATCAGGCCGATAAAGAACAAGTCGTTACCCATAAACGCCGACAGGGCGATAGACAGGTGGCCGAGTGCGATCAGGAGCGAACCATACCAAACCGCTTTTTGCTGCCCGAGCCAGTTATCTGCCAACCAACCTCCTGGCAGGGCGGCCAGGTACATGCTGCCAGCAAAAATACCGACGATCGCCGAGGCATTCTCGCGTGCCAACCCCATACCGCCGTCATAAACGGTAGCGGCCATAAACAGGATCAATAATGGACGGATGC
>JBAQHZ010000192.1:0-17722 GCA_049288585.1 Chania sp.
CCCAAAATGAAAGAAGCCTACGCGACGTTGTTGATGGAGAGGTTTACTTATTACCTGAGGCAGCATCGGTTATATACCCGCACACTTGGAATTATTTGAGTCTCTAAAAATGAGGGGATCATTAAGCGGCGGAACAATTTTATCTGTTGGCCGCCTAAAAAATAGGCAGTCCACATTTTTTCGTCTTCCCTACGTTAACGCGACAAAGCCTTGGGTTATATACTCTGTTGGGCGATGCCGCTGATAGCCCAATCGTCGAGAAGAAAGTTGCCGGTATTGCCTTCATGAGTGCCAGCTATCGTTTCTGATCTCAACAGCAAGGAACAGTATGAGCAAAGTTGCATTAGTTACCGGTGCCAGCCGGGGCATAGGCCGCGCGACGGCGTTATTGCTAGCTCAACAAGGCTATGCGGTGGGCGTCAATTATTTGCGCGATAGTGCGGCTGCGGAGCTGGTAGTCGCGCAGATCCGCCAGCAAGGGGGCAGGGCGCAGGCCCTGATGGCAGACATCGCCGAAGAAGCGGAAGTGGTGGCGATGTTTGCTGAACTGGAGGCCACGCTGGGGCCAATTGGCGCTCTGGTGAATAACGCAGGCATTCTGTTCCAACAGGCGAGCATTGAGCAACTCACCGCCGAGCGTATCAATAAAGTGTTGAGCACCAACGTCACCGGTTATTTTCTCTGCTGCCGCGAAGCGGTAAAGCGTATGGCGCTGCGCCACGGGGGTAAGGGCGGAGCGATCGTCAACGTTTCTTCGGCTGCGGCACGCTTGGGTGCGCCGTGGGAGTATATCGACTATGCGGCGTCGAAAGGGGCGGTGGATACGCTGACTACCGGTTTGGCGCTGGAAGTGGCGGCGCAGGGGATCCGCGTCAACGGCGTGCGGCCGGGTTGTATCTATACCGAGATGCACGTCAGCGGCGGTGAGCCGGGGCGGGTAGATCGGGTGAAGGCGGCGTTGCCAATGCAGCGGGGTGGTCAGCCAGAGGAAGTTGCGCAAGCCATTGCTTGGCTACTGTCCGATGCGGCCTCTTACGTGACCGGCAGTTTTATCGAGGCCGCTGGCGGACGTTAAGTACGGCAATCGCGGTGTCCCCTCATCCCAACCCTCTCCCTGTGGGAGAGGGAGCTAGTACTGAGTCGTAATCAGGTATAGGTGTTAATCTTTAACGGGGCGATTTAGGGGACGAATACAGAAGCTGATATGTAGCACGTTAAGTCCCCTCCTCCCTGTGGGAGAGGGCTAGGGTGAGGGGCGTTACTTCAGCCAGCCTTTGCACTGCGCATCCTGCAAGTGTTGGTGCAGATGCTGCCACAGTTCTGGATGGACATCGGCAATCATCGTACTGCGCTCCAGCACCTGTTCCAGTCTGATATCGTTTTCTACCCAGCTCTGACCTTCATTGTGCAGGTTCATCAACATTGGCATGCAGCGATCCAGCACCAATGCAAAGCGGGCATCGGCGCTTTCGCCATCTTCATACTCCTGCCACAACGCGGTGAAAGATGAACGCTGAGGTTCCGGCAGCAAACCGAACAGACGTTTAGCTGCTGCGACTTCTTGATCGTGGATCGCCGCCCGCGCTGCCAGATCGTAAACCATCACATCACCGGCATCGATTTCGACGATGTCGTGCAGCAGGGCCATCTGGATCACCCGCTGAATGTCTACGCCTTCACTGGCGTAAGGTGCCAGGCTTAAGGCGGCAATGGCAAAATGCCAACTGTGTTCGGCCGAGTTTTCCTGCCGTTGACTGCCAAGCACTTTGGTGCGGCGCTGAACATTTTTCAGTTTATCGATTTCCATCAGGAATTGGATAACTTGAGTCATGGAGCCAAAATTTAGGGCGGGTACAGCAGATGACATGGGGCGAACCTCAAGGTTAGTAGCGGGAAAAACTCATCGATTGTAGCTCAGCGTGCCAATCATTTCGACGTTTTCACGGTGTTACAAGCGTTCACGGTTTTATTTTAGCGTACACGTGTACACTGAAATTATTCTCAGTTAAGCTCTTTTGCTATAATTTCAAACAATGTTGGCTGCTTTGAGGGTTTGCGCATGATGGGTAAAACAAATCAGATACAGGTTGGGTCTGATCGGTTGGCTGGCACGGCCTATCCGTGGGCTGAAGAGATTGCCAACAGCATCAGCCATGGGATTGGGCTGATACTGGGGATTGTCGGTTTGGTGTTGTTACTGGTTCAGGCGGTGAATACCGGTGCTGATGTGACCGCCATCACCAGCTATAGCCTGTATGGCGGCAGCATGATTCTGCTGTTCCTGGCTTCCACCCTGTATCACGCCATTCCCCATCAAAAAGCCAAACACTGGCTGAAAAAATTCGACCACTGTGCCATTTATCTGCTGATTGCCGGAACCTATACGCCTTTCCTGCTGGTGGGCTTGGACTCGCCGTTAGCCAAGGGCTTGATGGTGGTGATCTGGGGGCTGGCGCTGCTTGGTGTGATCTTCAAACTGGCATTTGCGCACCGCTTTGAGGTGCTGTCGCTGGTGACCTATCTGACCATGGGCTGGCTGTCGCTGATCGTGATCTACCAACTAGCCACCCGGCTGGCGATCGGTGGGGTAACCCTGTTGGCCGTCGGTGGTGTGGTGTATACGTTAGGGGTGATTTTCTACGCCTCGAAGCGTTTTCGCTTCGGCCACGCGATCTGGCACGGTTTTGTGCTCGGCGGCAGTCTGTGCCACTTTCTGGCGATTTATCTCTATGTCTAAATGATTAAGGCCGCAGACTCTATGCTTGCCTGCGGCCGAATCAGCTACTTCTCTTCAGCCAGTGAGTACGGTAGCGGTTTGATCGCCAACTGGCTGCCCGCATCGTCCCGCACGCGCAATACGCTATCGGCATCCAGATCGTTGTTTAAAATCGCCTGTACCCACAGCGTGCCGTTATCCAGCAGGCTTGCCGCCAAAACGGTGCCGGTACGCCGCCAATTTTCGCCCAGTTGCAGCTCCAGATCTTCGCCCGCTTCCGGCACTCGGCCAGCGCTGCCTTCCAGCCAGTACAGAGCCCGCTTGTTGGCACCACGGAACTTGGCGCGCGCCACCATTTCCTGCCCGGTATAACAACCTTTGCTGAAGCTGATGCCTGCCAGCGCCTGTAGGTTGGTGGCCTGCGGCACCAATTGCGCGCTGTTGGCTGCATCAATCACTGGATAGCCTGCTTCGATATCCAGCGCCAGCCACTGTTGGCTGTTGTTCAATGCGGCTTGGCCATCGAGTTTGGCGTTAAGTTGACCCAAGATTTCTGCCGTAGTGATCAGCAGAAAACGTTCTGCCGGCAGGGCAAAGTGCAGTAAGGTGGTATCCCCCTCTTGCACCACCTGGTGTTCTGCATTTGGCAGGGTCGTGAACATTTCTGCCAGTGCGGCACGCGCCTGCAAGCCAGCCACGCCCAGCAGCACGGCATCATTGTCCGCGGCGATGGTCACTTTGGAGAATACGGCGTATTTCTTGATTTCTGCCAACTGGCTATCCAGCACGCTACGGCGCTCCAGATAGGCAAAACCTTCACCGTAATGGAACAGACGCAGGTTGCTCCACATCTTGCCTTTGGCATCGCAATGGCCGCACAACACATGTTGGTCGGCCGCCAGTTTGTCGATATCGGCCGTCACCTGGCCCTGAAGGTACTTCACCGTATCCGGCCCGTTAAGCCGTACCAGCGCCCAATCTTCTAACGAGATCAGCGTCAGTGGCAGATGGGCGGAGGCGGAAGGTTGACGAGATGGAAAAGGAATATTGAACGCCATAATGAGTTCCTGCTTCATGTACACAAAATAATTCGAGTTGCTTGTAGGCGACAGAGCGTAGCCAACACCCAAGCAACTTGAAGTGTGAAGTGTATATTCAGATTGCCTGAAAAGGTTAACTGCATGGTAAAAGAGGTGGCTCTGTTTGCAAACAGTTATTATGGCATAGTGCTTTTTCTGACATTTTTGCGCTTTAGATCGGAGAACTGCCTTTCCGGCGAGTATGTCAAATTGTTACCCTATATACTGATGGTCAGCGATAACACTTCGTGAACCGATGGAATTATATTGCGCGCGTGTTGCCATACAGAGTGTCGGTTGAACCCTGCGTTGGCAAGACATGCCGAAAAGAGGTTAGTCATAACAACATGGATATTAATAACAAAGCACGCATTCACTGGGCCTGTCGCCGTGGGATGCGTGAGCTGGACATTTCGATCATGCCGTTCTTCGAGTACGAATACGACACGCTAAACGACGAAGATAAAGCACTGTTTATCCGCCTGCTAGAGAATGACGATCCCGATTTATTCAACTGGCTGATGAATCATGGCGCTCCGCAAGACACAGAACTGCAGAGAATGGTCTCCCTGATCCAAACGCGAAATAAAGACCGTGGCCCAGTGGCGTTGTGATGTCCGTATTTCCTGGCGTACCCAGCTATTCTCGCTGCTGACCCATGGCGCACTGATCCTCCTGATCCTGATCTCGCCTTGGCCAGAAGGCTATGGCCCGGTTTGGCTGGTGTTGCTGACGCTGGTGGTATTTGAATGCATTCGGAGCCAGAAGCGCATTGGATCAAGGCAAGGGGAGTTACGGTGGCTGGCGGAGCGGCGGGTTGAGTGGCACGGCCAGGAATGGCTGATGCTGAAAAAGCCGTGGATGCCGGGGTTTGGTATTCTGCTGACGTTGCAACAGGTTAACGGCAAGAAGCGCCATCGGCTGTGGCTGGCTTCAGACTGCTTGAACAAAGCGGAATGGCGCCATCTGCGTCAGTTGTTGCTGTCTGCACAATCCGCTGAGAGCGAATAATGAAACCGCTGCTCTGGCTGGTGGAAGATGAGCCCAGCATTGCTGATACGCTGATTTATACCTTGGAGAGCGAAGGTTTTCAGGTGCGTTGGTTTGAACGCGGCGAGCCCGCGCTGCTGGCTTTGCCGCAAGGGGCTCCGGCTCCGGCGCTGGCGATCCTCGACGTCGGCTTACCCGATATCAATGGTTTTGAACTTTGCCGTCGGCTGTTGGCGCAGGCGGCAGATTTACCCATTCTGTTTCTTACCGCGCGCAGCGATGAGGTCGATCGCCTGATTGGCCTAGAGATCGGTGCCGATGACTATGTTGCTAAACCCTTTTCCCCGCGCGAAGTCAGCGCCCGCGTCAGGACCATCCTGCGGCGGTTGCAAAAGCAACAACGCTTGCAACAGCCCGCCTTGTATCAGTTCGGTGCTTTTACCCTCGACGAAGAGGGCGCTGCTATCAGCTATCACCACCAACCGTTGCCGCTGACTCGCTACGAATTCCTGCTGCTGAAAACCTTGTTGTTGGCGCCAGGGCGGGTATTTTCGCGCCAACAACTGATGGACAGCGTTTGGGCGCAGGCGGAAGAGAGCCTGGATCGCACCGTGGATACCCATATCAAAACGCTGCGCGCTAAACTGCGGGTGATTGATGCCGGGGAACCGCCGATCCATACCCATCGCGGGCTGGGTTACAGCGTGAGCCGCCAACCATGAGGATCGGCCTGCGCCTGCTGTTGGGGTATTTCCTGATTGTGGCGGTGGCCGGTTATTTCGTCTTGAGCATTTTCGTGCAGGAAGTGAAGCCGGGGGTACGGCGCGCCACCGAAGGCACGTTGGTGGATACCGCCAATCTGCTGGCACAGATCGCCCGTTTGGATATGAAACGCGGCGACGCCGCCTATGGCCAATTGGCGCAGGCGTTTGCCCAGCTTAATCAACGGCCGATTGGTGCCAATATTGCCGGGATCCGTAAAGATCGTAATGAATACCGCGTTTATTTGACCGATAGCCGCGGCAAGGTGATTTTTGATTCCGGCGGCCAGGCTTTGGGGCAGGATTACTCGCGCTGGAATGATGTTTATCTGACGCTGCGCGGCCAGTATGGTGCCCGCAGTACGCGCATGATCGCAGATGATGAAAACAGCTCGGTGATGTACGTGGCCGCTCCGGTGATCGATCAAGGGCAGATTATCGGCGTGCTGAGCGTTGGCAAGCCGAACAGCAGCATGACGGCGGTTATCCGGCGTAGCGAGCGGCGGATCCTGCTGGCGGGAGCCGTACTTCTGGGGATTGCGCTAGCTATTGGATTGGGGTTTGTCTGGTGGATCAACCGCTCGATTAACCGCCTGGTACGCTACGCCGACGGTGTGGCGCAAGGGGAGGCCATTCCGCTGCCGCAGATGGGCAGCGTTGAGTTGGCGCAACTGGCGCAGGCGTTGGAAAGCATGCGTATGAAGCTGGAAGGCAAAGCCTATATCGAGCAATACGTGCATACCTTGACCCATGAGCTGAAAAGCCCGCTGGCGGCGATTCGCGGTGCGGCCGAACTGTTGCAGGAAATGCCGCCACCTGCAACCGCCAAACGCTTTTTGACCAACATCGAGCAGCAGAGCGTGCGTATCCAGCAATTGGTCGACAAACTGCTGATTCAGGCGCGGTTGGAAAGCCGACCGGGTCTCGAATTGGCACCGGTGGCGCTGGAGCCGTTATTGCGGCAGGTGATTGCTGGCAAAGAGGTGCAGGCCGCACAGCGCGGTGCCATGCTCCGCGTTGGGGAACTAGCCGAAGCCACCCTGACCGGCGATGCCTTTCTGCTCAGCCAAGCATTGAGTAACCTGCTGGATAATGCGCTGGATTTTACTCCGACGGGCGGAACCATCAGCATTCAAGGGGTGCGGTTGGAACAGCACTACCAGATCACCGTCAGCGATACCGGCAGCGGTATCCCAGATTACGCGCTGGATAAGGTGTTCGAACGCTTTTATTCGCTGGCACGCGCAGATAAACCCAAAAGCAGCGGCCTGGGGCTGAACTTTGTGCAGGAAGTGGCACGCCTGCACCGTGGTACCATCCGTTTGCACAACCTGCAACCGCACGGTGTGGCGGCAATTTTCACTTTATCAGCCTGACTTCACCTTCCCTTCACATAACCACATTCTGTTTTCACTTGCCGGTTTTATCGTTGCGTCATTACCCACAAGGAGTACGCAGCGATGTTTAAATCGGTATTGTTTTGGAAAATAACCACCCTGTTAGGATTGATGATCCTGATGATGATCCCGGTAGCACAACTGATGGAGGTGGTGCAGGAGCGCAGCGGCTATCGCCAAAGCGTGGTTGGGCAGGTGAGTGAAAGCACCAGCCGGGCCCAGCGGATCCTCGGGCCGCTGATCGTGATCCCCTACACCCTGCGTGAAGAGAAGAAAGATGATAAAGGAGAAATCTACCTACAGGTGAGCCGCCATCAGCGCTTTGTGCTGCCGGAATCGTTGCTGGTGGATGGCAAGCCCAATGTTGAGGTCCGCAAGCTGGGGATCTACCAGACCCAGGTGTATCAAGGGCCACTGAAGTTCCAGGTAAAATTTGCTCAGCCCGAACTGGAAGATTTGCAAAGCAGCAATGTGACCATCGGCCAGCCATTCCTGCTGGTGTCACTGAGTGATTCACGGGGCATCAAGAGTATTTCAACCTTGAACGGTGCGCAGCAACAGGCGGCGTTTGAACCGGGTACCATGGTGGATGGTCTTTCTCAGGGCATTCATGCGCCGTTGGCGCTGGAGTCTTTGCAACAGCACGGGTTAGAGGCGGACTTTACGCTGAATCTGGCCGGGACCAGCAGCCTGTCATTGGTGCCGCTGGGGCGCAGTTCTGAACTGGTATTACAGAGCAACTGGCCGCACCCGAACTTTCTCGGCAATTTCCTGCCTGATGAGCGCAAAGTGACGGAAAACGGTTTCACCGCTCGCTGGCGCAGCACCTGGTTTGCCAACAATATCAACAGTGCGTTTCAATATGATAATGGCAGGATCGACGAGGACAAATTGCCTACCTTCACTACCAGCCTGATCGAGCCAGTGGACCACTATCAACTGACCGAGCGCGCGGTGAAGTATGCGGTGTTGTTCCTCGGATTGACGTTTATGGCGTTCTTCCTGTTTGAAACCCTCACCGGATTGCGGGTGCACCCGATTCAATACCTGTTAGTGGGGGCCGCTCTGGTGCTGTTCTATCTGATTCTGCTGGCCTTCTCTGAGCACCTCGGCTTTAACATGGCCTACTTGCTAGCCAGCCTGGCTTGCAGTGGACTGATTGCCTTCTACCTGAGTGCGGTGCTGCGCGGCAAGTTGCGCGGTGCATTGTTCGCCGCCAGCCTGTTGCTGCTGTATGGCGTGCTGTATCTGCTGTTGCAGTCGGAAGATAACGCGCTGGTGTTAGGGTCGGTACTGCTGTTTGGCGTTCTGGCGGGCATCATGTTGCTGACGCGTAAGCTGGACTGGTATCAGGTGGCCGATGCGGCGCGGCTGAAAGGAAATAGCGTTACAACAGAAACGGCTGTAGAAGCTGGCGAAACACCGGCCAGCAATGGCGAGAGTCGTTTCAGGTTGTGGAAATACCGTATTTGTGGGCGCACATTGTGCGCCCACTGATCTTACAGCAGTGGTTCCATCTCCAACAGGATCTGTTCGCACCACTGTTGCAGGCGATCTTCGCTCAGGTCGTACTGATTCACCTCATCCAGCGCCAGGCCGACAAAGTGTTTGCCGTCGGCGCTAAGGGGTTTCGGGCTGGTAAACTCAAAGCCTTCGGTCGGCCAAAAACCGATAAACTGCACGCCAAGCGGAACCAGGCGATCGTGCAGCATCCCTAGCGCATCCAGGAACCATTCGCCGTAGCCTAACTGATCGCCCATCCCGTACATGGCAACAATCTTGCCTTGCAGGTCAAGCTCGCCCAGTTGCGGCCAGATAGCTTCCCAGTCTTCTTGCAGTTCGCCGAAATCCCAGGTAGGAATACCAAGGATCAGAATGGTGTAATCTTCCATCAGCTTGGGGGATACGTCTTTCAGGTTGTGCAGGTCGACCAGGTCTTCACCCAGAATCTCACGGATTTTTTCTGCTGCCATTTCGGTGTAGCAGGTGCTGGAGCCGTAAAACAGACCAATCTTCATGTGTAAACCGTTATATAACCGTACCGAGAATGACCAGGAGTGTACCAGATTTGTGCTGGCTTCAGGCATAATGCCGGGGCATAAACGTAACAAGAGAGAGGAGCCGATGCGACAGCAAGAAAGTGCGCTGATTGAGCAATTCCTGGATGCGCTATGGCTTGAACGCAATCTGGCGGAGAATACGCTGGCTTCTTACCGGCTGGATTTGCAGGCGTTGGCAGGCTGGTTGGAGCACCACAACAGCAGCTTGTTGCAGGCTGAAGCGCTGGACTTGCAGGCATTTCTCGCCGAGCGGATCGAGGGGGGATATAAGGCCACCAGTTCCGCCCGTCTGTTGAGTGCCATGCGCCGTTTATTCCAATATTTTTACCGTGAAAAGCTGCGGGAAGACGATCCTACCGCGCTGCTAGCCTCGCCCAAGCTGCCGCAGCGGCTGCCGAAAGATTTGAGCGAGGCGCAGGTTGAAGCACTGCTTGAAGCACCCTGTGTCGATCAGCCGCTGGAACTGCGCGATAAAGCGATGCTGGAGGTGTTGTATGCCACGGGCTTGCGCGTATCGGAACTGGTGGGGTTGACCATCAGCGACGTTAGCCTGCGGCAAGGGGTGGTACGGGTGATCGGCAAAGGCAATAAAGAGCGATTGGTGCCGCTTGGCGAAGAAGCGGTGTACTGGATCGAAAATTATCTGGAATATGGTCGCCCGTGGATGTTGAATGGCCAAACTCTGGATGTGCTGTTCCCCAGCAACCGCAGCCAGCAAATGACCCGGCAGACGTTCTGGCATCGCATCAAACACTATGCGATCCTAGCCGGTATTGACAGCGAGCGGCTGTCTCCGCATGTGCTGCGCCATGCTTTCGCCACCCATTTACTGAACCATGGTGCCGATCTCCGTGTCGTACAGATGTTATTGGGGCATAGTGACCTCTCGACCACGCAAATTTATACTCATGTAGCGACCGAACGACTGAAACAGCTACATCAACAGCATCACCCGCGCGCTTGACGCCCAGGGTTAGAAAGGATTGGAAGAATGAAAAAAGGTTTATTGCTGCTCTCTATGCTGGTGGCTTCATTTACTGGCGCGGTTCATGCTGACGACGCGGCGATTCAAAAAGCGCTCGGTAGCCTGGGTATCAAGCAGGCCGACGTGCAACCTTCACCGGCTGCTGGCCTGAAAGCCGTACTGACCGAGAACGGCGTGCTGTATATCACGGAAGATGGCAAACATGTGCTGCAAGGGCCGCTGTATGACGTCAGCGGTGCCGAACCGGTGAACGTGACCAACCAACTGTTGATCACCAAGCTGGAAGCGCTGAAAGATCAGATGATCGTCTATAAAGCCGCAAAAGAAAAACATGTGATCACCGTGTTTACCGACATCACCTGCGGCTACTGCCACAAACTGCACGAGCAGATGAAAGAGTACAACGCACTGGGGATCACCGTGCGTTATCTGGCGTTCCCGCGGCAGGGGCTGAATTCACCGGCAGCTAAAGATATGCAATCTATCTGGTGTACTGCTGATAAGGCCAAAGCCTTTGATGCTGCTCTGAAAGGCGATGCGGTTTCTCCGGCCACCTGCAAAACCGACATCAGCAAGCATTATCAGCTGGGTGTACAGTTTGGCGTTCAGGGCACCCCCGCTATCGTTCTGCAAAACGGCATGATGATCCCAGGCTATCAAGGCCCGAAAGAAATGGCCGCGATGCTGGATGCGCAAGCCACCTCAGCTGCAAAGAAATAACCATCAGTGAGTATTAAAACCCAATTACGCCGCCGTGAGGCGGCGGACGCTAGCCATTTGCCCGCCAGTTTGCCGCCGTTGCTGCGCCGCCTCTACGCTTTGCGTGGCGTTAAGGGCGAGCAGGAACTGGAGCGTGGCGTTAAAGGTATGTTGCCTTGGCAACAGCTGGAAGGCATTGACGCTGCGGTAGCTATCCTACAGCAGGCGATGATCGATCAGCACCGTATTATGGTGGTGGGTGATTTCGATGCCGACGGTGCCACCAGTACCGCATTGACGGTGCTGGCGTTGCGCAGCATGGGTTGCAGTGCGGTCGATTATCTGGTGCCAAACCGTTTTGAAGATGGTTACGGCCTGAGCCCGGAAGTGGTGGAGCAGGTTGCTGCACGTGGGGCTGAGCTGATCGTCACCGTGGATAACGGTATCTCTTCCCATGCGGGCGTTGACTTGGCGCACGCCAAGGGGATGCAGGTGCTGGTGACCGATCACCACTTGCCGGGCGAAACGTTGCCTGCGGCGGAAGCGATCGTTAACCCCAACCTGCGTGACTGCGAGTTCCCTTCCAAATCTTTAGCCGGTGTCGGCGTGGCGTTTTACCTGATGCTGGCGCTGCGTGCTCGGCTGCGCGACAGCGGCTGGTTTGAACAGCGGACACTGGCGGTGCCTAATCTGGCAGAACTGCTGGATCTGGTGGCTCTGGGCACGGTGGCGGACGTGGTGCCGCTGGATGCCAATAACCGTATTCTGGTGCATCAGGGCCTGAACCGCATTCGCGCGGGTAAATGCCGGCCAGGCATCCGTGCCTTGCTGGAGGTGGCAAACCGTGATGCGCGCCAGCTAGCGGCGAGCGATCTCGGCTTTTCCCTTGGCCCACGGCTCAACGCAGCCGGGCGGTTGGATGATATGTCGATCGGCGTGGCTTTGCTGCTGAGCGACGACATCGCTCAGGCGCGCATGCTGGCCAACGATCTTGACGCGCTGAATCAGACCCGGCGTGAAATTGAGCAGGGTATGCAGGTTGAAGCGCTGCAACTGTGCGATCAACTGGAGCGCTCTACTACCGCGCTGCCTTATGGTTTGGCAATGTACCATCCGGAATGGCATCAGGGCGTAGTCGGCATCCTGGCTTCACGCATCAAAGAACGTTTCCATCGCCCGGTGATTGCCTTTGCCCCGGCGGGTGACGGCATTCTGAAAGGTTCTGGCCGTTCGGTGGCTGGGTTGCACATGCGTGATGCGTTGGAGCGGCTCGATACCCTGAACCCTGGGCTGATGCTGAAGTTTGGCGGCCACGCGATGGCGGCCGGTTTATCGCTCGAAGAAGCCAAATTTGATGAGTTCCGCCAGCGTTTCGGCGACTTGGTGGGCGAATGGCTCGATCCGGCGATGCTGGAAGGGGTGATCTGGTCCGACGGCGAACTGGCAATGCAGGAACTGACGTTAACCACGGCAGAACTGCTGCGCGAGGGAGGGCCATGGGGGCAGGCGTTCCCGGAACCGACCTTCGACGGCAAATTCCGTATTCTGCAACAGCGGCTGGTGGGGGATAAACACCTGAAACTGATGGTGGAACCGCTCGGCGGTGGCCCGTTGCTGGATGGCATCGCCTTTAACATCGATACGGCGCTGTGGCCTGACAGCAGCGTGAAAGAAGCGGAGCTGGCCTACAAGCTGGAGGTCAACGAATTCCGTGGCAACCGCAATGTGCAGTTGCTGATCCAACATCTCTGGCCGCGCTAGTCTTTTCTAGGGGGGCCTTTAGGCACCCCTACCACTCTCCCCACAAAAACTGACCAACTCGCTATAAACTGGCGGCGCGATCCGCTAGAATTACCGGTTCCAATGGCATTTCGCCATCGACGACATCAACGTAAGAACGCTAAAAATCATGTTTGAAATTAATCCGGTAAAAAACCGCATTCAGGACCTGTCCGAGCGGACGGCCGTTCTTAGGGGGTATCTTTGACTATGATGCCAAGAAAGAACGCCTAGAAGAAGTTAACGCCGAGCTGGAACAGCCGGACGTCTGGAATGAACCCGATCGCGCGCAGGCGCTGGGCAAAGAGCGCTCGGCGCTGGAAGCCATCGTTGAAACTATCGATCTGATGGAGCAAGGCTGTGAAGACGTTTCCGGCCTGCTGGATCTGGCGGTCGAAGCGGAAGACGAAGAAACCTTTAATGAAGCGGTGGTTGAGCTTGATCAACTGACCGTCAAGCTGGAGCAGTTGGAATTCCGCCGTATGTTCTCTGGCGAATACGACAGCGCGGACTGCTACCTGGATATCCAGGCCGGTTCCGGCGGCACCGAAGCGCAGGACTGGGCCAGCATGCTGCTGCGTATGTACCTGCGTTGGGCCGAGTCGAAAGGCTTCAAAACGGAAGTGATTGAAGAGTCCGACGGCGACGTTGCGGGCCTGAAGTCTGCCACCATCAAAATTATCGGCGACTACGCGTTTGGCTGGTTGCGTACTGAAACCGGCGTGCATCGCCTGGTACGTAAGAGCCCATTCGATTCTGGTGGCCGCCGCCACACCTCGTTCAGCTCGGTGTTTATTTACCCGGAAGTGGATGACGATATCGATATCGACATCAACCCGGCCGATCTGCGCATCGACGTGTACCGTGCCTCTGGCGCGGGTGGTCAGCACGTGAACAAAACCGAGTCAGCGGTGCGTATTACTCACTTGCCGACCAACATTGTGGTGCAGTGCCAGAACGATCGCTCTCAGCATAAGAACAAAGATCAGGCTTTCAAACAGCTGCGCGCCAAGCTGTATGAATATGAGATGCAAAAGAAAAACGCTGACAAGCAAATGCTGGAAGACAGCAAATCCGATATCGGTTGGGGTAGCCAGATCCGTTCTTACGTGCTGGATGACTCCCGTATCAAGGATTTGCGCACCAGCGTAGAAACGCGTAATACGCAGGCCGTACTGGATGGCGACCTGGATAAATTCATTGAGGCAAGTTTGAAAGCCGGGTTATGAGGAACAGAAATGTCTGAGCAACAAGCACAAGGCGCCGAGCAGGCGTTGGATCTCAACAACGAGCTACAGTCACGCCGTGAAAAACTGGTCGCGCTGCGCGAGAACGGCATTGCGTTCCCGAATGATTTCCGTCGTGATACCACATCCGACAAATTGCACGCAGAATACGGCAGCAAAGACAACGAAGAGCTGGAAGCACTGGGCATTGAAGTGACCGTGGCTGGCCGCATGATGACCCGCCGTATCATGGGCAAAGCCTCGTTCGTTACCTTGCAGGACGTGGGTGGCCGCATTCAGCTTTACGTGGCACGCGACGATCTGGCCGAAGGTATCTACAACGAGCAGTTCAAGAAATGGGACCTGGGCGATATCCTCGGCGCACGCGGTAAGCTGTTCAAAACCAAGACCGGCGAGCTGTCCGTTCACTGTACCGAACTGCGTCTGCTGACCAAAGCGCTGCGCCCGTTGCCGGACAAGTTCCACGGCTTGGCGGATCAGGAAACCCGTTATCGTCAACGCTATCTGGATCTGATCGCCAACGACGAATCCCGCAACACCTTCAAGATCCGTTCTCAGGTGATGGCGGGGATCCGTAACTTCATGGTGGGCCGCGGCTTTATGGAAGTCGAAACCCCAATGATGCAGGTGATCCCTGGCGGTGCGTCTGCTCGCCCGTTTGTCACTCACCATAATGCGCTGGACATCGACATGTACCTGCGTATTGCGCCAGAGCTGTATCTGAAGCGCCTGGTGGTGGGGGGCTTTGAGCGCGTGTTCGAAATCAACCGTAACTTCCGTAACGAAGGCGTTTCTCCGCGCCATAACCCAGAGTTCACCATGATGGAACTCTATATGGCGTATGCGGATTACAAAGACCTGATCGAACTGACCGAGTCGCTGTTCCGCACGTTGGCGCAGGATGTGCTGGGGAATACCCAAGTACAGTATGGCGATGAAGTGTTCGACTTCGGCAAACCGTTTGAAAAGCTGACCATGAAAGAGGCGATCAAAAAGTATCGCCCTGAAACCGATCTGAACGACCTGAACGATATGGCTAAAGCGGTAGCGATTGCTGAAGCTATTGGTATCAAGGTTGAGAAGAGCTGGGGCCTTGGCCGCGTGGTTACCGAGATCTTCGAAGAGACAGCGGAAAGCCATCTGATCCAGCCAACCTTTATTACCGAATACCCGGCGGAAGTTTCCCCGCTGGCGCGCCGCAACGACGAGAACCCGGAA
Organism: Chania sp.; assembly: GCA_049288585.1. Taxonomy (GTDB): domain Bacteria; phylum Pseudomonadota; class Gammaproteobacteria; order Enterobacterales; family Enterobacteriaceae; genus Chania. Next base: position 14,932 of record JBAQHZ010000192.1, read on the forward strand.
ATCACCGACCGCTTCGAGTTCTTTATTGGTGGCCGTGAAATCGGTAACGGTTTCTCTGAGCTGAATGACGCAGAAGACCAGGCACAGCGTTTTGCTGACCAGGTAGCCGCGAAAGATGCAGGCGACGACGAAGCGATGTTCTACGACGAAGACTACGTGACCGCGCTGGAACACGGCCTGCCGCCAACCGCAGGCTTGGGCATCGGTATCGATCGTATGGTGATGCTGTTAACCAACAGCCACACTATTCGTGACGTGATCCTGTTCCCGGCGATGCGTCCGACCAAGTAACGTTGTGTGAATCTATCAACCGGTGCAGGCAACTGTGCCGGTTTTTTTGTGCCTGAAGTGGGCGAAAGGGCTGTGTTGTTGCTAACTGCTTAAAACATCAGCAGTTAAATGCTTTCTCCGCTTGCCCGGAGCGCATAACCGGTTATAATGCCAAGCGCACACCAAAGCGGGTGTAGTTCAATGGTAGAACGGCAGCTTCCCAAGCTGCATACGAGGGTTCGATTCCCTTCACCCGCTCCAAACACACTTCTACTAACGTCTACCAAAGCCCACTAAACCCAGTAATCACAAGCCTCTCGGTAAAAGCTCGTTATCTCAACGTCTACACACATCTACCCAAATCTATACATCCATGTGTATAGTAATGAGTATAGGACGTTTGATTTACCTCGGAGCTATACACAATGCCCCTCACAGACCTTGAGCTACGGCGCTCTAAGCCGCAAGACAAACCCTATACACTCAGTGATGGCGGTGGGCTTTCTATACTCATTGAGCCGAACGGTTCCAAAGGCTGGCGCTTTCGCTACCGCTTCGACGGCAAACCAAAAATGCTTTCCCTTGGCACATACCCCACAGTTTCACTAACCGACGCAAGGCAAAAGCGCGATGAGGCTAAAAAGCTGGTGGCATCGGGCATTAATCCCAGTGAAGCCAGGAAGCAGCAGAAACGAGATCGGCAAGATGTAACTGGCAACACCTTCGAGGGGATCGCGCGGGAATGGTACGACAAGCGGCGCGATCGCTGGTCAGAGTCCTACGCAGAAGAGATGATGAAAACGTTTGAGAGCGATGTTTTCCCATACATCGGCCATCGCCCAATTGCCGAGATAAAGCCAATGGAGCTTATGGGGACGCTTTCTAAGCTGGATGAACGCGGCGCAACAGAGAAATTGCGCAAGGTGCGTCAGCGGTGTGGGGAGGTATGGAAATATGCCATCGTCACCGGCAGGGCTGAATATAACCCCGCCCCGGATCTCGCTAGTGCGTTCTCACCGCATAAAAAAGAACACTACGCCTTCTTGTCGGTTACCGAGCTGCCCGACTTTTTCCGCACCTTTAACACATACACCGGCAGCCTGATCGTTAAGCTGGCTATGCGCTTGCTTATTATCACAGGGACAAGGCCGGGAGAACTGCGCAAGGTTGAATGGTCGGAGTTTGATTTTGATAACCGGCTTTGGGAAGTACCGTCTGAACGCATGAAGAAACGCCGTCCTCACTGCGTGCCACTATCTGACCAAGCTATCAGCATTCTGGAACAGCTAAAACCGCTGACCGGTCATTACAGCTTTGTGTTTCCGGGCAGAATCCACCACAACAAGCCAATAAGCGAAATGGCTATGAATGTGCTGGTTCGCCGTATTGGATACGCTGGGCGTGTAACCGGCCACGGCTTCCGTCACACCATGAGCACCATTCTGCACGAACAGGGCTATAACACCGCCTGGATTGAAACCCAACTGGCCCACGTCGATAAGAACAGCATCCGGGGAACATACAACCACGCCCAATATCTGGACGGACGCCGGGAAATGCTTCAGTGGTACGCCGACTATATGGATAGCCTGGAGCAGGGCGGCAATGTGGTACATGGCACGTTCGGAAAGTTGGCGTAACTGGATGTATCGACAGTGATAAACTACCGGAGTAGACTACAGTAGACGATTAAAGAATGGGCTATGTCTAGGCTGATCCCCGAAAACCCGTACACCTCTACGGGCTGGCATAGCCGCCAAAAACTTAGAGGGCGCGAGGTGGCATGTGGTGAAAGCGACAAAAAAAGAACTGTCATGGTTCAATATGAATAATTATGCTTTTTTGAATAGTCTGACATTGCTCGATTTCATTAAAGAACTGGAATGGAGAGGGTTTTTATTTCGTTATCTAGGTGATGAGGATGGCTTTTTTGATCATGAGTATCAAATTAAATACGATAGAATTTTTAATGGAGACCCCAACATTGAAATTCTCAATCAAGAAGAACTTGAGATGGAAGAGTTTATCAACACTGTTAGTGAACAGTCCACTTCTTTAAGGAATATGTACGGAGAACTACCGAGCATCTCGGAAAGTGATGGGGTTAGTCCAGTTACATTTACTGAGTTATCCATGTACTCTTTTTCGGCTATTGAACAAGGGTTCTTTAAATGGGACGAAGAAAATACATATATAAAATCCAATGCGATGCTTGCAAGCGTGACGGGCAATATTGGTGATTGCCTTAGTAATAGAGTGTTAACCTCAATTAACTTGAACGACGCTACCGATGATGAAATTATCACCAGCTTGATACAGCTCCTCCCTTTATGGAGAAAACAACTCTCTATCCCGGAAAGAAACCATTTGGCGCCAAAAAAAATCGGCTTAAAGACTTTGCAAAAACTATTTTCTAACAGAGTTCTTCCCATGCTTGATTTACTTTTGTGGGGGAAGAAGTTTGGCAAGGAAATAACTAATCCGATGATATCTTTATTGGTATTTAATGATGACCCAAAGG
>JBAQHZ010000193.1:0-7071 GCA_049288585.1 Chania sp.
ATTCGGGTTTGGCTTTTGGCTGGCGGCGTTTACCGACGTTTTTCGCGTCGCGATGGCGAACTTTGACCTTGGCCTTTTCTTTATTCTTCAGCTTGTCATCGGCACGCTTGGCCATAACCTTCTTCGAAGGTTTACCGTTGCTCTTCTCGCTCGGCGCTTTGGTGGTCGGGCGCAGTTCATCAATCACGCGGGCTTTCAGTGGTTCATTCAGATAACGCCCAACTTTGCCCAACAACAGATGATCGTGTGCTTCCACCAGAGAGATCGCGGTGCCTTTGCGCCCGGCGCGGCCAGTACGGCCGATACGGTGCAGATAGGTGTCTGCGGTGCGTGGCATGTCGAAGTTGAACACGTGGGTGATATCCAGGATATCCAGACCGCGCGCGGCAACGTCGGTGGCAACCAGCACATTCACCCGGCCATCCATCATGCGTTTGACCGCTTCGTTACGCTTGGCCTGCACCATTTCACCTTCGAGATAACAGGTATTGATACCAGCCTCGCGCAGCCAGCCAGCCAGCTCATGCACCCGCTCACGCTTGCGCACAAAGATAACGGATTTCTGCACGTCCGGCTGTTTCAGCAGGTGCACCAGCAGGGCGGTTTTATGCTTCACGTCATCGACGCGGTAATACCATTGCAGGATTTTTTTACGTTCGCGGCGCGAAGGGTCGGCTTCTACTTCCACCGGTTCTTTCAGAATGCGCTCGGCAAATTCACGAATGGCCTCGCCTTCCAGCGTTGCGGAGAACAGCAGAGTCTGGTTGCGCCAGCGGGTTTCGGCGGAAATGGTTTCGATATCCTGGGCGAAACCCATGTCGAGCATGCGATCGGCTTCGTCGAGGATCAGGGTTTCAACCGCGCGGCAGTCAAAGTTTTCTTCTTTGATGTATTGCAGCAGGCGGCCAGTGGTCGCTACTACGATGTCCTGATTCTCACTGAACACTTCCGCGTGGTTCATATAAGCCACACCACCGGTGATAGTGGCGATGTCCAACGAGGTATGAGCAGCCAATTCACGCGCCTGATCGGCCACCTGCATTGCCAGCTCACGCGTTGGAGTGAGGATCAGTACGCGCGGTGGGCCGGATTTTTTACGCGGGAAATCGAGCAGGTGCTGCAAAACGGGCAGCAAAAACGCCGCGGTCTTGCCGGTGCCGGTCGGAGCCGAACCCAAGACGTCGCGCCCATCCATTGCCGGCGGGATCGCTTCGGCTTGAATTGCGGTGGGGCGATCGTAGCCTTTATCGCGCAGGGCGGTGATCAGGCGTTCATCGAGTTCGAGTTCGGAAAATTGGGTTGCTGTCATGGTCTACCTCTACTTGGGGCGCCGATTATAGACGGGTTAGCTTCAGGGTTCACCCTTTTTAAGGAAAGCATCTCTTTTACCCTAAATCAGATTGCCTTATGCTAAGCCAGTTTTGTCTCCAGGTGACTATTGTGAGTAATCAAACTACAACCAAACAGACCCCGCGCCGTGGCGGTTTTACCTTCAAACAATTCTTTGTGGCCCACGATCGCTGTGCAATGAAAGTGGGCACCGATGGCGTCATGCTTGGTGCCTGGGTGGCACTAGGGCAGGCACGGCGGATCCTGGATATCGGCTGTGGTAGCGGGTTAATCGCGTTGATGCTGGCGCAGCGAACGGCCGCAGAAGTAACCATCGACGCGGTTGAGCTGGATAATGACGCCGCCGCTCAAGCGCGCGAAAACGTGCTGGAATCGCCTTGGCCGCAGAAAATTAACGTGCATAGCCAGGATATCCACCATTTTGCCCAGCAGCACGCCCATGGCTATGACCTGATCGTCAGCAATCCCCCCTATTTTGAGCCTTCCGTCGCCTGCCGCGATCTGGCCCGAACCAACGCTCGCTATACCGAAACCCTGACTCACGATGCTCTGCTGGATTGCGCCGAACGTTTGATCGGTGAGAATGGCCATTTCTGCGTGGTGTTGCCCTATGGGATTGGTGAAGCCTTTGAAGTGAATGCACACCAACGTGGCTGGCATACCGCTCGGCGGCTAAATATCAGCGATCGGGCCGATACGCAGAAGCACCGCATGTTGCTGGCGCTGGCTCGCAGTCCGGCAGAGAAGGAAGAAACTGAGTTGGCGATAAAATTGGCGGATGGCAGCTATACCGCGGATTTCCGCCAGTTGATTACGGATTTTTACCTGAACTATTGAGATTCCCCTCCCATAACAAGAGGGGAATAAGGTTCAAGGTTGCAGGATGGTGGGTTTGGGTTCCGGCAGCATGTCAGGGTAATCCAATGTGAAATGCAGCCCACGGCTCTCTTTACGCTCCATCGCGCTGCGCACAATCAGTTCTGCTACCAGCGCCAGATTGCGTAACTCCAGCAGATTGTTGGAGATGCGGAAGTTGGCATAGTACTCGTCGATCTCCTGCTGCAACGTATTGATGCGCCGCAGGGCGCGCTCCAATCGTTTGGTGGTGCGCACAATGCCTACGTAATCCCACATGAACAGCCGCAGTTCGTGCCAGTTATGCTGGATCACTACACGTTCGTCGGAATCGTCTACCCGGCTTTCATCCCAGTGTGGCAGCTGCTTGGCCAACTTGATGGCAGGCAGGCGCGTCAGAATATCCTCGGCGGCGGACCAACCATAAACCAGGCATTCCAGCAGTGAATTGGATGCCATACGATTGGCACCGTGCAAGCCGGTATAGCTGACCTCGCCGATGGCATACAAACCATCCAAATCGGTGCGACCATGCTGATCGACCATCACACCACCGCAGGTGTAGTGGGCGGCTGGCACAATCGGGATCGGCTGCTTGGTCAGATCAAAGCCCAGCGTCAGCAGCTTTTCGTGGATCATCGGGAAATGCTGGGTGATGAATTCGGCTGGCTTATGACTAATGTCCAGATACATGCAGTCCGCACCTAAACGCTTCATTTCATGGTCAATGGCGCGCGCCACAATATCGCGCGGAGCCAGTTCGCCACGCGGATCGAAGTCCGGCATAAAGCGGCTGCCGTCCGGGCGTTTCAGATAGGCGCCTTCACCGCGTAGTGCTTCGGTCAGCAGAAAGTTACGTGCCTGCGGGTGGAACAGGCAGGTTGGGTGGAATTGATTGAACTCCAGATTGGCCACCCGGCATCCGGCGCGCCAGGCCATGGCTATGCCGTCACCGGAGGAGATATCCGGGTTAGTGGTGTACTGATAGACCTTGGCCGCGCCGCCGGTGGCCAGCACCACCGTTTTGGCACGGTAAGTCTCTACCTGCTCCTGCTCACGGTTCCAGACGTAAGCGCCCACTACGCGCTTAGTGCCCGGCAGGCCGACTTTATTGGAGGTGATCAGATCAACCGCATTGCGGCGCTCCATGACACAAATATTCGGGTGTGCGCTTGCTTTCCCTACCAGTGTGGTCTCTACTTCTTTACCGGTAGCATCTGCGGCATGCAGGATACGACGGTGGCTGTGTCCGCCTTCGCGCGTCAGGTGATAACGTTCCTCGCCTTGGGAATTGGTTTCTGTGTCGAACAGAACGCCCTGATCGATCAGCCACTGTACGCAGTGGCGTGCATTTCCGGCAATAAATTCGACGGCGTCTTTATCGCACAAACCTGCCCCGGCAATCAGCGTGTCATCAACGTGTGAGGCAATGCTGTCCGTTTCGTCAAACACCGCGGCGATCCCGCCTTGGGCATAAAAGGTGGCGCCTTCGTTGAGTGGGCCTTTGCTGAGTACCGTAACCTTGCAATGTTGCGCCAGGCGCAACGCCAGTGACAAGCCCGCAGCACCGCTGCCGACGATCAGTACATCGCTAACATGTTCAGATGATGGTTGCATAACGTATGATGTGTGCAGAAGAAGAGTGAAATTCATGTTAGCCTACTTGTCCGGGCAAAAGCCACGGATAGGATGACATCGGCAGAAAAACAATGGCGATATGGAACTTCATGGTTCCATATGAACTCCAAGCGAGTGCTTGCTCAGGAAGATAATGTATGGCTGGCAGTACAATTTTACGCGTGGAGACAGATTTGGGGAGAATTTACCTCGGATGAGCGAGCAGTTAACGGATCAGGTGCTGGTTGAGCGAGTCCAAAAGGGCGATCAGAAGTCTTTTAACCTACTGGTAGTGCGTTACCAGCATAAGGTTGCGAGTCTGGTTTCCCGTTATGTGCCGCAGGGTGATGTGCCCGATGTGGTGCAGGAATCGTTTATTAAAGCCTATCGCGCACTGGAATCATTCCGCGGAGATAGCGCCTTTTATACCTGGTTGTATCGCATTGCTGTGAATACGGCAAAAAACTACTTGGTTGCTCAGGGGCGGCGTCCACCCTCAAGTGATGTGGACGCTAACGATGCTGAAAATTACGAAAGTGCGGGTGCACTGAAAGAAATTTCGAACCCTGAGAACTTAATGTTGTCAGAAGAGTTGAGACAGATAGTTTTCCGTACTATTGAGTCGCTTCCCGAGGATCTTCGCATGGCGATTACCTTGAGGGAGTTAGACGGTCTAAGCTACGAAGAGATAGCAACTATCATGGACTGTCCGGTAGGAACAGTACGTTCGCGTATTTTCCGTGCCAGGGAGGCTATCGATAATAAAGTTCAACCGCTGATCCAACGCTAGCGATGGCGGACACAGGAAGGGTACTTAGGTATGCAGAAAGAAAAGCTTTCCGCTCTGATGGATGGAGAAACGCTCGACAATGAGCTGTTAGGTTCGTTGTGCAAAGACAAAGCGCTTCAACAAAGCTGGCAGAGCTATCACCTGATCCGTGACACATTGCGGGGTGATATAGGGCAAGTCATGCATCTCGATATCGCAGATCGTGTTGCTGCAGCGCTGGAGAAAGAACCCGCTCGTCTGGTTCCTTCAGCTATTCCCGAGTCTCAACCAGAGCCTCGTACTTGGGAAAAAATGCCTTTCTGGAACAAGGTTCGTCCTTGGGCCAGCCAACTCACGCAAGTTGGGGTGGCCGCTTGTGTCTCCTTGGCGGTGATCGTGGGTGTGCAGCATTACAACCAGCCAAATGTAGAATCTGGTGCTTCTGAAACGCCAGTTTTCAATACGTTACCGATCATGGGGCAGCCTTCTCCAGTCAGCCTGGGCGTTCCAGCCGATAGTTTCTCTACCGGCAGTGGTCAGCAACAACAGGTGCAGGAACAGCGCAAGCGTATCAACGCTATGCTGCAGGATTATGAACTGCAACGCCGTTTGCATTCTGATCAACTGCAATTTGAACAGGGTACTCCGCAACAAGCCGCTGTTCAGGTTCCTGGAACCCAGTCTTTAGGAACGCAACAGCAGTAATGAAGCAAATCTGGTTCTCCGTTTGTCTACTGACGGGCAGCCTGCTCTATTCAAATATCGCCCCTGCATCTGGGGCGATATTGCAACAAATGAGCATCGCTAGCCGTTCACTCAATTATGAACTCGCCTATATCAGCATCAGCAAGCAGGGGATAGAGTCGTTACGCTATCGCCATGCGGTGATTGATAAACAGCCTTTGGGGCAGTTGCTGCATATGGACGGCGCACGCCGTGAAGTGTTGCAGCGCGGTGGTGGGATCAGCTATTTCGAACCGGGCTTGGAGCCTTTCACCTTATCTGGCGATCATATCGTCGATGTGTTGCCTTCCATCGTTTATGCCGACTTCAATTATTTGGCGAAATACTACGATTTCATTGCCGTCGGGCAAACCCGCATCACCGATCGTCCGAGCGAGGTGTTCCGCATCGTTGCCCGTGACGGCTCCCGCTACAGCTATGTTGTCTGGATGGACTCGGAGAGTAAGCTACCGCTGCGTGTGGATCTGCTCGATCGTGATGGTGAAACGCTAGAACAGTATCGTGTGATCTCGTTCGTGGTGGGAGATCAGGTGAAAAACGTTATGCAGGGATTGCTCAAGGCTAACCTGCCGCCATTGCTGTCGTTGCCTGCCGCAGAAAATATTCAACTGAGCTGGAGTACTGGCTGGTTGCCTGCCGGGGTCAATGAAGTGGCTCGCAATCGCCGCAAGTTGCCCAATGTAGAGCAGCCCGTTGAGTCGCGTCTCTACAGCGACGGCCTCTTCAGCTTTTCGGTAAACGTGACTCCCTCTGGTAGCAATACCAGCCAGCAGTTTTATCGTCAGGGCCGCCGCACCATCCAGACCGAAATTCGTAATGGTAATGAAATTACCGTGGTCGGTGAATTACCACCCTCAACGGCCAAACGGATTGCTGACAGCATTTCCTTCAAGGTATCGCCACAATGATGAAAGAGTGGGCCACGGTTGTCTCATGGCAGCAAGGCGTGGCGTTGCTGCGCTGTGAACCTAAAGCGGGTTGCGGCAGCTGTAAGGCACGTTCTGGCTGTGGTGCACGTGCGCTGAATGAACTGGTGCCGGAAAGCGAACACCATTTGCAGGTGCAGATTGAGCAACCACTTGAGCCAGGGCAGCGCGTTGAGGTTGGCATTGCTGAAGGCAGCTTGCTGCGCTCGGCGATGCTGGTCTATATGACTCCGCTGTTTGGCATGATGCTCGGCGGTGGTTTGCTGCAAGGGTGGTCTGGCAGTGATGCAGCAGCGCTGCTCGGTGCGGTTGTTGGCGGCACAGCTGCTTTCTTCGTGGCTCGGTTGTTGGCAACGCGCCTCGGTGAACAGGCTGATTATCAACCTGTAGTACTACAAATCGGTTTGCCCCCAGATGCACTGCGTTTGCAAACAGACAACGAAGCCCCGCGCTAAAATTATAACCGCGTTATCGTCAGAATTATGCAGGCAGGATGCGGTTATAGCTCAGACCTTCTATCAGTACGATATGGCTCCGTTCAGTCTGCTGCTGAGCAAAACCTTCTCTAGCGGCTTTCCCCATTTATCGCATTTGAATCAGCGAGTCTGTCATGGCTGTTATTTGCTAGCCGTGGCTTTCAAAACTTGCGGCGCTCTGCAACACTAAAGTAAGCATAATAGAATGCCATCACTGCACCGATCGCTAGGTTTTCAGTGGTGTGGCATGTAGAATGCTGCGATTCAGGCGAAAGACGGCCGAACCCATTCACTGTCGCTTTATGTCCATGCGGGTTTCCATAGGCGAGTAATT
>JBAQHZ010000194.1:0-14756 GCA_049288585.1 Chania sp.
TCAAGATCATCGATTTCGGCGAAAGGCCAAATTTGATCGGATAAGACCGTAATCAGTGATCGGTTAAGACCGAAATGGGTGATCGGTTAAAACCGTAATCGATGGTCGGATTGGGCCGAAACATGCATGGTGTGGCTGGCTTATCTGGGCATCAGTCTGGGGGCCTCCAACCGGCCCCGTCACGCTGATTATTCACAGTGAGATCGACCGCCCAATTTTGGGGTTTAGCGTAAATGGCGTGGCGGGCTCTAATGCGTTTGCTTATGGAGGAGGCGGTGCAACCTGCTGCGGCAGTATCAGCGGTGATAAAGCGGAGGTTATTTGGACTCTCGATATTACCCATGAGCAGTATCTTAAAGGTATGCGCCTTGAAACTCGCAAGGTTGTTATGCCGTTGCCTGAGAGAAAGTGGGGAGAAAATGATTTGCACGTACATTTTCTGCCTGGAGATAAAGTCCTGCTGGGGTGGAGTGATAATGCATGGTCACCCTATGAAAAGCATCCTGACACCCAAGGTAAAACTGTCAAGCCGGAGCACAAATAATGAATATTGAAAGCCTTATTTTCGCCACAAGCTGTGCACAAAAGGCAGAATACGGGGCTGGGAATGGCACGTGGGTTTGTATTGCTAGCTTGTTGGCAGTAAATAAATAGCCGCAGAGAAGCGAAAAAGATATGGGATTGTTTACCCAACTGGAAAAGATTGATGGTGCAGTAACCCGTGGCTATGCCCGCTGGGGCAAACGGATTTGGCGCGGGTTGCTATTGTCTGCCGTTGTGTGGTGTGGCTGGCTTATCTGGGCATCAGTCTGGGGGCCTCCAACCGGCCCCGTCACGCTGATTATTCACAGTGAGATTGAACGCCCAATTTTGGGGTTTAGCGTAAATGGCGTGGCGGGCTCTAATGCGTTTGCGCATGGAGGCGGCGGGGCAACCTGTTGTGGCAGTATCAGCGGTGATAAAGCGGAGGTTATTTGGACTCTCGATATTACTCATGAGCAGTATCTTAAAGGTATGCGCCTTGAAACCCGCAGAGTTGTTATGCCACTGCCAAAAAGGAAGTGGGAAGAAAATTATCTACATGTTTATTTTCTACCGGGGGATAAAGTTCGTTTATGGTGGGGGACCGGTTTTATTCATCCAAAGGCAGAGAGTATTCCTGACTTGACCCATTCCTCTAACTTAAAGGAGCAATAATCGTGGAGATTGAAAGCCTTATTTCCGCTACAAGCCGTGCGCAACAGGCAGAGGATGCGGGGTTGGGAAACTGTTCCCGAACTTGGCGTGTTGGTTTGTTCTTTGATGGTGTTCACCGCAATCATCAAAGAAAGCCCGGCTGATATTTATAAATTAAGTATTAATGGGGTATGGAGTCGTATTACCAATTTACTGGCGGTAGATAAATAACACAGAAAAGCGAGAACAATATGGGATTATTTACCCGACTGGAAAAGATTGATGGTGCAGTAACCCGTGGTTATGCCCGCTGGGGCAAACGGATTTGGGGCGGGTTGTTATTGTCTGTCGTCGTTTGGTGTGGCTGGCTCATCTGGGCGTCGATCTGGGGGCCACCAACCGGCCCTGTCACGCTGATTATTCACAGTGAGATTGACCGCCCGATTTTGGGGTTTAGCGTAAATGGTGTGGCAGGGGCCAACTCTTTTGCACATGACAAAACGAATCCATATGCTTCTGGACCTGGGAAATCAACTTGTTGCGGTAGTATCAGCGGTGATAAAGCTGAAGTTATTTGGACATTAAGTACCACACGTGCTCAGTATGATGCAGGACTTCGTACAGAAACTCGCAAGGTTGTTATGCCAATGCCTGAAAGGAAATGGGGCGAAAACTACCTGCATACTTATTTTCTACCAGGGGATAAAGTTCGCTTATGGTGGGGAACTGGGGTCATTAGTCCAAAAGCTGAAGATATGCTGGATATAACCAAGCCTGTTAATTCAAAGGAGCAATAACCGTGGATATTGAAAGCCTTATTTCCGCCACAAATCGTGCGCAACAGGCAGAGGATGCAGGGCTGGGCAATTGTTCCCGGACTTGGCATGTTGGTTTCTTTTTTGATGGTGTTCACCGCAATATTGAACAAGATGCATCAGAACAGCGCCTCAGCAATGTTGCTCGTTTATTCCGTGCCTTCCCAGATCTTAAGCGAGAAACATCTTGTGAGAGTTATGATGCATTTTATATTTCTGGACTCGGTACTCCATTTACAGAAAGCCTGACGGCAAAACTTCATACCATAATGGATGGTGCGCAGAGCACCGTGCTGGATGATTTAAAAAATCAGCCGGGTGAAATGGCTGAAGATGCAGGCATAGAATTACTCAAGGGTACGGATTGGTCTGAAGTCGTGAAAGATATGGGGAGAAAGCTCATTTCTCCCGCAGAATGGAAAAAGCTTCTGGCCGATAGTGCTAAAAATGCGGCGAAGCGGGTCGGTATAGAAGCTACCCCTTGGTTACGTGATAACCCCACTATTGCAGATATGTTAGTAACGGGAGTTGATACTCGTATTACTTCGACAAAAACTACATTTGAAGAAACATTCAGATCAGTAAAAAATAATAGTCAGATCCCTATCAAACTGATCTCTATTTCCCTATTCGGTTTTGATCTTGGTGCGACCTTGGCGCGTAAATTTATCGACACCTTGCTTGAAGATATATGCGAAAAGCAAGGTGACCAATATACCTATCAGGGTATTGCGGTTGAAATCATCTTTACCGGTTTGTTTGACTGTAGCCGTTACACGCCAGCCAGCAGCAATAACGGATTGGATTATTTTGTTTCCACATTCGGAGGGCCAGTAAAAGGGGTCAGTGTCTTATTGGGTGAAAAAGCGATTGACCAAAGTTCGGCACTGCCAGATGCAGTCAAGAATGCGTTGCATCTGGTGGCCGCTCATGAAACGCGGGTCTGGCGTTGTCTCTATCGGTTAGGCGGTAATAAGGAAAAACACCAAGAGGAACTATTGCCAGGTTGTTCTGAGGATGTGGGCGGGGGGCTAAGGCCGGATGAACAGAAGCCGAGTGCAGAACTGTGCCGGGTAGCGCTACACCGAATGTACCGTGTGGCAACCATGGCAGGTGTTCCTTTTCTGGATTTTCAGACCCTTGATAAAACAGATACCGATGTTGCGGCTTATTTCCTGATGCAGGACGCCGTTGAGCGTAAGTCGGTTGGGCAGTGGGTTAAAATTTATCAGCAGGCTATTCCCCAAAAGGCACTCAGTGTTGGCGCGCAAAATGCGCATCTGGATAGCTATATTGACTGGCTGGGCAGGCAATATTACCAGTACCGCAGTCAATGCCAAAAATATGCAGAACAGCGCGGGCAGATTATGTCTTCCGCCGCAGCCTCGGCAGGGTTGTTGGGTATTACACCACAAGCGCGACAGAGTGCCGATCGGTTACAGATTGAACGTGATATTTTGCAAAAAAACTGGGGTTGGTTGGAGGATGTTCACGAGGCGGCAGTGGGTATGCGAAACGCTATGGAAAAAAATCCAGACGATAAACGTCTCTATATTGCACACACGGTGTATGGGCCCGCGCTAAGAAGGGCGAAGAAATTCCTTGATTACGCACATGCAGCCTACCAAGGGTTACCGCAACCCTTGCCTGATGACAGTGCGCCACCAGAAATATATGCCTGGTTTGTTCACGATGTACAAAAGGTGGATAAAGGGGCCAGAATTTCGCAGGACTTTTTCGTTGTACGTTCAATGGAGTAGCTAGTTTAGTCTTCCTCGTGTGGTAATGCTCAGCGATGCGGTGACCACCGCTGAACATTACCATTATACGACCCTGCCTCGGGAAGCCAGCGATCACCAGCGCCGGAAACGGCACGCCATTATGAGCGGGAGTTCAATAAGAGGGCGATACTTTGCCATCACGCCGAACGCTGTTCGCTCTGCTCGTCTTCCTCTTCGATCATCAGCTTCCAGCCCACCACGTCATTCCAGTAAGCCTGTTCACGCTCAAAATCCAGTTGCACCAGGTTGTTCTGTGCCAGATAACCGGCCGGGAAGCGCAGCGTCCAGTGGTTGTCGTCGGTCACTAGGCGCAGCGTTTCTGGCGTGGTGGTGGATTGGCGCTGATTGTTGAGCAGGGTGCTCAAACGCAGTAGCTGGATCAGCGGCAGATAGTATTTTTTCTTGAACAGATTCAACCGTGGCAACTCTTCAAGCTTGATCGCTTTGCGGTGGAAGCGCACCAACGCGGCTAATAGCCACTGTTGTTCCTGGTTGAAGCCGGGCAGGTTGGTATTTTGCAGGATATAGGCGGAATGGCGATGCATACCGCTGTGGTTGATGCTCAGCCCAACCTCATGCAGCATGGCGGCCCATCTCAGCAGGGCTTCCAGCTGCGGCTGCACCAGCTTGGTGTTTTGCGCCATCCATTGGGCGTACAGCAGTTCCGTGGTGCCCAGCACGCGTTTAGCCTGCTCGCGGTCAATGTTGTAGTGATCCGCCAGGCTGGTGGCCGTGCGGCTGCGGATATCCTGATGGCGGAAGCGGCCTTCCATCTCATACAGCACGCCTTCACGCAGCGCTCCGTCGGAAAGACGCAGATCGCGGATGGCCAGCGCATCGAACACGCCGCACAGAATGGCCAGCCCAGGTACGAATACCGATTGGCGATCTTCTGTCAGCCCAGGCAGGCTCAGTGCGCTGAAGTTTTTAAACTGCAAAACCTGCTCTGCCAGCATCTCCAGGCGATCCAGCGTGATCAGGCCGTCTTTTTCGCCCATCGCCACCAGCACTTCATGGGCCGCTTTGATGGTGCCAGAGGCCCCCAGCGCGTATTGCCAGCCTTGAATACGGTATTGCCAGGCTAAGGTTTCCAGCTTTTGCGCTGCGGCCAGTCGTGCCCGTTTGAAGTTGGTTTTACTGATTTCCCCGCCAGGGAAAAACTGCTGCGCGAAGCTGACACACCCCATGCGGCGGCTTTCTGCCAGCAGCGGTTCAAAATCTTCGCCAATCACCAGTTCGGTAGAGCCACCGCCGATGTCGATCACCAGTTTACGGCCTTTTTCCGGCTGGGTATGTTCCACGCCCATAAAGATCAACCGCGCTTCTTCCTGACCGGCGATAATCTCGATCGGATAAGGGATCACCTTGGCTGCCCGTTTCAAGAACACTTCCGCATTCACCGCCTGACGCAAAGTATGTGTCCCAACGATGGTGACGTTATCGGCCGGGAACCCTTGCAGCCGTTCGGCAAACAGCGCCAGGCAGGCCAGGCCGCGCTCGATGGCCTCTTCGCTGAGCACATTGTTACTGTCCAATCCATCGGCGAGGTGTACCCGCTGCTTTAAACGGCCTAATACCTGTAAGGCGCCGTTCACGACGCGAGCGATCACCATGTGGAAGCTGTTCGATCCAAGATCGATAGCAGCGATTTCCTGCGGTTTGTTGGCTGTAGTGCTTTTTAGCGGCATAGTTGCTGGCCTACTTTCCTGGTTGTTCCAGAGCTTTTAAATACTCATAAATAGCCACCTGCGCGCGCACCTTGCGGCGGTTGCCGCGGGGTACGTACTGGTTGCTGAGTTCTTTGTCGATATAACGGGCTTTGACCGTATCGCTGAACAGGATCTCCAGAATATCCAGAACGCGCTGTTTCAGCACCGGATCAAGCAGCGATACCGCCACTTCGATGCGGTAATCTATATTTCGGGTCATCCAATCGGCTGATGAGAGATAAACCCGTTTGTCACCTTTGTTGTCGAAAACGTAGACCCGATCGTGTTCCAGATAGCGGTCCACGATGCTGATCACCTGGATATTGTCACTGATCCCCGGCAGGTTGGGGATCAACGAACACATGCCGCGTACCAACAGGCGGATCTTCACTCCGGCTGCGGCAGCGGTATATAACCGATCCACCAGCCCCTTATCCACCAAATTATTCACTTTCAACATAATACCGGCGTTTTCTCCGGCTTGGGCGTTGACGATTTCGCGATCGATCAGTTCATACAGCATCCGGCGGGAGTTCTGTGGTGACACCATCAGATTGTCGAAGGTGACCGGCCGGTATGGGTTTTCAATGAAGTTGAATACCCGACGAACTTCGTTGGTGATACGCGAGTCGGCGGTCAGCAGCGAGTAGTCGGTATAAATACGGGCGGTTTTCTCGTTAAAGTTACCGGTGCCTATATGAGCATAGCGCACAATGTCATCGCCTTCACGGCGTGAGATCAGGAACAGTTTGGCGTGGATTTTCAGCCCCGGCGCAGAGAAGATGACGTGCACTCCGGCTTCCGTCAGCCGCTTGGCCCAATGGATGTTGGCTTCTTCGTCAAAGCGTGCCTGCAATTCGACCACCACGGTGACTTTTTTGCCGTTGTGCGCCGCATGGATCATCGACTCAATGATGCGCGAATCTTTTGCCACCCGATAAATGTTGATTTTGATCGCCAGCACGCTAGGGTCGAACGACGCCTGGCGCAGCAGCTCCAGCACATGTTCAAAGGTGTGGTACGGGTAGTACAGCAACACGTCTTGCTCGCGGATGGCGTCGAAGCCATTGCGGAATTTATCAAACCAGATATGGCGCAGGCGCGGCAGCGGACGGTTGACCAGATTGGCTTTGCCGACGTTAGGGAAACTGATGAAGTCTTTGAAATTGTGGTAACGCCCCCCGGCGATCACCGAATCGTAGTTAGAAATCCCCAGCTTGTTGCGCAGTAATTCCACCATCTCATTCGGCATATCACGCTGATAAACGAAACGCACTGGTTCGGCGGTCAGGCGCTGTTTCAGGCTCGACGACATCAGTTCCAGCAGGCTGGACTCCATCTCGGTAACCAGATCGTATTCCGCATCGCGCGTCATTTTCATCGAATAGGCGTTGAGGGTGTCGTAATCGAAAAAGCCTTTGAAGATATCGTCCAGGCAGTAACGCAGAATATTGTCCAGCAGGATCATCGGTTTGCGGCGGCGCGGTGCTTCCGGCGGCAGGTTGACGAAGCGCGGCACCTTGTCGGACGGGATCTCCAGCAGCGCATAATCGATGCGCGTGCCGCGGATGATTTCCACCGCCAGATAGGTGTAATCATCTTTCAGGAACTGCACCAGATTGGTGTCGTGATTGATCAGGATCGGCGTGATGTGAGGCCGCAGGTGCTGTTTAAAATATTGCCGCAGCCAGATTTGCTGGTTTTCGGACACCTGGCGTTCGTTGATCAGGAAGATTTGATTGCGCGCCATTTCCAGCAGCAGATCGTTGTACAGGCTGTCGAATTCCTGATCGGTTTTTAACACCTTGGCCTGAATTTTTTTCAGCAAATGGCGCGGCATACCGCCCGAACCCTGTTCTTCGCTGATTAAGATGCGCCGTTTCAGTTCGGCAAAGCGGACTTTGTAGAACTCATCAAGGTTATTGGAGTAAATGCCTAGAAACCGCATGCGCTCAATCAGGGGATTGCTCTTATCTGCGGCTTCCTGCAATACGCGTTCATTAAAGGATAACCAGCTTAATTCTTTGTCGATGTAGAGCTTTTCCTGACCCATTGCCACTCCAGTTCAATTTTAGAAAAGGACTCGAGACACCGCCCAGTGTCTTATTCATTATTGCGAGAGATCCGCCAGAATGTCCAACATATCTACCGGCTTATCGCCCCCATTTTATACGGAAGCGGAAGACAATCCGCTCGGCCATGCGAAGAGATAACGCCCGGCATTTTTGTCATGCAAACGTCACAAAACTGACATAAGATGCCCGGTTATCTTAGGGTGCAAGCCAGCAAACGGAGCCGACAGCGAGAGATATGGCACAAACAAGGGTACATCAACATTCTCGCGATCGTTTGCGGGCACTCGTCGATCGTGGCGTGCAGGGCGCTGTCACCGCTAGCGGATTGCTGGTGCTGATGACGCTGATGCTGATTTTTGTCTATCTGCTGTTCTCGGTATTGCCGCTGTTCAAACCGGTTTCCATCGGGGCGGCACGCCCGTTGCCGATCGTCAACGCATCCCCTGCCTGGGTGATTGGCATGGATGTGCAGCAGCGCATCGGTTACCGCATTGACCAACAGGGCGAAGGCCGTTTTTATCTATTGGTGGCGCAAGGTGATACCCGCGCTGGGCAAGCGTTAGCGCAACAAACCCTGCTGAGTAAACCGATATTATTGGCGCGGGCGGTAGGTGAGCGCGATCTGTTTGCCTTGGCTCAGGCCGATGGCCGTTTGACGGTGGTCCAGGCTGATTTTGCTCCTACAGGCGGTGGCGAACCGCAATGGCGTTTCCCGTTGGGGCAGCAACCTGTGGCATTCGATCCGCAAGGGCAGCCGTTGGCGCTGCTGGCGCTGGCCGAAGCGCGCGGGGGAACCACCCTGCTGGCGGCAGTCACCGACGATCATCGCTTGTTGTTTGGCCGTTTCAACGCTTCAGCGCCCGTACAACTGACGCAACTGCAACTGAATGTTGCCGCGCAGCAACTGCTGTTGACGCCGGATGGCCGCCAACTCTATTTACTGAGCGGGAATCAGCTGGCCCGTTATCAGATTGAAGGAGCGCAGCTATCGTTGCGCGAGACGTTAACTCTTGGCGAACACCTGCCTTATGATCTGACGCTGTTACCCGGTGGCCACGCCCTGTTGATCCGCGCAGGGGACGGCAGCTTGCGTGAGTGGTTCGAGGTGGAAAAGAGTCAGCAGCGTCAACTGACGCCGATACAGCAATTTGAACACCGTGCGTTGCCCAATGAGCTGCTGGCTACTGAGCCCTATCGCCGGGTGTTTGCCGCATGGCAGCCGGGTGGCGCTTTTGCCCTGTTTTCCAGCATTCAGCCGCAGCCGTTGTTGAATACCACCTTGCCCGGCGATGTGCAGCAGATGGCATTCGCGCCGCGTGGCGATGGCCTGCTGCTTGAAACGGCCCAGGGTTGGCAACATTACGCCGTGGATAACCCTTATCCCGACGTTACCTGGCGCTCGCTGTGGCAGCGGGTGTGGTATGAAAATTACCCTGAGCCTGCTTACGTTTGGCAGTCCACCTCGGGGGAAGACAGCTATCAGGCCAAATTCAGCCTGATGCCGGTGATCTTCGGCACCTTCAAGGCGGCAGGTTATTCAATGCTGTTTGCCGTGCCGCTGGCCTTGGCCGGGGCGATTTATACCGCCTGCTTTATGTCGGCCGGGTTACGGCGCGTAGTGAAACCAGCGGTGGAAGTGATGGGCGCGTTGCCGACGGTGGTGATTGGGTTGGTGGCCGGTATCTGGTTGGCACCGCTGCTGGAGAATTATCTGCTGGCGATACTGGCTTTGCCGTTTTTGCTGGCAATAGTGGTGCTGCTGTGCGGTTGGTTGGTAAACCAGTTTGCCCCGGGCCACCTGGCTCCGGGGATGGATTTACTGCTGTTGCTGCCGCTGGTGCTGTTGACCGTTTGGTTGGCGTTTGCCGCTGGACCATGGCTGGAGTTGCAACTCTTCGGTGAACCGCTGCATTACCGACTAGGTGAGGGTTACGATCAGCGTAATGCGTTGGTAGTCGGCGTGGCGATGGGGTTTGCCTTGGTACCGATTATTTTCTCGCTGGCGGAAGACGCCCTGTTCAGCGTACCCACCGCGCTCAGCCGGGGTTCGCTGGCATTGGGAGCCAGCCAGTGGCAAACCGTGGTTGGCGTGGTGTTACCCTCAGCCAGCGCCGGCATATTTTCAGCCTTGATGATTGGTTTTGGCCGTGCGGTGGGGGAAACCATGATCGTCCTGATGGCCACCGGCAATACGCCGATCATCGACGGTAGTCTGTTCCAGGGCTTGCGTGCTCTGGCCGCCAACATCGCCATTGAAATGCCAGAGGCGGTGGTTGGCAGCAGCCATTATCGCGTGTTGTTCCTTACTGCCTTGGTGCTGTTCATCTTTACCTTTATGTTTAACACCTTGGCCGAAGCCGTGCGTTTACGCCTGCGTGAGCGTTATACGCTGAATCAGGAGACGCCATGAGAAAGTGGATTAGCAGCGGCTCCCCCTGGATTTGGCTTACGGCCGCGTCGGTGGCGGTCAGCCTGTTGGCGCTGATCGGCATTTTGCTGCTGTTGGCCGGGCAGGGGATGCGCTATTTCTGGCCCAGCCCGGTTTATCAGTTTGAACTGAACCAAACTGCCGCAGGATCGGTGACGGTGATCGGTGAGCTTTATCAGCAACAGACGCTCTCGCGCCGCCAATTGCAGGACTCCGGAGTTGCACTGCCTGCGGGCGAGGCGCCAAGCTTCACCCGTTATCTGATCAAGGTGGGCAACCGTGAAATTGAAGGGCAGGATTTCCGTACCTTGCTGGCCAGCGATGTGCGCCTGCAAACCACGCCGCCTGATGTGCTGG
Source organism: Chania sp. (assembly GCA_049288585.1). Lineage (GTDB taxonomy): Bacteria > Pseudomonadota > Gammaproteobacteria > Enterobacterales > Enterobacteriaceae > Chania. The sequence goes on from JBAQHZ010000194.1 coordinate 10,342, forward strand.
TGCTGGAGCGCAATACCAATGGCACTGCCTATGGCTATCTGGCCGGGATGCTGGAGGACGACCAACCGTTGACCGGGCGCGATCTCGGCCAGGCATTGCAACAGCGCCTACCGCAGATTGCCGCGCTTTCCCGTCAGGCGCACGAGATTCAGTTCCGCGACATGGCGCGTATCAATCAGCAATTTGAAAGCCTGCGCCTGCGCGAGAAAAGCCTGCTGCATGATCATCAGTTGGATGAACGTTTGCAGGCATCGGTCCGTGCCGAAAGGCTGGAATTACAGCGCCAGTACCGGCAACTGGCCGACAAGTTGCAGGGGCTGAATCACGATCTGGAGCGTTCAGCCTTATTGTTACGCGACATGCATGGGCAAACTCATACCATTCCGCTGAGCCAGGTACGTGATGCCTGGTATCCGAATGCGATGAGCAGTGGGCAGAAACTGGCGCATTGGGCCGATCAGGTACAAAAATTTCTCACCGATAGCCCGCGCGAGGCCAACACCGAAGGGGGCGTGTTCCCGGCGATTTTTGGCACCGTGCTGATGGTGATCCTGATGTCGATCGTGGTGATGCCGTTTGGCGTCATTGCCGCGCTCTACCTGCATGAGTATGCGGGTAATAATCTTCTGACGCGCCTGATCCGCATTTCCGTGGTCAACCTGGCCGGTGTTCCCTCGATCGTTTACGGCGTATTTGGCCTTGGCTTTTTCGTGTATATGATCGGCGGCACCCTCGACCAGCTGTTTTACCCGGCATCGTTGCCGAATCCGACGTTTGGCACACCCGGCGTGCTGTGGGCGGCGCTGACGTTGGCGCTGCTGACGTTACCGGTGGTGATCGTGGCAACCGAAGAAGGGCTGTCACGTATTCCCGCCACGCTGCGTCAGGGATCGCTCGCACTGGGCGCGACCCGGGCGGAAACGCTGTGGCACATCGTGTTGCCGATGGCGGCACCGGCGATGATGACCGGCTTGATCCTGGCCGTGGCGCGTGCCGCAGGGGAAACGGCGCCGTTGATGCTGGTGGGCGTGGTGAAATCGGTGCCGGTGCTGCCGGTGGATGATATTTTCCCGTATTTGCATTTGGAGCGGAAGTTCATGCACCTCAGCTTCCAGATCTACGATATGGCATTTCAGAGCCCCAGCGTAGAGGCGGCGAGGCCGCTGGTGTTCGCAACGGCGCTATTGCTGGTATTAATCGTGGTGGGGCTTAATCTGGCGGCGATGGGTATTCGCCACTCGCTGAGGGAGCGGTATAAAACATGGTCACAATAATCTGTTGCCGCAGAGTGAATAAAGGCGACGCTTTGGGGAATGCACAATGGGTTTGATGATGCCAGACAGCTTACCGCGGTTGGATGTTCAACATCTTGCGGATGAGGATACCGCACTGGCGGTCGACGGCCTGAATCTGTTTTACGCAGCCAAGCAGGTACTACACGATGTTTCCCTGCGTATTCCGAAACACCGCGTCACGGCGCTGATTGGGCCTTCCGGCTGTGGGAAATCAACGTTGTTGCGCTGTTTTAACCGCATGAACGATCTGGTGGACGATTGCCGTATTGAGGGTGAATTGCGGCTCAACGGCGAAATCATTTCGGGCCCACAGGTTGAGGTGGCTGCGCTGCGGCGGCGCGTTGGGATGGTGTTTCAACGGCCAAATCCGTTCCCGAAATCCATCTACGAGAACGTGGTTTACGGCCTGCGGCTGCAAGGGATCCGCGAGCGGCGGATTCTGGACGAAGCGGTAGAGCGATCCCTGCGGGCGGCGGCATTGTGGCACGAGGTGAAAGATCGCCTGCGTGAGAACGCGTTCCGTCTGTCCAGCGGCCAGCAACAGCGCCTGGTGATTGCCCGCGCGATTGCGATTGAGCCGGAAGTGCTGCTGCTGGATGAACCGACTTCGGCGCTGGATCCGATTTCCACGCTAACCATCGAAGAGCTGATTTCTGCCCTGAAGCAGCGCTACAGCGTGGTACTGGTGACGCACAATATGCAGCAGGCTGCGCGGGTTTCGGACTATACGGCATTTATCCACCAAGGACGATTGGTGGAATATAACCATACCGATAGTCTTTTCACCTCACCGCGCCAGCGCCGGACTGAGGATTACATCACTGGCCGGTATGGTTGATGGCAGTTTTATTTGGCTTGCTTGTTTGATGGTTCTGGTTGGTTGTCGGGTTCAGCGGAGCTAAGCGCGGTTTTCAACGGTGTGACTTTGGTCTGAACCGGAGGCTGCGCCTTCTGCATCAGCTGTGACTGGCCGATAAACACGCCGCCTTTCTCGATCGAGATTTCGTCGGCAAAAATATCGCCGCGCATGCTGCCTTTGGGCTGAATCGACAGCGAGTCGGCGTAGCAACGGCCTTCAACCGAACCGTTAATCATGATCTGCTGCGCGCGGATTTCACCTTTCACATTGCCGCTGTTCTCAATGCGCACCATGTGCATACAGATGATGTTCCCTTCCACCTTGCCTTCGATAATGATATTGCCGTCACCTTCGATAACGCCAGTGAACTGAGCACCATTAGAGACAAAGGTGTCTTTCTTGGCACGGATCGGTTTAATGGCATCAGCAACATCATTTTGCGCCGTGGATTCAGATTGCATCATCGCCTGTGATGCCGCAGGTTGGTCAATCACCTCTGGTGCAGTTGACTCACTGATAGATTTTTTCTGTTTATTGAATGACAACATTTTATTTATCCTTGGGATTTTGTAGATAAACGCAAGAGTTACTAACAGCAGAACGACCAGAGCCGTGAGCAGCGTTCGGTTTAAGTAAGTGCCACTGGTGCCGATCTCAGTCAGCCAAAGCATGATGAGCAATGCCCATAATACCCATACACACCATAATAAGTTGTATTTACGCATGTTTTTCAGGCCGGTTGAATTCCATTAGCAGCGGAGGGCGGGGAGTTGTGTTGCCTGTCCGCAGCCACTGTTTCTATAGGGGGCTATCCGTAGTGGCAGGAATGATACCTAACAATGGGCATTAAATCATCATTCGGTTTATTAATCAGAATTTGTAAGAACGTGCATTTTCAATTTTAATTTAAATAAAAATATGATTTTTATAGTTATTTATCTGGTTGGCATAAATCGCTAAACAATTCGGCAACATTGAGTCGGCGGAAAGCGTAAGATTCGTGCAGGAAATTCGTCGCTAAACTCAGGAGGTTTTATGTCATTGTCGATTTATGCCCATTCCCCTGCACAGTTCGTCCGTGGTTTGCAGAATCTGTCGTCTTTATTAAAGAAGGGCGAACAGTTTCTGCATGAAAAACAGTTGGCTGAAAGCACGCTGTTAGACGCGCGACTGGCAGCGGATATGTTCCCTCTGCTGCGACAGGTGCAGATAACCAGCGATACCGCGAAAGGTGCCGTTGCCAGACTAAGCGGGCAGGAAGTGCCAGCGATGCCGGACAACGAGGCGAGCTTTGCCGAGTTGCACCAGCGTATCGAGAAAACCATTGCCTATCTGCAACGTTTCCAGCCGGATGATTTTGCTGACGCTGACGTGCGCACCATCACATTGCAGAGCAAATCGCGGGAGTTCAGCTTCACCGCGGAAGGATATCTGCTGACTTTTGCTATCCCCAATTTCTATTTCCATCTGACCACGGCTTACGCCATCCTGCGTCATCACGGGGTTGAGTTGGGCAAAATGGACTATCTGGGTACAGTCTGATCTTGTGACCACCGGGGAGGTGTAGCTCCCCGGTATGTGCTTATTTTAGCGGTGCTGGCGGCGTTTTGAACTTCGCCAGATACTGTGGCTGGAAGATACACATGCGCAGCACGGTGCGGTACTCGCCGTTAACGAAGAATTCATCGATCAACTCGCCTTCCACTTCGAACCCCAATTTGCTGTAAATGTGAATCGCTTTCGGGTTCTCTTTGTCGACGATCAGATACAGCTTGTAGAGATTCAGCACGGAAAAGCCATAATCCATCGCCAGTTTGGCGGCGGTGCTGGCGTAGCCTTTGCCCTGATGGGCCGGATCGATGATGATCTGGAATTCGGCACGGCGGTGGATGTGATCGATCTCCACCAGTTCGACCAAGCCGACTTTGGCCCCTTCGTGTTCGATGATGAAGCGTCGTTCGCTCTGATCGTGAATGTGCTTATCGTACAGATCGGCCAGTTCGACAAAGGCCTCGTACGGCTCTTCAAACCAGTAGCGCATCACGCTGGCGTTATTATCCATCTGGTGAACGAATGCCAAATCGTCCCGTTCCAGTGGGCGTAATTTGACGCTGGTGGTGCTTGGCATACTCTATCCTCAACATGATAAATATGCGCAAAGTATAACGCCGGGTGTTGGATTAGGACGAAAAAAAACGGTGCCACCCAGGGTAATGCTTGTCAGTTAAGGCTAATCAGTTCCCTCTCCCTTGGGGAGAGGG